>NZ_JADPKH010000045.1:0-96462 GCF_023073835.1 Bradyrhizobium sp. 153 | reverse complement strand
GAGCGGGCGGGGTCAAGGCCGTCAGCCGCCGGAGGCGGGGGCGCGCAGCGCCAGCCTTGAGCCCGCTCGATCACCGGTCTACTTCAACACAGTTGCTCCTCGGGGAGCGATGCACTATTGCCCCCGTCGCCTTGCCGATAACTGATGCGGCGGTCCGGTTGGGCCGCTCACATCACCGCAAGACTTGGCGCACAGACCCCGGGCGCCAGGACCACACGATTTTGCCGTACGCCGATCACACCGGTCGAGTGCGCGAGGCTCTTCGCTCACGGCTCTCCGCCCTGCGAAACCCTTGGCGCCGATGTAACCTGCGTCCACCGCCGCCCGGCCCGCGTGTCGTGACGATCGCGATACGCCCCTCTTGCCTGGGCCGGGTTGCCGCGACACATACGCGATTTCCGAATTTCGGTAAAGCGGAATGTTTTGGATGGCGCGCGTTGACCCACGGCTGGCGTGTTTTGCCCGTCAGGCAACACAAGACCTTGTAGCCTTCCCCTCGTCATTCCGGGGCGACGACGTCGCAAGCCCTGAATGACAGCTGTGGCTGCATTTGCCCATCCCGCCGCCGCGCTGGTATGGTTCCTGCAAGCTGCCTCGGCTTCCGCAATCTCCTGACAAGATCCTTAAAATGCCAAGCTCAAGACCCGACCGCATCCGCAAGCTGCTCGCCGACCTCGTTGCTTTCGACACCGTCAGCGACCGCACCAACCTGCCTCTGATCACCCATATCGAAAGCTATCTCGCCACGTTCGGCATCAAGTGCGAGCGCATCGTCGATGAGACCGGCGAGAAAGCCTCGCTGTGGGTCACCATTGGACCGGAGGACCGTCCCGGCCTGGTGCTGTCGGGCCACACCGATGTCGTGCCCGTGGTCGGCCAGGACTGGAGCCACGATCCGTTCAAGCTCGTCGAGCGTGACGGCAGGCTCTACGGCCGCGGCACCACCGACATGAAGGGCTTTGTCGCGGTGTGCCTCGCGATGGTGCCGGAGATCGTGGAGGCGAAGCTCAAGACGCCGATTCATCTGGCGATCTCCTATGACGAGGAGATCGGCTGCGTCGGCGTGCGGCCGATGCTGCGCGAGGTGGCGAAGAAACGCGTAAAACCGCTCGGCTGCTTTGTCGGCGAGCCGACCGAGATGAAGGTCATCATCGGCCACAAAGGCAAGCACGGTGTCCGCGCCACGTTTCGCGGCCTCGCCCGCCATTCCTCGATCGCGCCCGACGGCGTCAACGCGATCGAATATGCCGCAGAACTGATCACCGAAATCCGTCGTCGCGCGGTAAAACTCGCGGCCGCGCGATCAACGGACAGCCTTTACGACGTTCCGCACTCGACGCTGCTCACCAGCATCGTGCATGGCGGCGCCGCGCTGAACATCGTGCCGGATACCTGCACGGTGGATTTCGAATGCCGCGGCATCGGCATCACCGAGTCCAAAGAGGTGACCGATGCGATCGTCGCCTGGGCCAAGGCCGAGCTCGAGCCCGCGATGAAGAAACAGCATCCGGAGTGCGGCATCGGGTTCGAGGAAATCCTCGACTATCCCGCGCTCGACACGGCCGCCAACGCCGCCATCGTCACGCTGGCCAAGAGCCTTGCGGGGCGCAACGATCACGCCAAGGTCGCGTTCGGCACCGAGGCGAGCCTGTTCGCCAGCATGGCCGATATTCCCTCGGTAGTGATCGGCCCGGGATCCATCGCGCAGGCGCATACGCCGGACGAGTTCGTCGAGATGGCGGAGCTGGAGAAGTGCGCGGGGTTCGTGGAGAGGCTGATTGCGCATTGTGTGAGGGAGTAGAGCGCTAGCATGCGGAACCGCCCGCATGAGCGAAGCGAGATGCGAGACCGCCGTCCCGGCTATTGCTTCGCTCACCGGGCCCTACAACATCAGCGCTCCTGCAAGGCCAGCCGCACACCGACGGCGCAGTAAACTGCGCCGACCAACTTGCCTTGCCACCTGACAATTGCCGGATGGCGGCGAACGAGGTTGCCAAGACGTCCCGCACCGACGGCGAATACGACGGTGCTGACGAGGCCGAGCAACACGAATATGGCTCCCAGAATCGCAAGCTGAAGCACGACCGGCCCGTTGTCCGACCGGACGAACTGCGGCAGGAAGGCGAGAAAGAACAGCGCGGTCTTCGGATTCAGAACCTCCGCCACGATCGCCTGTCGGAACGCTTGACCCGCAGTGATCGCCAAGGTCCGGGCGCTGATTCCCAGTGGAGGCTTTTCCAGCATCGCGCGAATGCCGAGGTAAATGAGGAAGGCTGCCCCCGCATATTTGACGATGCTGAACAAGAGTGCCGACGTAGCGATGATCGCCGAGAGGCCGACGATCGCCATCATTGTGTGGACGATGTCTCCCGCAGCGATCCCCGCCCCTGTCGCGATGCCAACCTTCGTTCCGGAACTGGCCGCGCGCGCCATGGTGAGGAGCGTGGCTGGTCCAGGGATGAACACAAAGCCGAGCACGATAATGATGTAGGTGATCAGGGTGGTCAGATCGATCATGCACGGGCTCCACGGGGCGGGTTGATCTAGCAGGCTTTGCGACGGCGAATAGCCCACCGGCACAAGCAGCCGGTCGTCGATCTGGCCAACCATCAAGCCGTGCTCGGCATCCAGTACGCCGCGACATCTCGGTCCAGGCGATGCTGCCTCTGGAACACTGATTGCCCGCCTTCGCGGGCAATGACATCGCGTGTTTGGAGACGGCGACGCAAACAAAAAAGCGCGGCCAGTGGCCGCGCCTTCGCTCTTCCTATACCGCGCCCGCCTTCTGCGCGTAGTCCCATGAGGCCTTTGACAGCGGCACGGTGCGCTTGGCCGATTCCAGCGCCTTGGCATTGGCGGCGGTGCCGTCGCGGATACGGCCGGCGATACCCTGCGTGATACCAGCGAGGCGGAACAGATTGTAGGAGAAGTACCAGTTGAGGTCCGGCACGTTCATCTTGGTGACGTTGCAGTAGATTTGCGCGGCCTCTTCCAGGCTCGGGATGTTGAGCGCCTTGAGGTCGACGCCCTCGAGGCCCGGCATGATCCACTGCATCAACAGATAGGTAAAGTCGGCCATGGGATCGCCGAGCGTCGACAGCTCCCAGTCCAGCACCGCCTGCACCCGCGGTTCCGTCGCGTGGAAAATCATGTTGTCGAGGCGATAGTCGCCGTGGACGATGGAGACGCGCGCCTGCTCCGGCACGGTCTTGGGCAGCCATTCGGCGACCTTCTCGAACTCCGGAATGTGCTGGGTTTCGGAGGCGCGGTATTGCTTAGTCCAGCGGTCGATCTGGCGCGCGAAATAATTGCCGGGCTTACCGAAGTCGCCAAGGCCGATCGCAACCGGATCGAACATGTGGAGCTTCGCCAGCGTCTCGATCTTGCTGGTGAAGATCTTTCGGCGCACATCGGCATTCTGGCTCGGCAGCGTTGGATCCCAGAACACGCGGCCCTCTTCCATCGACATGATGTAAAAGGCAGCGCCAATGACGCTATCGTCCTGGCACAGCGCATAGGCGCGTGCGACCGGAAAGCCTTGCTTTCCAAGCGCTGCGATCACGCGGTATTCGCGATCGACGGCGTGCGCCGAAGGCAGCAATTTGCCGAATGGCTTTCGGCGCATCACATAGGAACGGTTCGGCGTGTCGAGCCGGTAGGTCGGGTTGGACTGGCCGCCCTTGAACTGGAGCACGACCAGCGGGCCCTCATAGCCTTCGACGTTGTCGCGCATCCAGGCCTCGAGCCGCAGCTCGTCGAAACGATGCCGCTCCTCGACCGGCTTGGTGCCCGAGAACTCCTCGTCTTTCCTGACGCCGTCAGCCACGATGACGCTCCCTCTTCAGTCCTGACCATTTCAGGTCGAGCATGATCCTAATCGGTAACCACTGACGCACTTGCGTCAAGCGGTCATCCGACGCGGATCATGCCCTGTCGTTTCTTCAAGTCGGGATCGCCGTCCGGCTCTCCCGCTTAGTTTTAGTGACTTGGAGAGTTTGCATACTTCCGAAGTTCAAGTCTGGCAATGGCGCGATTGTGCACCTCATCCGGACCGTCGGCGAGCCTCAGCGTGCGAATGTGGGCGTAGTCCTTGGCAAGGCCGGCCTCGTCCGACACGCCCGCGCCGCCAAAGGCCTGGATCGCCTCGTCGATGATCTTCAGCGCCATATTGGGGGCTGCGACCTTGATCATGGCGATCTCGGCCTGCGCAGTCTTGTTGCCGACCTTGTCCATCATGTCGGCCGCCTTGAGGCACAGAAGACGCGTCATCTCGATATTGGTGCGGGCCTCGCCAATGCGCTGCTCCCACACCGAGTGCTCGACGATCTTCTTGCCGAAGGCGGTGCGCGAGGCGAGCCGCTTCACCATCTTCTCCAGCGCCTCCTCGGCCTTGCCGATGGTGCGCATGCAGTGATGGATGCGGCCAGGGCCGAGCCGGCCCTGCGCGATCTCGAAACCGCGGCCTTCCCCTAACAGGATGTTCTCCTTCGGCACCCGCACGTTCTCGAGCAGCACCTGAGCATGGCCGTGCGGCGCATCGTCGAAGCCGAACACGGGCAGCATCTTCTCGACCTTGATGCCGGGCGTGTCGAGCGGAACCAGGATCTGCGACTGCTGCTGGTGCTTGGCCGCCTTGAAATCGGTCTTGCCCATCAGGATCGCGATCTTGCAGCGGGGATCGCCGACGCCGGACGACCACCATTTGCGGCCGTTGATGACGTAGTGATCACCGTCTTTCTCGATGCGGGTCTCGATATTGGTGGCGTCCGACGAGGCCACCGCCGGTTCCGTCATCAGGAAGGCGGAGCGGATCTCGCCGTCCATCAGTGGGCGCAGCCATTTGCGCTTCTGCTCCTTGGTGCCGTAGCGGATGAACACTTCCATGTTGCCGGTGTCGGGCGCCGAGCAGTTGAATACCTCCGAGGCCCAGGTGATGCGGCCCATCTCTTCCGACAGCAGCGCGTATTCGAGATTGGTCAGTCCCGCGCCGCGGAATTCGTCGTCCTCGTGCTCGGACGGCGGCATGAACATGTTCCACAGGCCTTCCGCCCTGGCCTTCTTCTTGAGGTCTTCCAGGATCGGAATCACCTTCCAGCGGTCGCCGCTCTTGTCCTGCTGGTCGTAGACCGGCACCGCCGGGCGCACGTGCTTGGTCATGAAAGACCGCACGCGGTCGAGCCATTCCTTCTGCTTGGGCGACAGATCGAAATCCATGGGACGCTCCTCGTCTTGCTCTTTGAACAATTTCTCTGACGCCGAACTGTCCTGCCGCTGCGCCCGGCCCGCAAGCGCGAATGCGCGCGCGTTGCGGCCGTTCGGAACGGAATCGCGAGTTGCGAACGAGTCCCGATTGCGGATTGACAATTTCCGGCCTTCAAACGATAGTTTCATACAACTGTTTGAATTGCAACTCCCCTCATCCAGGGCACCCATGGCCAGCGATCATACGAGGTCTGCCATTCTCGCCGCCGCCGAACGGCTCTATGCCGATCGCGGCTTCGGCGACGTGACGCTGCGCGACATCGTCGCGGCGGCCAATGTCAATCTGGCCGCGGTGAACTATCATTTCGGCTCGAAGGATGAATTGATCGCGGAATTGTTCGTCACGCGCTCGATCGCGACCAATCGCGAGCGCCTGCGGGAATTGAAGGCGGCGGAAGAACAGGGCGGCGGCTGCGCGCCGATTGAGGTCATCCTGCGCGCGCTGGTCGGACCGACGTTGCGCGGCTGCCTCGGCCCTGAGAACCAGCGCTCGACCGCGGCGCGCTTCATGATCCGCGCCTCGATCGAGTCCGTGCCGCCGATCCGCCGCATCAAGAACCGCGAGATCGACCATTTGCGCAAATTTGCCGGCGCGATGCGCAGGTCCCTGCCCGACCGCAGCGAGGTCGATATCTATTGGGGCCTGAACTTCGCGCTCGCCATGGCGCACCACACCATCCGTGAGAGCGAGCGGCTGACGAAGCTGTCGGAGGGCAAATGCGACCTCGATGACGTCGAGGACGTGGTCGCGCGCGTCGTCCGCGTCGCGACGATGGCGCTGACGGCGGGCCGGAGCGAGACGAAGGCGCCGGCGCGGGCGCTGGCACGCGACGCGCGTTGATCAAACAGGCTCGCTCAGGGCCGATACGGCCTCACTTCCCGCTTGCGGGAGACGTCGGAATTTCGCGTGCAGGGGTCACGCCCGCTGCGGCATCTCCTCGGCCTCTTCTTTGGCGAGCAGCAGCAGCATCTCGATGCCCATCTCGCCTTCCTGCGGCGAACGGATGAACTTGATCTCATCGGAACTTTGCCGCAGCGCGGCAATGATGGCGACGGCCTGATTGGCGGTGGCCGCCTCGGTCGCCAGAATATCCTTCTGGTTCTTGGCCTGGAACCCGATCGTGTAGGACATTCGCTTTCCTCCCGAACTTAAGTGGGAAGATCGGATCAGAATCGGGCGGGAAGCGAAAGCCTGTGCGACTACGGATCGGGATTATCTGGGGGATTGCGCACAAGCTTCACGCAAGCCGGGTCGCGCCGGCTTGCTCGATGCGAGTTGGGCTCGCGGACAGGGCGAAGCGACCGCTAAATGATCCCGTGCTGCTTCAGCTCCTCGACCTTGCCTGCATCATAGCCGAGCTTGCCGGCGAGCACCTCCTCGGTATGCTCGCCCAAGAGCGGCGGCGCGCGGTAGTCCTTGATCGGCGTCTCCGACAAAGTGAGCGCGTTGCGAACCAGCGACAGATCGGGCTCGAAGGGATGATTGACCTTCACCCGCATGCCGCGCGACTGGACGTGCGGATCGGAAAACACCTGCTCGAAATTGTTGATCGGCCCTGAGGGCACGCCGGCCTCCTCCAGCTTTTCCAGCCAATAGGCCACCGGCTTCTTCAGGAACAGGCCGGCGAAGATCGCCATGATCTCCTTTCCGTGCACGACGCGGTCGTTGTTCTTGATGAAGCGCGGATCGCTCGCGAGCTCGGGCGCGCCGAGCACGGCGCAGGTGCGCTGGAACTGGCCGTCATTGCCGACCACCAGCATCAGCTCGCCATCGGTGCAGCGGAACACGCCGGCCGGCATGCCGCCATTGCCCCAGGTGCCGCGGCGCGGCGGGGTCTTGCCGTTGACGAGGTAGATCTGGAGCCAGTGCGACAGGGATGCGATGACGGTATCGAACAGGCAGACGTCGATGTGCTGTCCCGCCCCGCCATTGGCGTCACGGTGGTAGAGCGCCGAGAGAATCCCGATCGATGAATTCATGCCGGTCATGTAGTCGACTATGGAAGGACCGACCTTCATCGGGCCCTCGCCCGGCTCGCCATCGATATGGCCGGTGACACTCATCAACCCGCCCATCGCCTGCAGAATCGCGTCATAGCCGGCGCGCGGCGCGTATGGGCCGGTCTGGCCGAAGCCGGTCACCGAGCAATAGATGATGCTGGGATTGATCGCCTTCATCGATTCATAGTCGAGGCCGTAGCGCTTGAGATCGCCGACCTTGTAATTCTCCATGAAGACGTCGACGTCCTTGGCGAGCTCGCGGATGATGGCCTGCCCCTCGGGCTTGGCGATGTTGACGGTGACCGATTTCTTGTTGCGGTTGGCGCAGAGGTAAAACGAGTTGTTGTTGTTCGCCTTGCCCTCGGGATCGGTCAGGTAAGGCGGGCCAAAGGCGCGCGCGTCGTCGCCGGTACCCGGCCGCTCGATCTTGATGACCTCCGCACCCAGGTCTCCCAGCATCTGCGCCGACAAGGGCCCGGCGAGCACGCGGGTGAGGTCAAGGATCTTGATGCCTGAAAGCGGCAAAGCCGACATGTCGATTTCCTCCGGGGAACTGGGATCTTGGCGCGGCGGCTCGAAAGCTCTGGCCGCGCACCCCGCGGATACACCATTTTCGGGCATCGAGCACTGCACTGGCGGCATACGGCCATCCCCACCCGGCAGCAGGATCGGCCGGTTGTCGAATTCCGCGCCGCGAAGATTGTCTTAGGTCAGAGCTGCAGCAGCGGTTCGCGGCCGCCGCCGCCCGAGCAGGACCAGGATCAGCACGGTTGCGCAGGAGCAGACGAAGGTGAGACCGAGCGCAGCGCGGCTGCTGAACTCCGTGAGCAATCCGACGAGGAGCGGCGGCGAGATTGCGGAGGCGAGATTGAGCGGCAGCGCGATCATCGACATCGCCTTGGCGAACTCGGCCTGGTCGTAGAACACCAGCGGGATGGTCGCGCGCGCCACCGCCATCGCGCCGCTGCCGGCGCCATAGAGCAGGATGAAGACCGCGACCGCCCAGGTCGTACCCTCGCTCATCATCAGGAGCAGCATCGCCACGGGCAATGCCGTGCCTGCGACGAGGCCGGTCGTGATGCCGTCCCATCGCCCGCCTCCAAGGAAGTCCAGTCCGCGCGCGCTGACCTGGATCACACCGAGCATCGAGCCGAAGGCAATGGCCTGTGCTGGCGCCAGCCCCTCGGCGCGGAGCAGCTCGATGAGAATGGCGGAGAGGCCGAAATTGACGAAGGCGTTGAGGGTGATCGCGGCAACGACGAGACGGAATGTGCTCCGCGCAAATGCAGGCGCCTCTGCAGGCTCGGCCGGCGCACCGCCATCGCTATCCGCGCCTCTCCGACGCGGAGCCGCGAACGCATAGAGCGGAAGCGACACGAGGATCGTCATGGCTGCATAGACGAGGCATGTTCCACGCCAGCCGAGGTGACCGCTCAGGAACGAGGTGGCCGGCCAGAAGATGCTGTTGGACAGTCCCGTCACCAGCATGAGCGCGCCGATCGCGCTCTTAGCCTGCCGCCCGGCGACCTCGTTCAGCATGATATAGGCGCCGGTCGACAAGGTCGCGCTGCCGGCGATGCCGAGCACGATCCAGGCGGTGAAATAGAGCATCGGCTCGCGCGCGAGCGACAGCAGCACGAAACCCGGCGCGGTCACGACCGTGCCGATCATCATGATCGGCCGCGCGCCATGCCGCGCAAAGGACTTGGCGAGCCAGGGGGCGCACAGTCCCATCGCGACGTAAAGAACGGATGTCCCCGCGAATACCGCCGGCAGGCTCATGCCCAGATCGGCTGCAAGATCGCGCCCGACAATGGCGGGAAGCCCGATCGTGCCCCACCCGACCAGCTGCGTGATCGCGAGCACCAGCAGGACGCCGATTAGCCTGCTGTCAGACTTCAAGAACCGCATTCCCGATATCGCCTGCCCGCCGGGCGCGGATCGCGCCAGCAAGCCCGTTTTACCGGTAGACTCAGCTTGCGGGAATATCGGTTCCGAATGGCACCGCGGCGCCAGCCGCAGAGCACGCCCGTGTCAGGACGTGTGGCCCGGCTCGATATGCTTCGGCGTCTTCTTTTCGCGCTGCGGGGTCATTTTGGCGGGATCTGGCGCATCCGGGACGCCGCGCGGGCCGAGCTGATCGCGCTGGATGTCGTCTTCGGACAGCGGCGGCTCGACGCCATTCTGCTCACGAGGCTTGGTCATCGTGGCCTCCTCTAGATGCTATTCCGCGGCCCCTAGACACCGAGCGCGGTCTCGCCTGCCTCACGGCCGGGCACGCTGACATGGACTTCATGTCCCTCACGAAGGGCCAAGGATGCCGCGGCAACCGCCGACTCGAATGCAGCTTCCTTGGTAGCGTATCGGCTCTTGACGTCCCCGTCGTGCAGCACGCCCCATTCGTCCTGCACCGGCACGACGGCGTATTGAGCAAGACCCATTGTCCAAACTCCCGGCTTTGCGTTCAGAGATCGTCTGCCCGATAACGCGCGGGCGCGCCTAACGTTGCGTCAGCTGCGGATGCGCCGCCGTCACCCGCCACACGGTGTTGCCGCTGTCGTCGGCCACCAGCAGCGCGCCGGTCTTGTCGATGGCGACGCCAACGGGGCGACCGCGCGCCTGATTGTCGCTGTTAAGGAAGCCGGTGACGACGTCCTGCGCCGGCCCGCTCGGCTTGCCGTCCGCAAACGGCACGAACACGACCTTGTAGCCGTTCAGCACCTGCCGGTTCCAGCTGCCGTGCTCCCCGACGAAGGCGCCGTTGCGATAGGCGGCCGGCAGGCTGGTGCCGGCGGAGAAAGCCATCCCCAGCGGGGCGACATGCGAGCTCAGGGCATAGTCCGGCACGATCGCGTTGGCCACGAGGTCCGGCCGCTCCGGCTTGACGCGGGGATCGACGTGCTGGCCCCAATAGCTGTAAGGCCAGCCGTAGAAGCCGCCGTCCCTGACGGACGTCATGTAGTCGGGCACGAGATCGGGACCGATCTCGTCGCGCTCGTTCACCACTGTCCACAATGCGCCGGTCTGCGGCTCGAAGCTGAGGCCGTTCGGATTGCGCAGGCCGCTTGCGAAGAGGCGCCAGCGGCCGCCGGCACGATCGACCTCGAGGATAGCGGCGCGATTGTGCTCGGCCTCCATGCCGTTCTCGGTGATGTTGCTGTTGGAGCCGACGCCGGCATAGAGTTTTGAGCCGTCGGGGCTAGCGACCAGGCTCTTGGTCCAATGATGATTGATCGGCCCGCCTGGCAGCGGCGTCAGCACCGTGCCGGGTGCGGTGATCTTCGTGTCGCCCTCGGTATAGGGATATTTCACGATCGCGTCGGTGTTGGCGACATAGAGATCGTTGCCGACCAGCGCGACGCCGAACGGCGAGTTGAGATGGTCGAGGAAGACGCTTTGCGTGTCAGGCACGCCGTCGCCATTGCTGTCGCGCAGGAGCGTGATGCGGTTACCCGGTCCGGTGTCGCCGCCGCCCGAGGTCGCCCAGGACTCGATATATCCCATCACGATTTCCTTGGGACGCTTGATCGAGGCGCCCTTCGGCGCCTTGGACTCCACCACCAGCACGTCGCCATTGGGCAGCACATAGAGGGATCGCGGATGCTGCAAGCCGGTTGCGAACGCCTTGGCCTGCAAGCCCTGCGCAACGGTCGGCGTCTCGTCCTTCTTCCAGCCGACGATGCGGGCGATGTGGACCGGCGGCAGCAGATATTGCTGGATATCCGGCAGCGTCGGATTGGGGCCGATTTGCGCCTTGGGATCGCCACTGCCGTCATTGCAGCCGGCCAGACACAGCAACGAAGAGCACAGCAGCGCGCGGGTGAGCTTTGCCATCATCGTGCAACTCCGACGCCGTGGCGATACACCATGGCCCAGCCGAGCCAGCCGGTGACGGGCAGGATCAGCACGGTAATCACCGAAAGAGCGAGCCCGGTCGGCCACACCGAGGTCCAGGCATCGCGCATGTGAATCATCGTATTGAAGATCGCAAGGATCAGCGCCACAGCGTTGCCGATCAGATGCGGCCAGGCCGGCGGCTGCGTCCGCACCAGTCGGTTGCCGAGGAAATCAATGAGGCCTGCAATGGCCGCGAGCACGCCGAAGATAACGCCGAAGAGCAGAAGCCAGGCGGAAAAATTCGCCCACATGATCTCGGCGCTCGCGACATAGGCGATGTCGGTAAGCAGCGCCCCGATGAAACACGCGATCGGGATCGGCACCAGCATCGGATGAATCGGATGGCCCGCGATCTGCGCCGTGGAGCGCACACGCATGTCGTCTTGCACGGTCGGCCTCGTGTGACTTTCGCCCCGCCCGACCGGGAAACTCATGCTTGCGGCGATGGTTCCTGAGCGGATTGATCGCCCAGGCGCGCCCACATATTCGGCATCGCGCCGAGTGGGAAGTCTGCGGCCCGGCCCGGATCGTCGGTTCTAGCCAAAGCCGGCTTGCCCGAAACCGACGTTACTCAAGGTCAAAACAGCGGAGCTCCCTGCCGCAGATTCATGTGCCGGTTGACGTCCTTGTAAAGCAGATAGCGAAACCGACCGGGGCCTCCTGCGTAGCACGCCTGCGGGCAGAAGGCGCGCAGCCACATGTAGTCTCCGGCCGCGACCTCGACCCAGTCCCGATTGAGACGGTACACGGCCTTGCCCTCGAGGACATATAATCCGTGCTCCATGACGTGCGTCTCTGCAAAGGGGATCGTCGCACCCGGCTCGAACGTGACGATATTGATGTGCATGTCATGCCGCATGTCGGCCGGATCGATGAAGCGCGTGGTTGCCCACCTTCCCTCAGTGCCCGGCATCGGTACCGGTTCAACCGAGTCTGCATGGGTCACAATCGCCTCGGGCTCGGCCAATCCGGGCACGCGCTGATACAGCTTGCGGATCCAGTGAAGCTGCGCCGGGCTCTGGCCCCGGTTGCGAATGCTCCAGGCGCAACCGGGTGGCAGATAGGCGAAGCCGCCCGGCCTGAGCTCATGCTCCTCGTCCGCCAATTTGAGGAGCAACCTGCCGCCCACGACGAACAACGCGCCCTCGGCGTCTTTGTCCGGTTCGGGAACTTCACTTCCTCCATCCCGCGCGATCTCCATAAGATAATGGGAGAACGTCTCCGCGAAGCCGGAGAGCGGTCGCGCCAGCACCCAGACGCGCGTATCCTTCCAGTGCGGCAGGTGGCTGACCACGATGTCGCGCTGCACGCCGTTGGGGATGACCGCGTAGGCGTTGGTAAAGACCGCCCGGCCACTGAGAAGATCCGTCTGGGGCGGAAGGCCCCCTTGCGGGATGTGATAGGTTTGCGATGACATCATCGAGCCTCGTGGACGTTACGGGGGGTCAGCTTGCGGCCGTCTTGGGATCGAGTTGCATCGTCTCGTCTAGCCAATATTCTTCGAGATTGTTACCACCACCCTTTCGATCGACGACAAGGAACGAGCTTGCGTCCTTGACCACCAGAAGCGGGTGGTGCCAGCAGTTTCGGGCATAGTTCACGCCTTGGTTGCCATTGGCAGCGAACGCCCGATAGGTCGAAGGTGTGTGCGGGTCGGTGCAAACGACGACCAGCCAGTTTCCTCCGTTCAAGGGCATGAACAGCTGGCTTCCAAGTGGATGGCGCTCCATCAGGCGAATGGCGATGGGCGCGGGCCGCGCAGAGGCGACAAACCAGCTGATGTTGATTTGTCCGCCGTCCGCACCGACATCGATATTGGCGAGTTCGTTGTAGCGCGCGGCATATCCCTGGTTGATCGAGAGGGGCGTCAACCCTTCCGTTTCGACGACCTCTCCGAACGGAGCGAACGCCTGCCTCATCAATGGCTCAATCGAGAGTTTTGCCATGTCAACCACATGCCTCTGCATTCAAAGCGTCTGCAGGCCCGCGACGGGAGCGTTCGCGCCGGCCGGATCGATCTGCACGTTCTCGCTTGAAGGAACGATCTCACCATCGAGAATGCGATGCGCCTTCGCGCGATCGAGGTCCCCCTCCCACGAGGCGACGACCACCGTGGCAACGCAGTTTCCGACATAATTGCCGAGCGCGCGGGCGATGCCGATGAACCAGTCCACCGACAAGATCAGCACCAGTCCGATCGCCGGGATGGCCGGAATGGCTGCCAGCGTCGCCGCGAGGACGACAATGGCCGAGCCCGGGACGCCATGAGCTCCCTTGGACGTGAGCAACGCGACGCCGAGGATCGCCAGGAGATCGCCCGTGGCGAGTGGTGTGTTCGTCGCCTGTGCAATGAAGACCGCCGCCAGGGTCAAGTAGATCGAGAAGGCATCCAGATTGAATGAGTACCCTGTCGGGATGACCAAACCGACCGTCGACCGCTTGATCCCGAGCTGTTCGAGCTTGCGCATGGTCTGCGGAAGCACGCTGTCGCCTGCGGCCGTGCCGAGAACGATCATCAGCTCTTCACGCAGATAGACCAGCAACTTGAACAGGCTGAAGCCCGAGAGCCGCATGATCGCTCCGAGCACGACGACCACGAAGAAGAACACCGCCAGATAGAACAGGGCAACAAGCCCCCCGAGCTGCTTCAGTGAACCGATGCCATACTTGCCGACAGTGAAGGCGATCGCACCGAAGACGCCGAGCGGGGCGAGCCGGACGACGAAGTTCATCATCTTGAAGATGATCTCGTTCACCCGCTCGACGAAATCGACGACTGGCCTCGCGCGCTCGCCGCACAACGACATGGCACAACCAAACATGATCGAGACGATCAGGACCTGCAGAACATCGCCGGAGCTGAAGGCTCCGACGATGGTCGACGGGATGAGCTTCATCAGGAATTCGGAGACGCCTCCGCCGGCGACCTGAGCGGCGGTCTGGCTGAACCCGCTAAGCGCCTTGGCGTCCAGCGTCCTTGGATCGATGTTCATTCCGGCGCCGGGCTGAAAATAGTAAGCAAGCGCGATGCCGAACACCAAGGCGATGGTGGTGACGATCTCGAAATAGAGAAGCGAGCGGATGCCCACCCTTCCAACCTTTGAAAGGTCGCCGGCCGCCGATATTCCCTGCACCACCACGCAAAACACGATGACGGGCACCAGCATCTTGATGAGTTTGATAAAGCCGTCGCCCAGCGGCTTCATCTGCAATGCAGTGTCCGGATAGGCCATGCCGAGAGCGATGCCGGCCGCGAGTGCAACGACCACTTGGAAGAAGAGTGACTTGAAAATCTTGGGCATGGCTTTCCTCGCTCCCTGGGCTTCCATTTGTCTGGCTTGGTCGGCCTTTAGCCTTCGCCACTCTTAGCGTTGGCGGCGACGTGAAGTCGCCGCGGATGGAGCCGTTCGGTCGCGGCAGCACGCGCGAGGTCTCCATCGGTCATTCGTTGACCAGCCTCGCTGCCGAGTCCAATATATAGAACGACACGATTGATAGGGTTTCACTATGGATCTGCGCCAGCTCCGGTACTTCATCGCGGTGGCCGAGGAGCGCAGCTTCACCCTTGCCGCCCGACGGCTGAACCTCTCGCAGCCGCCGCTCAGCCAACATATCCAGGCGCTCGAGGCCGAACTCGGCACCCAGCTCCTCTACAGGACCAGCCGCAGGGTCGAGTTGACGCAGGCCGGCGAAGCCATGCTGGTGCGGGGGCGCGCGATCCTGCAGCAGGTCAAAGCCACGGAAGATGAGGTTCGGTCGATCGGCGCCGGCTTGGTCGGAACGCTGGATGTCGGGGCGACCGGCTCCATCCTGCGCGGTCGTCTCGCCGAGCTGCTCGCGGCCTATCGGAAGGTTGCGCCATTGGTCAAGATGACGGTACATGAGCAGGCGCCGGCGCTGCAGATCGCCGCGCTCCTCAGCCGTGCCACCAACATCTGTCTCATTCGCGGCATTCCCGCCGAGCGCGACCTGACCAGCAAGCTGGCGTGGCGCGAAGAGGTCGTCCTGGCCGTGCCCCGCAGCCATCGGCTGGCGCAACGCAGGCGCATCGCCCTCGGCGATCTCGCCTCCGAGGATCACGTCGTCCTGGATCCGGACAGCTCGGATTTCGCCCGCTACGTGCGGAAGTGCTGTGTCGACGCCGGCTTTCTCCCAAAGGTTTCCCAGCAAGTCGTCGATGCCCAGTCGATCCCAAGTCTGATTGCCGCAGGTTTTGGTGTCGCACTCGTGCCGCAGTCGATTGAGCGGTTCACAACCACCGACATCGTATTCCGCCCGATCAGGCCCTCGCCGCCCACGGCCGATGTGTTTCTGGTGTTCAGGGAGGACGAGACGTCGATGGTGGTGCACAATTTCATCAGGCTCGCTCTTCGCTATCTCAACCAGCGAAGAGCCTGAGCCAGGCCCACGTCATCGGCCATGCCAGCAGGGACCGCCACCGCTCAGACCATTGCGATGGCCACGTGTGGCCGTCGTGCCGAAAGCACGGGACAAGCGCCGATCGTCGTCGATGAAGCGCGACGTGTCGGAATGAAACGTCCAAGCTGTTGAGAACATTGGAGCGGGTGAAGGGAATCGAACCCTCGTATTCAGCTTGGAAGGCTGCTGCTCTACCATTGAGCTACACCCGCGTCAGGGGCTCCCTAACACGGTCGGACGGCGGTCTCAACTGCCGCGACGGCGACTTTTCGCACAGCTTGCTTGCCTTACGAACCAGCTTGGGTTCCGGCCGATCCGCTCGCCCTTAACAGCGGCGGCCTTACAACCTATATTGAAATCTCCCGAAACCAACGAAAGGAGGTGATCCAGTGTCTTATCTCAAGCGCTGTCACCTCGCTGGGATCGCCCGCTAGGCTCTAGACAAAAGGCTTGGCATCAGGGCGCTCTCAGCCCTGGACCAGCGAGCAAGAAATCGGGCGCGACGGGGCACTCCCCGCCGCGCCTTTTCCTTTTCAGATTTGCCCTGATCGGGAGGGTCGGGACCGCTCGCCGGCTCAGCTCGTGCGAAGCCGTTCGCGCAGCGCAACGGCGGCGATCAGCATGCGGACGCACCATGCCATGACCGCGCGGTGAGGTTCCGCGCCGAGGAGCACCGTGCAGATGCTCGTGAGCAAGCATGGGGCAATCGCCTTGCCGATCCTGCTTGCCAGCGAGAGCAGGAACGGCATCGCCGCAATTGATATTTGCAGGACGTCCATGGTCGACCACCGCCCTGGGCAACGGCTTCAAAAACCGCAGATGTTGAGCGCACGCGGGCGTTTGCCGCGCCGGCTCTCCACGATCCGCTCGCCGCCATTTTCGGCCGAGCTGCCGTAATAGCGGTGATGGCCGGCCTGGTCGTGCAGATCGGCCGGTTCGGATTGTCCCGCCCGACGCGCGTCGCAGATGATCTTGATGGTGTGACCCGCCATTGCCGCCTCCAGCAAAAACCTTGTTGTTGTGGTCATCAGTCGCGACCGCTTTCGGCGGCGTTCACGCGGCACGGCCGTAATCGGGTTTCAGGACGGTTTCGTCGCTTGCCGGCCACGCAATATTCTGCTTCGGGATTGTCGGCACGGACTGCGGTGCTACGTCCTCGGGACTTTCGTAAGTAACTTGCGCAGAAGAGAGGTGACGATGCTGTACGCCATCCTGGCCTATCACGTGGAAGACGAGGTCTTGTCCTGGACGCCGGAGCAGGACGCCGCCGTCGTCGCCAAAGTCATCGAGGTTCAGGCGCCGCTACGAGCCAGCGGACAGTTTGGGCCGGCCGCCCGTCTGGATGAGACCCGAAAGGCCCGCACCTTGCGGGGCCCCGGCGCGGGCATGGTGCTGGACGGTCCGTTTGCCGAGACCAAGGAGCAGCTGCTGGGCTTCCACCTCATGGAATGCGCCAGCGAGGATGAGGCGATCGCGGCGGCGCGGAAGCTGCGTGCGGTCAATCCGACGGCGGTCTACGAAATCCGTCCGGTCAAGCTTTACGTGCCGGCCGACGGGTTCGGCGCGACATCCGGATGAGCCGCCGCCTTACGTATCCGGCTCCGTTCGCGCGATGCTGAAGCGCTGCATCACGACGGCGCCGAAGGCGATGAACCAGATAAAGGGCGCGACACGCGGCGCGAACGCCGCAACGATCGTGCCCGGGATGAACACCAGGAACGGAAACAGCGAGATCATGATCTCGTGACGCCATGCGCCCAGGATGGTCCACCACAGCCAGGCATTAAGGCCGGCGATCGCGGTCAGATGCAGGCCGTAGAGCACCGCCACCGCGTTGCTCATGCCGTAATTGGTGTAGAGGCCATTGGTCACAGGCAGCAGCACGATCGAGAGCAGGAAGAACAGATTGAGGATCACCGCGCCACGGCTGCCGACCGGCTGGCGCGCCAGGCGCCGGTGATGGCTGATCCAGAACACGCCAGCGATGATGAAGCTGAGCGCGAAGCCGGCGAGCTTGCCGGAATAGACATGGGCGAGATCGCTCCAGCCGGGGGCGCTGGTGAACACCGCGGCCTTGGGCAAGTCGTAGGCGAGCAGCGTCATGGCAACGCCAAAAATGGTGTTGCTGAGCGATTCCAGCCGCCGCATCTCGAACTGGTCGGGCTTGAGCTCGGTCATACCGGAGGGTTTCTCGGGCTGGAACTTGGGGCCGTCTTTCCCCCTAAATCCTAAACCCGGTTTCGTCCAGCTGCATTGCGATTCGCGCCGGGATCGCCGAGTCTCAGCCTTTCACCGGGGCGATTCGTGGCGACATATCTGGACACGCTCAATGCGGAGCAGCGCCGCGCCGTCGAGCATGGCGTGGCGGAAGGTGCGACCGTGGGCGCCCCCCTGCTCGTCATTGCCGGCGCCGGCTCCGGCAAGACCAACACGCTCGCCCACCGCGTCGCGCATCTGATCGTCGCCGGCGCCGATCCGCGCCGCATCCTGTTGATGACATTCTCCCGCCGCGCCGCGGCCGAGATGGCCGGCCGGGTCGAACGCATCGCCCGAAAAGTGCTGGGCGAGAACAACGCCGCGATCATGCGCGATGCACTCACCTGGGCCGGCACCTTCCACGGCATCGGCGCGCGCCTCTTGCGCGAATATGCCGAACGCATCGGCCTCGACCCCGCCTTCACCATCCACGACCGCGAGGACTCCGCGGACCTGATGAACCTGGTCCGGCACGAGCGCGGGCTGTCGAAAACGGAGAGCCGTTTTCCGGCCAAGGGCACGTGCCTTTCGATCTACTCGCGCTGCATCAATGCCGAGATGGAGATCGAGAAGGTTTTGGGGGTGCACTATCCCTGGTGCGCGGGCTGGGCGGCCGAGCTGAAAGGCCTGTTCGCGGCCTATGTCGAGGCCAAGCAAGCCCAGCATGTGCTCGATTACGACGATCTCCTGCTCTACTGGTCGCAGATCATGAGCGATGCGCTGATCGCGGAAGAGATCGGTGGCCGCTTCGATCACGTGCTGGTCGACGAATACCAGGACACCAACCGCCTGCAATCTTCGATCCTGCTGGCGTTGAAGCCCGACGGACGCGGGCTCACAGTGGTCGGCGACGATGCCCAGTCGATCTATTCGTTCCGCGCCGCCACAGTGCGCAACATCCTGGATTTTCCGCAGAGCTTTTCGCCGCGTGCGGAAATGATCACGCTCGACCGCAACTACCGCTCGACGCAAGCAGTGCTGGCGGCGGCCAACGGCGTCATCGGCCTCGCGCGCGAGCGCTTCACCAAGAATCTGTGGACCGACCGCGCCTCGTCGCACAAGCCGCAGCTCGTCACCGTGCATGACGAGGCCGACCAGGCCCGCTACATCGTCGAACAGGTGCTGGCCAATCGCGAGCAAGGCGCGCTGCTCAAGCACCAGGCGGTACTGTTCCGGACCTCCTCGCATTCGGGCCCGCTTGAGATCGAGCTGACCCGCCGCAACATCCCCTTCGTCAAGTTCGGCGGACTGAAATTCCTCGATGCAGCCCACGTCAAGGACGTGCTGGCGCTGCTGCGTTTCGCCGAGAATCCGCGCGACCGGGTCGCGGGTTTCCGCATCCTGCATCTGTTGCCGGGCATCGGACCCGCGACCGCGCAGCGCGTGCTGGACCAGATGGCCGAGAGCACCGATCCGCTCGCCGCGCTGGGCCAGCTCCCGGCGCCTGCTCGTGCCGGTGCTGATTGGACCGACTTCGTCCGCACGGCCCAGAATTTGCGCTATTCGGAATGGCCGACCGATCTCGAACGCGTGCGACTCTGGTACGAGCCGCATCTTGAGCGCATCCACGAGGATGCCGAGACGCGGCGCGCCGATTTGATGCAGCTCGAGCAGATTGCGAGCGGCTACGCCTCGCGCGAGAAATTTTTGACCGAGCTCACGCTCGATCCGCCCAATGCAACCAGCGACAAATCCGGTCCGCCGTTGCGCGACGAGGATTACCTGATCCTCTCCACCATCCATTCCGCCAAGGGCCAGGAGTGGAAGTCGGTGTTCGTGCTCAACGTCGTCGACGGCTGCATGCCCTCCGATCTCGGCGCCGGCACCACCGCCGAGCTCGAGGAGGAGCGCCGCCTGCTCTATGTCGCAATGACGCGCGCCAAGGACGATCTCCACCTCGTCGTGCCACAGCGCTTCTTCATCCACGGCCAGGCCGCCAAGGGCGACCGCCACGTCTACGCCTCGCGCACCCGCTTCATCCCGGAGCAGTTGGTCTATCTGTTCGAGCGCACCGCCTGGCCGAAGGCCGCGGCGGGTGCGGCGCGCACGGCGGCGCTGGGTCCGAAGATCGACATCGGGGCGAAGATGCGCGGGATGTGGCGGTAGGTTTGGGCCGGATTGAACAAACGGAAACTGAGCATTTCCGAAAGCCGCCTTGTGGCGGTGCGGCTGTTCATTAAGTGTCGTCCATCTTCCCGCAGAGACTTCATCCATGACCGCACCGCTCGAATTCGGACTGGATACCTTTGGCGACGTCACCAAGGACGCCTCCGGCGCGATGCTTTCGCATGCGCAGGTGATCCGCAACGTCGTCGACGAAGCCGTGCTGGCCGATGAGCTCGGTCTCGACTTCATCGGCCTCGGCGAACATCACCGCGCCGACTTCGCGATCTCCTCGCCCGAGACCGTGCTCGCAGCCATCGCGGCGCGCACCAGGCGCATCCATCTCGGCTCGGCCGTGACGGTGCTGAGCTCGGACGATCCGATCCGCGTGTTCCAGCGCTTCGCCACGTTGGATGCGCTCTCGAACGGGCGCGCCGAGGTGATCCTTGGCCGCGGCTCGTTCACCGAATCCTTTCCACTGTTCGGCTTCGACCTGCGCAAATACGAAGAGCTGTTCGAGGAAAAGCTCGACCTGTTCACGGCCCTGCTGTCGCAAACGCCGGTGACCTGGGAAGGCAAGCTGCGTCCGCCGCTGCGCGATCAATCGGTCTATCCGCCAATCGAGAACGGCACGCTGAAAACCTGGATCGGCGTCGGCGGCAGTCCGCAATCGGTGGTGCGTGCCGCGCATTACGGCCTGCCCTTGATGCTCGCGATAATCGGCGGCGATCCTGCGCGCTTTGCGCCCTACGTCGATCTCTATCACCGCGCGTTCAAGGAGTTCGGTCGCCCGGCGCAGCCGATCGGCGTGCATTCGCCCGGCTATGTCGCCGAGACTGACGCACAGGCGCGCGAGGAGCTATGGCCAGACTACAAGGCTATGCGTGACCGCATCGGCAAGGAACGCGGCTGGCCGCCGATGGGCCGCGACGAGTTCGTGAACGAGGCCGAGCACGGCTCGCTCTATGTCGGCGCGCCGGAAACGGTCGCACGCAAGATCGCCAAGACGGCAAAGGCGCTCGGCATCTCGCGCTTCCAGTTGAAATATTCGGCAGGTCCATTGGCGCACGAGAAGCTGATGCGCAGCATCGAGCTTTATGGGCGCAAGGTGGTGCCGATGGTGCGGGAGTTGATCGGGTAAAGTCTACCTTCGGTCTACGACGTCGCGCCCTGCTTCATCAGCCCGAGCCTGCTTGCGCCGACATAGAGCGAGAGCACGGCGGCGTTCGAGACGTTGAGACTCTTGATCTCGCCGGGCATGTCGAGGCGCGCCACAACGCTGCAGGTCTCGCGGGTCAACTGCCTGAGGCCCTTGCCTTCGGCGCCGAGCACCAGCGCCAGCGGCTCACGCAGTGCGACGTCGCCGAGATCCTCAGTGCCTTCGCTGTCGAGCCCGACGGTCTGAAAGCCGCGCTCGTTCAGCGCGGTGAGCGCGCGGGCGAGGTTTTGCACGGTGATGAGCGGCACGAGCTCGAGCGCACCGGAGGCTGCCTTCGCGAGCACGCCGGTTGCTTCCGGACTGTGACGCGCGGTGGTGACGATCGCCTTCACCGCAAAGGCCGCGGCGGAGCGCAAGATCGCGCCGACATTGTGTGGATCGGTGATCTGGTCGAGCACCAGCACCATGCCTTCCTGCTTCAATGTCTCGATGTCGGGCGAAGGCAGAGGATCGGCTTCCGCGAGCAGACCCTGATGCACGGCGTCTGGCGACAGCAGACGGTCGATCTCCTGGGGCCGGACGATCTCGGGCGCGACAGGAGTCGCGATGTTTTCGTCCGCAAGCCGCCTTGCGGCGTTCTCGGTCAGCGTCAGCTTGCGGATCCGCCGCCGAGGGTTGGCGAGCGCCATCGTGACGGTGTGCCAGCCATACAGGATGACGGGCCCGTCGGGGTGCGAATCGCGGTCGCGCCAAGCCGGCCGGCCGGCGGACTTCCCGGGCCTGTTGAAGGGCTTAGCCCCGCCGCGAGCCCCCTTGGGGCCGAATTTTCGATCCTTCATGGGCTCGCTTGTGTCACGGGCGCCGGAATATGGCAATTTGGCTGCCTTTGGGCGCGGTTTTAGCTGTTCGCCTCGGTTGACTTTGCCCCACCGCATCGCTCATAAACGCGCCCGGTCGCGCCCCGATCCGGGTTGTCGCGGCCTTCACGTTCCATGGCCGTCTTCGGTCCGCCGGCAAGGTCCGGCCCGATTGTGCTGCCGTCGAGCGGGGGAGTGTCCCGAGTGGCAAAGGGAGCTGACTGTAAATCAGCCGCCTCATGGCTTCGCAGGTTCGAGTCCTGCCTCCCCCACCAGCCTTCGCTCGCTTCGCGAGCTTCGGCTTGGCAAGCCAGGGCAGAACGTCACGGCGCAGCCGAGCCCGGACAAGACGACTTTCTCCTAGCTGCATTCCTGTTGACCGCCACTGCGGTACGCTCACATCAAAAAGCAAAACGCCCGTCCGCATCACGCGAACGGGCGTCTCGTTGGCAGCTAATCAGAGATCAGTTGTAACGGCGCAGCACGCGGTGGCCGCCGTAATAGTACGGCGCGGGCGCGCGGCGGGCGTAGCCATAGCGCGGACCGTAGCCGTAGTGCACGCGCGGCAGATAGCCCTGGCGCGGGCCGTAGCCGTAGCGATACGGCCGATAGTACGGCCGACGATAGGGATAGGCATCCGGAGCTGCGACCGCCGCGGCGCGATAGCCATAACCGTAGCCATAATTGGCGGGGGCAACGACCGCGTCTTCACGGTAGGTCGGATACGGCGCGAACGCGCCCGGGCCGGTGTAGGTCGGCCCCTGGTTGACGTAGTAATATTGCGTGGTCGGCTCGACGAGGCGCTCATAGGCGCCATAGCCGTATCCATAGCCGCCGCAACCTGTGTTGCAGCCGGAATAGACCGGCGCGACCGGCTGGCACGGATTGAAGCCGCAGGCCGCGGCTGGCGCGGTCCCCACGAACATCGCGGCAGCCGCCGCGACCAGTCCCGAAATCATCTGACGCATTACTCTCTCCTGTTAATCTTCGTTTGTTGGATTTTGACGTTTCCTAACCGGGCGGCTTGCCGGCCCCCTCGGCATGCGGCCGCGGCCGACGATGCTGCGGATTCACATTGATCTCCGGCGCGAGGATCACCGGCGGGGGATCGATGGGCACGTCCATCTGCGGCGGCAGCGGCGCCGATTGCGCGCCCCAGCTCTGATGGTAGCTCTCGGCCGGCTTCGGCAATCTGCGGTTCGCGGGCGGCTCGACCTCGAGCCGGCCGTAGCCGGGCCGCAGGCCCAACGTCGGATAATAATGGCCAACGTCGTCGGGCTGCCGCTCGGCGATATAGCGCCCGCCATAGATCGTGGGCTGCACCTGCTGGTTCTTGCCGAGGCCCCAGACGCCCTCGACAACGCTATAGGATGCGTCGATGTTGTTGATGATGATCGGCACGCCCGGACGGCCGGGAACGACAATATCGAAGCCGCCGCCGGCCAGCGCCGTCGCGGGCAGTCCGATCAGAAAAGCGGCGAGCGCCACAGCGCGCATGAGAGGACCCCATTTATCCGGCGACAACCTATCCGATCGCAACGCCGAGAGGGTTAAGGCCCGCTCACCAATTTCCGGTAAGCCTAATGTGCAAGGATTGCGCGCCGCTCAAATGCTGCAAAGCGGACTAGTGAAGCGTTAACGGCGCCGAGCTACCGACGGGAACCACGCCGAATGCTCACATCTGTTTGACCATCCAGCTACGAAATCGAACGGTTTCACCGGAACGTCCGGCGTGCTCGATATTTAGCCCCCGTTCAATCACAACGGGAGCCAACAATCATGAATATCAAACTCCTCGGCGCCGTCGCGATCGCAACCACCACTCTCGCGGGCTCCGCGATGGCACAGGCGGTGATCAATAATCCTGCCCGCTGCTCGGCCCAGTTCCCCAATGCAAACTGCCAGAATCTCGGACAGGGAAACCCGTACACCGACCGGGGCTATCGCCATCGTCGCATGTCCTATCGGCAGACCAACAGCGGCGACTGGAATAACGACTGGAGCAGGAGCCGCACCGGATTCTGGCCGACCGATGTCGCGGCGGGCGTAGCCGGTGCCGCGATCGGTACCGCGGGCGCGATCGCAACCGCTCCGTTCCGCGCCTGGGACAATTCCTACGCCTACGACAATTCGTGGGACAATCGCCGCTGGGACACCCGCACCTATGCCCAGCGTAACGGCTTCGTCTGCACGCCCGGCACCTGGTTCAAGGGCGAAGATGGCCGCCGGCACATGTGCCAGTAAACGGGACTCATATCGAACGACACAACAGGCGGCCCGCTGGGCCGCCTGATTCATGTCTTGCGACGATGATCGCGGTTCTGGCTCTTTCCGGCCAAGTCTGATATTGCGCCGCGCACGGGTGGACGGCCCCGGCATCTGCCGGCCCCTGCCACTTCCTCAAGTGTCGCCGGCTTAGCTCAGCGGTAGAGCAGCGGTTTTGTAAACCGAAGGTCGGGGGTTCAATCCCCTCAGCCGGCACCAATTGACTATTCATCCTCTTTCGCTAGTCTTCGTTTGAGCGGCGTAAGTCGCTGAAAGTTCGCATTTTTCCCTTCGCCTGCGTTCGTCTCCCTCCGCCAGCCTCCGCGATTTTTGTTGGTATCTCTGTTGGTATGTGTGGGGTTGGGGCAAAGGAGATACCAACAAACGTTCGGGAAACGCGAAAAATCGTGGGGGTGAGCGATGGCACTGACGGACGCAGCCTGTCGAGCTGCCAAAAAGGCCGAGAAGCCGTACAAGTTGAGCGATAGCGGCGGCCTCTATTTGCTGGTCGATACCGGCGGATCACGCCTTTGGCGGCATGCGTATCGCTTTGGCGGCAAACAAAAGACGATAGCGTTAGGCGTCTACCCGCACGTCAGCCTCGCGGCGGCGCGCGATGCGCGCGACGCCAACAAGCGCGTGTTAGCGGCGGGAATTGATCCATCTGAGAAGCGGAAGGCCGATAAGCAGGCCGCAGCCGTAGCGCATCTGACGACCTTTGACCGGATCGCTGACGATTGGCTCGACGATCAGCGCAGCCTTACCGGCGGACTGGACGCGCCCAAAGACCAGCGCAAGAAGTCTCCGGAGACAATCGAAAAATTGGATTGGTTATTGTCGCTGGTTAGGCCTCAGCTCGGCAAGCTGGATGCGCGCACCTTAACCACTGCGCAGATTGTTGACGCGCTCGATCGCATAGGCGCGCGCGGTCAACGTGACACAGCTCACCGCTGCCGCGCGACGGTCAGCCGCGTGCTTGACGGTGCAGAACAATCGGTTTCAGCCCCGCGCGATCAAGAAGAAGCTCAACTTCATGTTTGGCTGGCGTATCCCGGCCGTGCACGATGAAGACCTCATCACTTGAAGTCGCCGCTGCCCCATCAGATCGTGTTGCAGCGGGCGCTTCGTCGCCGACGAGCTCGATCAGATCCTCTTCAAGCGAGCGGACGGCAAGCCGCAACATTGACAGTGAGTTCGCTTTTCCGTCCTCAAGCCATTCGTGGACTTGGTACAGCGGATCGTCGCCGCCACCCAGCACCAGGGGACCGTGATCCAGGCTTGTCGCGCCGTCAAAGCGATGTCGACGCGGTGAGTTGGGACCGAAAACGGTGTCGAGCGTGTCTGCTATGGCGGCCCCCATTGCGTTCGTCTCTGGGGCCCAACGCTCTTTCACTGCTGTCGTCTCGAAGGCCTCCAACTCGGAAATTCTCTTCCGGAGACGTTCGATGCCGTTCCGGATTTGCTGGGCGTTGAGATTGGGGAGAGCTGGGGGGGAAGGTCTACGAGCCATAGAAACGTCCATCACGGTCTGTGCGTGAGCGCGCGGAGTGCCGTCCGTTCCGACCCGCCTTCTAGCGAAGGTGAACTGACCTGTCCCTCTTACACCCCCTTGAGCTGCGCGGGCCCGCGCTGCGACCGTTTTCCCCGAAAAAGACTTCGCTAACCTTCGCGATTTGTTGGTAGCAAAGTTGGTACGCCGAGCCGGCAACAGAGAATTACGTTAGTGAATTCAATAGGATAGATACAAATAATCATCCCCTCAGCCGGCACCAGCTTTTGCCGCACGGCTCTCACCTCGAATTCTTCGGCGCGCTGCTTTGCTGGAAGTGCTCGGCGTCAGCGATCTTCACCCACACATGCTTCGCCTGCTCGAACACCGATCTGACGGGAGCGGGGTAGTTCGGGTCCGCGATCGCACCGACGGCAACGGCGATCATCGCGGGTAGATTGTCGGCTTTCCAATAGACCGTCGAACCGCAGTCGGTGCAGAAATAGCTGCGGACCTTGCCACCGCTTGCGGCAGCGCGGACGAACTCCTTCGGCGTCCCTGAGAACGTGACGGCGTCAGCTGGATAGAAGGCGCCGACGCCGAACGGCGCGCCGGTTCGGCGCTGGCAGTCGGTGCAGTGACAGGCAACGACGAGACGCGACGGCCCCGGAAGCGACAGCGCAAGCGCGCCACAACTGCATCTGGCATCAATCATCGAAAACGCTCCTCCGTGGCAAGGCAGACACGATCAGGCAATTGATCCAGCTGCCAGAGCCCGAGGCTCTTGTCGCGCCAGCCGCCACCGCCCTCCTCGCAACGCTCGCTGATCAGCGCGTGCGGCGCCGGCCAGTCGAACGGCGGCTTCTCCATGTTCAGCGCCCGCCAGTCGCCATCCTCGCAATCGCGATTTGCCTCCCATTCCGGAAAGGTGGTGGCGAGCAGGAAGCGCGCGCCGCTCATCTGAAATTGCGCGAGGGCGCGATCGATATTCGCAAAGCTCAGATGCACCAGACAGTCCCGGCAGAGAATGACATCCGCACGCGGCAGTGCATCGCGCGTGATGTCGGCAACGAGAAACCGGCCCGACGACCCGCCTGCCACACGCCGGCGGTTGGCCTCGATCAGCGACGGCACGATGTCGATGCCGGTGTAATCGACATCGAGCGTCATGCGGCTGATCCAGCCGGCATCGCCGCAGGGCGCGTCGAGCAGCGAGCGGGCACCGAGGCGTTGCAGCAGTGGAGGAAGCCCCTCTCGGATCGCGGCGGTCGCTGGGTCCTCAGAGCCGAGGCCGGAGACGGAAGTTGGCGCGCCCCAAAGGTTGGTCCGCTCGATGCGTTCGAACCGGGCGGCGAGATCGAGGTCCGCGAAATTCTCGCGGTCGGCGAGGAAACGTTGGTGGGCGAGCACGGGAGGACGGTGGGCGGTCATCGGGTGAGCCTCTAGGCAAGTCGGAAGCCCAGTGTACAGGCGATTCGAGCCTCCGGAATCGCAGCGTGCCATCCGATCTGATCGTTAGCGTTGGGCAGAGTCGGAGACGCTGATCCGATGGGGGTCGGAACCAAAGCCGTGCGTCGCTCGTTCTCGACCCATGCGGATCAGGGAAGAAAATCGAAACATATTTTTGCTGGCGAGCGTGACGCTGTGCTGTGGCGTCGTGGCCGGCACAGTTGCGCTGTTCGAACCGGCGCCAGCACCGACTCCTGCAAAGCAGGTGGCCGAGCGGATGGCAATCGACGCCACCGCTCCGACACCGGTTCGGGTGGTCGGCGCACCCTTCGAGCCCAACGTCAATCCGCGCCAGCGATAACCATCACGTCGGCGATGCCTCCGTGCCCTTCTCGGGCCGGCCATGGGCCCGCGCCAATTCCTCGACGAACGCGATCACCTCCGCCCGCTTGTCGGGCGGCAGCGACAGGAACGCGCGGACGAGCCTTAAGCCCTCCGCTTCGTCCACCCGTTCGTCTTCGTCATTCATCCGACCAATGTCGGGCGATCGGGAAAAATATGCAATCCCTTTCAAACGACCTTGATTCGGCGCGGCCGCTTTGCTGGAATGGAGCGCGGCAGAGGTGGATCATGAAGTGGATCAGGGAACGCGACGCACTGATCGCGCAGACACTGGCCTTCGTTCAATCGGTGACGGGCAAAAAGGATGATTTCCTTCAGCCGGCCGCGCTGTCGGATTCGCCGGCGGCGACCGTCGAGACCGCCCCGGTCGAGATCGGACCGCTCCAGCCCGCTCCGCAGGCTCAGTTCGTCAAGCTCCCGCCGGCACGGACAAGCGGCGATTTTCGCAGCGAGATGCAGGCCCGGATCGCCAATTTCCGCAAGCATCAGGAGCGGTTCGCGCGCGAGCGCGAGGAGTATTGCGCGGCCACCCTGAGCAAATTGCGCGCCGCCATGAGCGACGCCTCCCCCCGCCCACCGGCCGAAAAGTAGGGCCGGCGCTCCAATCGGGGCTTACAGCCAGGACCACACCAGCCAGAGATTGGCCGCGCAGGCGCCAAACAGCGCCAACGTCAGGGGCAGGAGCATGTGCCCGCAGGAGGTTTTCAGGTCGCTCGTCATGGCCGAAAACATCCGCTGATTCCAGCCGGAGAGTCCCAGGGATTCTTTTTTTACGGATTCAGGACTCGTTTACGACTCAGGACACGAACTGCCCGATCACGGCGCCGTGATCGACCAGCCGGCCGGAACCCGTTCCGCGCAAAGTCGTTAACGGGCTTTCCTGGAGCGGGAAGAATGCCCTACGCCCTGTTCTGCAACGACGCCCAGATCAGCAAGGCCTATCCGAGCGAGTCCGACGTCTGGAAACTCGCGCAGCGAAGTGGTCTCGTCGTGGACGTGACCGCGGACGACGAGCGGCCGGGACCGCGCCGGGTGCTCGACAATGACTACGAGATCGCGCCCTGCCAGGCAGCCCAGGGCGAGGACCCCGCCAAGAACAAAGCTGAGGCCGAGCAGCAGTCGAGGATGGAGCTTGAGCTGAACACTTGAGGTCCGGAGCTCCGGGGCGGGAAACCTGAGCGAAGGCTCAGGGCGTCGCGGTCGCGAGAGACGCCTGCTCGCCCGCCAGGGCCACGCAGGCCTTCCGGCGATGCAGCCCGCGGATCGCGCCGGTGACCTTCAGCACCTTGCCCGACGGACAGGAAGCGTCCTTGACGAAGGCCACCTCGTAGGGCGCCAGCATCAGAGGCTCGGATTTAAGGATTGTCTGTGCAGAGCACGGCAAGCAGATGACGCACGCGAGCACCCCTGCCGACACCAAGATACGCATGTTCGTCGTCCCACCAGCCCGGCAATTCTCATATAACGCGTTCCGGAGCGCGAGTTCCGTAAGCGGCAAAAATTATTTTTGCTTTACCCCGCGGCCATGACGCGCGTGAGAAGACGCGCGCCGGAACGTTTGCTTGCAAGCGATGCGCCAGATGGTTGACGCAAAGCGAACAACAGGCCGGCGAGCAAGAGGCGGGCAAACGAAAGGCCGGCGGGAAAGCCGGCCTTGTCAGATCGCGTCGTTGGCAGAGGTCAGTAGCGCGACGCCGACGGACCGCCCCAGCCGAACCGGTAGTTCACGCCGACCTTGACGGTATGTTCATCCTCCCGGCCGCGGACGCCGACGATATCGGCTGGGCCGGAGGTGAAGGTGGTGCTGCCAAAGTTGTAATACTGATACTCGGCCTTGGCCGACCAGCTCGGCGCGAACATGTATTCGAGGCCGGCGCCGACGGTGTAGCCGTCCTTGCTGTTGCCGGTGGTGGTGAAGGCCTGCGGCACCCCGGCGATGTTCACGCCAAGGCCGTTATTGCGCCAGGCATAACCGCCCTTGGCGTAGAGCAGCGTCGGTCCCCAGGTGTAGCCGATGCGACCGGTCACCGACCCGAGCTGGTCGGTGTTGGACGTCACCTGCGTGCCCAGCGGGAACGTGACGCCGTTGTTGTTGGTCGGCAGCCAGGAATACTGGGCCTCGATACCCACCACCCAATTGGGCGCGAACTGGTAGTCGAAGCCGCCCTGCACGCCGCCGAGGAAGCGGGCATCGCTCGACTGGAAGCCATTGTCACCGGCAAAGGCGCCGCCGACATGGCCGCCGATGTAGAAACCTGTCCAGTTGTAGATCACCTGTGGCGGCGTATAGGCCGGTGCCTTGGTGTAAGGGCGCGGCTGCATGTCGGCTGCAGCGGCTGGCGCGGCCAGCGCCAGCAGCGCGACTGCACCGAGCAAAATCGTTTTCATGATCATCCCCGTTCTCTCAAATTCGACCCTCAGCAAACAACGTGGCGTGAATTTGGTTGCTTCGCGGCGATGCCGGAACGTTGATCGTTCGTTACTGTGACGGGTTGGCAACAACGCGATTTTGTTCCGTCACGTCCCTTGCGCCGGCCGTTCTCGTCGTCGGCGCAGGGCGAGCCGTAACGATTTGTCGCGAGACGAAACCGCCCGTTCAAAGCTCGCCAAGATGTGATCCAGCGGCTCCGGCGCGGTCTGTCCTATCATGAGGCGATGAAGGCGGGCTTTGCGCTACCGCGTCATCTTTTCCAGTTCCGGAAAGGGTGCGTAAACCGCACCGGCACAGAGCTCGCTCGTCCGATCGATAACGCGGTCGCTCCGCCCGTTGACGAAAATCACGGCGCGCTCGCGCATGCCCTTGTAGCTGCCATCGGTCTCGCGCGGGGTGAAATGCAGGCAGCTCACGTAGAACTGGCGCCCGCCAACTTCGCGCAGCACCGGATCGGCCATGCTGGCGTCGCGCACCCCGACCGGGTTGTTCAGATAGCTGCGCATCAAGGCCAGCGTGTCGCTGCGGAAGTTGTCGGGAAACGGCTGCGGCCCTCCGGCCTGGGTCCCGCCCATCAGCGTTGGACGGTCACCGTCGCTGCCGAAGCATGCCGCAAGCGCCAACGGCAACGCCATGATCACTGCATATCTCGCCAATCGCCCCACAGGCACCGCTCTCCGCTCGATCAGACTCGGAGGTGTTCTAGCCCCAAGCTTCCACGAACCCAAGCCTGCATGATCTAAGCTTGCACAAAGGGAATTCGCTTGCAGCGGCGCAAACGGCGCGCCGGTCCGCCGCCGACACCTCGGGCTTTCGCACGAGGCATGGCGAACGGACCGGGCCTGAACTCCGCACGCGGCGGCGGGGCAATGCCAGGGATGCCGCCGCGCGGGATCAGTGGTCAGTTGCGCTTGTCCGATGTCGCCGGCTTGGTCACGTCCGGCTGCGCCTTCAGCGATTCCTTGGCCGTGACCTGCTTGTGGTGATGGCGATGCTTGCGCACGGACTTGTGCTCGTCGGGCGTGGCGGCGGCGTTGGCGTTCATCGCGTTCGACTTGGTGTCCACCTTGGCATTCGCCTTGACGTCGGAAGCCTTCGTGTCGGGCTTGACGCCCGCATCCGATTTGACCGCAGTATCCGCCGCCTTGGTCTGGCTCTGGTCCGCCTTGATCACCGGCGCGGTCGTGGTGGTCTTGCCCGCCTCGGCGGCGAAAGCCGGGGCTGCGATCACGGAGGCTGCGAGCAAGGCTGCGGAAATGGTCTTCAACATGGTTGGTCTCCTCTGGGAAGGATCTTGAGGCGGCGCCCTCTCGTCACCCCTTCGATCGTAAGTCCGAGCCTAGAGAGCAGCCACTGAACCCAGTCTGAAGCCCATTGCGGGCTCCCGTTCATCTCGATGACAAGTTTGTCATCTGCGCCGGGACGAATAGATCGTGCGAAGCGGGAATGTTTTTGCCCCATGGGTGTTCCGGTCTTCGGGCAATCGTGTAGGATCGCCACGTTTCATACGGGAGAACATCAATGCGCAGACTCTCAACGCTTCTGGTGCCGGGACTGGTCTCGATGGCGCTGGCGGCCGGGCCGACGCTGACCAGCGCCTATGCCGCCGGCAGCGATGAACCTTCGCCGCCGCCGAAGTCGGACACTTCGACCAAAAAAGGCAAGAAGAAGAGCTCATCCGTCAGCGATCCCAAATTCGTGGCGGCCTATCGCGCCGCCTACACTGCGATCTACGACCGTCACGACTACAACGGCGCGATCGACCAACTGAAGTCGCTCAAGCGCGACGACGTTGCCGATGTCGCGAACCTGATCGGCTACTCCTATCGCAAGCTCGGCGATTACCAGTCGTCGAAGGCCTATTACGAGCTGGCGCTGAAGGACGATCCGAACCACGTCCGCACCTGGCAGTATTACGGCCTCTGGCAGCTCGAGCAGGGCAACCGCGAACAGGCGCAGTACCACCTGAACAAGATCGCCTCGCTCGCCGGCACCGACAGCTCCGAATATCGCTCGCTCGCCGCCGCGCTCGACAGGCCTACCGGCGCGACGCTGGTCTACTAAGACATCACTATTTGAATGAAGCGAGCGCGCACAACCTTGGGGTTGTGCCCGTTCCACTTTCTCGGCTAGCCTTGCGCAGCATCCCTCGCAATTGGTGTGCAATGGATACGTGGCTGCGATCCGCGATCGACTACATCGGCTCCTGGATCGAATTCCAACAGAGGACATTCCAACAGCCCGGCGTCATCATCGCCTTTGCCCATCGCGGCGAGGTCGTCGCCGAGCACGCATTCGGCCTTGCCAATCTCGACACCGGCGAGAAGCTCACTCCGCGGCACCGCTTCCGCATTGCCTCGCACTCGAAGAGCTTCACCTCCGCCGGCATCATGAAGCTGCGCGAGCAGCGCAAGCTCCGACTCGACGATCCGATCGGTCAATACGTCGGCGGCCTGCATCCGCGCGTGGCAGAGACGACGATCGCGCAGGTGCTCTCGCACAGCGCGGGACTGACGCGTGACGGCGCCGATTCAGGCCAGTTCATCGATAGCCGGCCCTATCTCGATGCGAAGGAGCTGCTCGCGGAATTGAAGCTGCCGGCCGCAATCGAGCCCGGCACCCGCTTCAAATATTCCAATCATGGCTTTGGCCTGATCGGCCTCGTCATCGAAGCCGTGACCAAGGAGCCCTACCCTGTCTGGATCAAGCGCGAAATCGTCGAACCCGTGGGCTTGCGTGAGACCGAACCGGATGCGCCGCTTGCCAAGAGCACGCCGTTCGCGCGCGGCCATACCCGAAAGCTGCCGCTCGGCGAGCGCTGCGTAATCCCCGGCGACAATCCCGCGCACGCCATGGCGTCCGCGGCGGGCTTCGTCGCGACCGCCGGCGATACCGCCCGTTTCTTCGCGCAGCTCGCGCCCAATGCGAAGAAGAGCGTTCTCTCGGTCGCGAGCCGCCGCGAGATGACGCGACACCACTGGCGCATCCCGCAGAGCTTCGAGGGCTATTACGGGTTAGGCGTCAACGCCGGCAAGACCGACGGCTGGGACTGGTTCGGCCATGGCGGCGGCTTCCAGGGTTACATCTCCCGGACCTGCTCCATCCCCGCTTGCGAGCTCGCGATCAGCATCCTCAGCAATTCCATTGACGGCGCGGCGCCATTCTGGATGGACGGCTCGATGCAGATCCTGCGCGCGTTCAAGACACGCGGCGCGCCCGACCGGCGCGTGCGCGACTGGACCGGCCGGTGGTGGACGATCTGGGGAGCCACAGATCTCGTGCCGGCGGGCAACCGCGTGCTCGTCGCCAACCCGCAGTTCAACAACCCATTCATGGATGCCGCCGAGATCGAGGTCACCGGCCGCGACAGGGGCAAGCTCGCCTGGGCCGCCGGTTACTCCAGCCATGGCGAGCCGGTCCGCCGCGTCCGGGACAAGCGCGGCAAGGTGAGCGACATCTGGATCGCCGGTGCCAACGTCAAGCCTGCAAGCGTCGTGGCGCGCGAGATCGCGCGCCGGTATCCGCCACGCAAGCGGCGGCCTACTCGCGGATAAGCGCCTCGACCTCACTGCGCATCGACTGCCGCGAACCGTCGCGCGAATAAAACATGTGGCCGCCGGGATAGACGACGAATTTCACGCGTTGCGTAACGAAGGCCGGTAACTGGTCGAGCACGCGCTTCGATCCGAAATAGGGCGTGGCGAGATCGAACAGGCCGTGCGCGACCAGCAGGTTCAGCTTTGCATCGGTGGCGAGAATCTGGCGCAGTTCCGACACCGATTGCGGCGGGTTGAGGCCGCGGCCGAAATCCCAGTGGCCCTCGACGCTGCCGTTCAGGACTTCATAGGAGCCGTCCGGCCGCCAGTTGAGCTTGCGTGTCAACACGTCGACCGCGGCACTCGTCAGCGGCGCCTGGAGTGCATCGCCCGAGGGGTCGCCGAAGCGGGAGCTGCTGGAATCCGGGTAGGGATCGAAGCCGCGCACGGAGCCGTCGTAGCGTCCCGTCACCTTGCCGTTCTTGCGATCGAACTCGCGGCGGAATTCACCGACGTCGAGCCGGCCGGCGAGCCTGCGGCTCACCGCCTGGTCGATGCCGGTGAGCTCGGCGACTTTGTCGGCCAGCCGGTTGGTCGCCTCCTTGTCCGCCTCGCCCTTGACGAGGTCAGCCAGGAATTCGCCGCGCGCGTAGGCCTCGACGTCGGCGAGATCGGCGCGCGTGACCGGTGCCTTGGCTTCGCGCGCCACCGCGACATAGCTCGGCAGCGTCGCGACATATTGCAGCAAGCTCGTGCCGGCGAACTCGCGGAAGTCGAACAGCGGCGAGACCAGGATCAATCCCCTGACGCCGACTCCATGCTGCAGCTGCAACTGGCGCACCACCTTCGGTCCGCGAATCCCGCCATAGCTTTCGCCTGCTACGTATTTCGGCGAGATCAGCCGGTCGTGCTTCTCGAGCCAGCGGCGGATCACCAGCGCGATCGAATTGGCGTCGCCGTCGACGGAATAGAAGGACTTGCGCGCGTCCTCGCCGCTGGCGACGAAGCGGCTGTAGCCGGTGCTGACGGGATCGATGAAGACGAGATCGGTGAAGTCGAGCCATGTCTCCGCGTTCGGCTTCACCTCGGGCGAGGCGGACGGCGACAGGGCTTCGCCATCGAGCGGCAGCCGCCACGGCCCCGCGGCGCCGAACTGGAGCCATGCCGAAGATGCGCCGGGCCCACCGTTGAACAGGAAGGTCACGGGGCGCGTCGCGCGATCGGCACCGTCGAGCTCATAGGAGGTCACGGCGATGTCGGCCAGCGGGTCGCCCTTGCCGTCGAACACGCGGATCGAGCCGGCGGTCGCGGCGAAGTTGAGAGTGCGGCCAGGCAGATCGAGCGTCTGCTTCGTGGTGGAGTCCGGCGGCAGACGATGCAGCTCGGCCGCCGACGGCGAACCAGGCGCAGAGCTTTGCGCGCCACCGCCACGCCCGCCTTTCTGTCCGGCCGGCGATGTCGTCTCGGAGCGCGGCTGCGGCGGATCCTCCGCGCGCGCCCATCCTGCGAAGGCGAAAGCCGACACCGCCATCACCAGCATCGCGTGGCGGAGCGCCGGCAAACTCAATACCATGATCGTTCTCCGTGCCCGGCTCTGAAGGCCGGTGCGCACCGATCATTAGCCAGGAATTGCGACGGTTTGGGGGATCATGGGTTCGGCGGCGCATGGAGAGGTCTTTCGGGCCCGAAGCGCTCCCGTTTCGTCCTGAATCGGGATGGGGCAATCCCCCGTTTGCCTTGAAAGGCGGTCCTCCTCGACAATCCAGGCCCAGGTCGTATAGACGAGCCCGGCGGAACTTACTCGAGCCAGCGGCACCTGCCCGGGAAGCCATGACCAAACCCTCGCGATACGACCGGATCGCCTTCGTCGCCAGCCCGAGCAGCGAGGCGCAGGCCGCCTTCGGCCAGCTCACCCGGGATTATGGCAATTACGACCCCAGGGAAGCCGATGTCGTCGTCGCGCTCGGCGGCGACGGCTTGATGCTCCAGACGCTGCACCGGAACATGCACACGGGAAAGCCGATCTACGGCATGCACCGCGGCACGGTCGGCTTCCTGATGAACGAATACTCGACGCACGATCTGCGCACGCGGCTCGAGGCGGCGCATGAATCCGAAATCCATCCGCTCTTAATGCGCGCGACCGACGTCAACGACCGCGTCCACCTGCACCACGCCATCAACGAGGTCGCACTGTTCCGGCAAACCTACCAGGCCGCACGCTTAAGGATTCTGATCGACGAGCGCGAGCGCATGGCCGAGCTGATCGCCGACGGCATCATGGTGGCGACGCCGGCCGGCTCTACCGCCTACAACCTCTCCGCCCAAGGGCCGATCCTGCCGATCAACGCCGCGCTGCTCGCGCTGACGCCGATCAGCGCCTTCCGCCCGCGCCGGTGGCGCGGCGCGCTGCTGCCCAACACGGCCTATGTCGTGATCGAGGTGCTCGAGGGCGACAAGCGCCCCGTGGCGGCGGTCGCCGATCATGACGAGGTGCGCGACGTTCGCCGTGTCGAGGTCCTCTCCGACAAGACCATCTCGATGCGCATGCTGTTCGACCCCGGCCACAGCCTGGAAGAGCGGATCCTGCGCGAACAGTTCGGCTACTGAGCCGACGGCCCGCCCCTCTCAAAAGGCCGATCGCAACCCTTCGTTAACCCCCGCCACGATATGGTTAACGAAGGTTGACCGCTTTGGCCCGGGCGTCATGTTCCGTATCGACTTCAACAAGCTGCGCTTCCTCGTCTGCGACGACAATCCGCACATGCGCCGCATCCTGCGGACGCTGCTGCATTCGTTCGGCGCACGCGAAGTCTACGAGGCCGAGGATGGCGCCACGGCGCTGGAAATGTACAGCCATTACGTGCCCGACATCGTCATCACCGATTGGGCGATGCCGATCTTCGACGGGCTCGAGCTCGCGCAAATGATCCGGCAGCCCGAATCCAAGGGCAACCCCTACGCGCCGATCATCATGCTGACCGGCCATTCCGAGAAGCGCCGCGTCACGGTCGCGCGCGATGCCGGCGTCACCGAATTCCTGGCCAAGCCGATCTCGGCCAAGGGACTCTACCAGCGCATCCTCAACGTGGTTGCCAATCCCCGCCCCTTCATCAAGACCAAGACCTATTTCGGCCCGGACCGGCGCCGTAACACCAACTCTGCCTATATGGGCCCGGAGCGTCGCGTCGGCGAAAAGCACGAGGTGCTCCAGCAGCCCTCGCTGCTCGACAAGGCCCGCTCCTCCATCTAGCGCAGCGTCTCACACGAGGCAGGCATCATGGCGAAGAACAGCGCAAAGGACATCGAGGTCAAGGCCTTCGCCACGCATCACGTCATCACGCAGCCCAATCCCTTGCGAAAAGTGCTGCGCCGGGTCGAAGCAAAAGACATGGACGATCCGGTCGCCCGCGCCGAGCAGGCGCTGGCGGGCCTGTCCGGCCAATTCAAGGACTGGATGAGGATCGAGGTCGAGAGACTGTCCGCCGCCTGGACCGAGGTGCAGCAGGATGGTTTCACCAGGAAGCTGCGCGACGAGCTGTTCCACGCCGCACACGACATCAAAGGCGATGCGGCGACTTTCGGCTTTCCTTCGGCAGCGGGAATCGCCGAGAGCCTGTGCCGCATCATCGAGCATGCGCCGGATCTTTCGAAGGTGCCGGCCGAGCTGTTCACGCACCACATCAACGCAATCCTCGCCATCGCGCACGAGAACACCAGGCTTGACAGCATCAGCGTCTCCGCGGAGCTCAGCCGGCGCCTGCGCAAGGTCGCCGACGAATATCTCGCCCATGTCAACCGTGATCGCCCCGAACATCTCGAGGTGATCCTGGCGCCAAGCATTGCGCCGGCGGAATAAGGCCCAGCTCTTCCCTCTCGTCGTTGCGAGCGCAGCGAAGCAATCCAGAACTGTCTCCGCGGTGAGACTCTGGATTGCTTCGCTGCGCTCGCAGTGACGGAATTCGCAGGACCTGCTACGCCGCGATCAGATCGTCATAGAGCGGATCGACCGCGTCCTCGGCGACGAGCTCGTCGCAGAACAGCCGCGCCTCTTCGCGCGCGGACTCGGTGGCGAAGCGGCGGAGCAGGACCATCAACGGTTCGGTAGCGCCGCGGTCGGTCTCACAATGGGTGAGCACGCGCTCCACCATGCGACGGCGCAGCCGTACCGCGCGGTCGTCGGTGTCGACAAAACCCTGCTCGTGGCAGGCGTCGAGCGCGACTTGGAATGCCGCAAATGTCGCCTCGGGCAGCCCGGCGCGGCGGAGCAACGCGTGCAGGGTGTTGCCGCCGCGCTCGTGCAGCAGCGCCGAGACGCGCGCCAGCGGCAGATCGGCGAGTTCGGCGAGCGCCGCGTCGAACAGGTCGAGATTGCTCGACAGCAGCGCGCGCAAAATCAGACCCGCCGTGAGCTGGCCGGTGATGCGCAGGTGCCGCACCAGGCCCTGCATGTCCCCACCGCGCGAGCGCGCCGCGATGTTGATGGTGGAGCGGTCGCGCGCCTCGATCGTGATGCGTTCGGCACGATCGGCACTCAGCCAGTTTCGGGCCACGACGAATTGCGCAAGGGTCTCGGAAAGCTTGGCCACCAGCGCCGCGCGCGTTGCGGCCGGCAGATCCTCCAGCACCAGCATCGCTTCGCGGATCGCGGCGAGGTGGCCGTGGCGCTCGACGATACGATTCCACGAGAACGGCGCGAGCTCGGCATGGGGATTTTCGATCAGCTCCAGCGCGGCCGCCGCGCAGCCGACCTCGGCGATGGCGGCGCAGACCGAGACCGGCAGCGCGATACGGCGGGCGACCGCGCACTGCACCTCGTCATTGCCGGTGGCGACGATGTCGACGAGATCGGCATCGATCAGCAGCGGAGAATGTTCGAGCACGGGCAGCGCAACCGTCGGCTGATCCGCCGACAGCGCCCGCACGATTGCAGCCGGCGCCTCGGTGCTGCGCGCAAAGGCCTCGGCCATCGCCCGCCGCACCAGCGGCGAGGGATCGTCGAGCAACATCAAAAGCGCGCCTTCGGCGGCGACGCGGTCATCATGAGAAAGGTCTGAAATCAGCCAGGCCCGGGCCAACGCCCGCGTCGCCTCGGCCCGCTCGCCCGCGGACGCCGTCCTGATCCAATTGATGAACTGCCGAACAATCATGGTGCTTCCGGCCTACGCAACGAAAACGAAAAATAGTGACGGCTTGTCACCTGCAACACAAAATAAACCACGACGCTTAACAAAGCGTTCACCATAACTGGCTGGTTTTATTGACGTTTTGTTAAGGGAACAAAGCCGCGCTTTTCTTGTATCCCGCACACGGTGCGGCGCGCGAGCGCTGCGCCGCTAAGCCGGGCCTATTTGTTCGGAAGGATTTGCTGCGCCTGGGTCCCAGCTCAGCGCCGCAAGCGTTGTACGCTGCAGAGCGTCCGGGCACGAGAGCAGATGCTAGCTCGAGAACGTGCCGCTGCGATCGCTGAAGAGATCGAGCGGCTGCGGCGGACGCATGTCCGGCGTTGCTGAGGCCACCGAGGTGAGCGTGGCGTTGTTGCCCCACAATTTCTGCACAGCGGTCGAGACCGGCTGCGTGGCGTCGCCAGGCTGATAGATCGAACGAAACGCCGGCGTGGTCGGCGCATTGTCCGCGAGCGTCGTAGGTGACGTCGCACTGACGGGCGTCACGGCGCGGGTATTGGGGAAGGTTTGGAGATAAGCGGCGTTGTCGATCACCGGCGCTGTCGGCTGTACGCCGTTGGCGCCCGCCACCTGCGTAGTCGAGGGCGTGCCGCCATACATCGCCATCGCACTGCGGGTGATCTTGGAATTCGCCGCGCTGGCATAGCGCGCGTCCAGCACCGAGTAGACTTCGGAGACGCTGCGCGCCCGGCCGTCATTGGCGTAGAAGATCGAGCGGTTGGCGGCGGCCGCGTTCGGAAAGAGCCGCGCGCCGACGGCTTGCGGATTGTCCTCGGCATTGGCGATCAGTTTCGCGGCGCCGCCGACACCCATGAAATGCGCCATGTAGAGTTCGCTGTCGCTCGGCCTGCGCCCGAGCAGGCCGGTGAGCTTGAAACTGTTCGACTGCGTCAGCGCCGCCGCCATGCTGGACGCGGCCTCGGGATCGTCGCGCAGCTTCATGATCGACCGCTTGATCATCGGATCATCGACGATGTAGCTGCCCGACGCGGTCTTCGTAATGGCGTCGGCATAGCTGCCATAGCCGAGCTGAGTGCCCGCCTCCTTCACTGTGCCAAGCCAGGTCTGATCGATGAACTGATAGAGCCCGTGCGCGGACGAGGTGGTGGCACCGGCCGTCGGATTGAAATCCGATTCCATCTTGGCGGTGGTCAACATGTACTGGAAGCCGACGCCGGAGATATTGGAGGCCTGCTTGATCGCGCCGGCGACGCGCGCCCGCGACGGATCGAGACCGGCCGTCTGCGTCGCACTGAACTTGTCGACCGACATGATGAAGTGCCCGCCCCGCGCGGCATTGAGCGGCGCCGGCAATTCGGCGCCCAGTCGTCTCACCGTGGAACAGGTATGGTTAATGCGGGGTAAATTTGGCTCTCGCCCTGCCGAACCGAGTCGTTCGGGGGCGCACCGAAGCTGCGAGCCCCAGAATCCATTCCACCGCACATGATATCGCACGATCGATTCCGGGCTCGTGCTTCACATGCCCCAGAATGACGGATGGCTACTTCTTGTAGATGTCGCCCGGATCGAACAGCCGCTCGGCATCAACGAAGACGAGCCTAGCGCCGCCGCCCTCGGCCTCGACCTTGCGGTAGAAGCACGAACGTCGCCCGGTATGGCAGGCCGCGCCGATCTGCTCGACGCGGATCCAGACCGCGTCCTGGTCGCAATCGGTGCGTATCTCGACCACGCGCTGGGTCTGACCCGATGTCTCACCTTTTCGCCACAAGGCGTTGCGCGAGCGGCTGAAGTACCAGGCTTCGCCGGTCGCGATCGTCTTGCGCAGCGCCTCGTCATTCATGTGCGCGACCATGAGGACGTCGCCATTGACGACGTCGGTTGCCACGCACGTCACAAGGCCCGCGGCGTCGAATTTCGGCAGGAAGGCGAGACCTTCCTCGACTTCGTGAGAGTGGGCGGACACGAGCGTCCTCGCTTAAAACGTTGGCGAGGTCAGCGCTGCAGGCCTCGCACAAGGGACAGGAAACGGGCCTGTTCCGCCGGATTGTCCCGGAACATGCCGGTGAAGCGGCTGGTGAAGGTGGAAGCGCCATGCTTGGCGACACCGCGCACCGACATGCAGGTATGCTCGGCCTCGATCAGCACGGCCACGCCGCGCGGCTTGAGGACCTCGTCGATGGCGGCCGCGATCTGCGCCGTCAGATGTTCCTGGGTCTGGAGCCGGCGGGCGAAGATATCGGTCAGGCGCGCGAGCTTGGATAGGCCGACGACGCGCTCCACCGGCGTATAGGCGATGTGCGCCTTGCCGTAGAACGGCATCATGTGATGCTCGCATTGCGAGGTGAACTCGATATCCCGCACCAGGACGAAATCGTCATAGCCCGCCGTCTCGCCGAAGGTGCGGTCCAGGACCTCGGCCGGGCATTGATGGTAGCCCTGATAGAGCTCGTCGAAGGCCTCGACCACGCGGCGCGGCGTGTCGAGCAGGCCTTCGCGCTCGGTATCCTCGCCGATATAGGCGAGCAGCGTCTTCACCGCTGCTTCCGCCTCGGCGCGCGCAGGGCGCGGCTGGTCGGCGCGGACGGCGGCCGCGAGAAATTCAGCGGGATCAAGCTCGGCCGGGCGGCTCTCGGGCTGGCGGTCCGAGGGCTTGTTGGGGCGGATGGATTTGATTGCAGCGTCCATATCGACTCCGTTCGACGGCCTTACGGCCGGAGTGTCACCGGCAGACGGGGCGGCAAGCCGCCGGACGCCTGAACAGAACAGTCTCGGCGAAAAAGGTCCGCTCGTCGCCACGCCGGCCGCACCATTCTGGATCACCGCCGGTGGGCCGCTGGACTGTTTTTCCGCGAGTTCCGACCCTATATAGGACCCTGGACGCCGCCCGCCAAGGCCGATCGGGTGCGGAAGTGCTGGACTCCATCACATGCTGAACGACATCTACAACAAGCGGATCATCGAACTGGCCGGGAATATTCCGCGGCTCGGGCGGCTGTCGGACCCCGATGCCTCGGCCACTGCCCACTCCAAGCTGTGCGGCTCGACCGTGAAGGTCGACCTCAAGATGAACGGGAACACCGTCACCGACTTCGCCCATGACGTGAAGGCCTGCGCCTTGGGACAGGCCTCTTCGTCCATCATGGCAAGTCGGATCGTGGGGTCGACTGCGAGCGAACTCCGTGAGTTGCGCGAAACCGTTCGCAAGATGCTGAAGGAGAACGGTGCGCCTCCTGAAGGAAAATGGGAAGAGATCAAGTTCCTCGAGCCGGTCCGCGACTACAAGGCGCGGCATGCCTCGACCCTTCTCACCTTCGATGCGGTGGTCGATGCTATCGGCCAGATCGAGGCCAAGGCGAAGCAGCCGGCGGCGGCTCAGGGCTGAGTGCTCTCCGTCGTTCCGGGGCGATGCCACCGGACCCGGCGTATTGGCCGGGTCGACGACATGCTCCGCATCGAACCCGGATCCAGAGATTGCCGATCTTCCGGGCTGGCGCTGTCGCGCGCCACGGAATGACCCATCAAAGCATATCGTTTACTTCTGCGCCGCCGCCGCTGGTGTCGCCACGCCGCCGGCCGTCGGCACCAGGGCTTCCGCGGTCTTGGTTGATTTGGCAGATTGCTGCGGCTGCTCCGGTTCCGCGCCGTACCTGGCCTGCGTCTTCGATGTAAGCTCCGCCATCGCCGGTGCGGAGATGTCCACATGCGGCAACACGTCGGCCACGAGGTCGGTGGTCACGAGATTGGTGAGCTTAAGCTCTCCGGCGTCGAGCTCATGCAAATCTTCCCACGGCGGCACGCTGAGTGCGAGCGACAGCAGATCGCCGGCACCCCCCATGTCGAACGTGTATTTGGCCAGCCGGCCGATGTCGCGCTCCACGATCATCAGGTCCTGGGCGCTGTAGCTCGCAGCCTTGGCATCGTCAGCGCGGTCGCCCATCCAGATCTGGTGGACCCGGACATGGGCAGCTTCCGGCACATAGCGCTTCTTGCCGGCGAGCAGCAGGAACACGCACATCGATTCGCAATAGGCCCCCGGCGCGACCGCCGGACGGGCGCCTTGCCCGCCGCGGTTCTGAACGCTGATTCCGACCGTGGTCAGAAGTCCGAGGTTGCGGAAGCGCCGGCCGAGCGTGATCGCGTCGTTGACCGAGCCGCCGCTGGAGTCGAGCACCACCGTGGCGCCGCCCAGCTGGCGCCCGCGAGAAAACTCCTCAAAAGCCTTCGGCGTATCGGCGGTGATGATTCCGACCGCGCTGACCCAGCCGCGGCAGTTCGGCTCGCAGGCCACCCAGCTGAACTTCATCGGCAGCTTGCGCTCTTCGAGCGCAGCACCGGCTCGCGCTGACGTTCCAAGGGTCGCGACGGCGCCAGCCAGCGCGACTCCACACACGGCGGTTCCCACCAGCAACCAGCCGCGAAGATTAAGGGAGTTCAGAAGTCTCAATCTGGTTCCTTCCCCAAGCCCTAAAAGGTCCCCAAACAATCCCCGGTAGCGCCCTCTGAGTCCATCATACAGGCGTATGTTTCTACACACGGGCGTCATAAAAATGGTATCCGGGCGAATACAGATCGTCCACAGATACTTGCTGCACTGCTCCCAGAAAGCAGGCAAAATATGGCGCGCAAACAACAGCTTACAGTTCCCTGCTGCGGAACTGAGCAATACTTCGCTTAACCTGACAGCAAAGCGCACATGAAGCATTCAGCCTGCGAGCACTGTTCCAGCCCGGTCGCGGGCGCGCTCCGGCTCCCGCGCCGATTCGGCCGCGCGCTGATCTGGCTCTATCGGCACACGTTGTCGCCTCTGGTTGGTTACAATTGCCGGCACCTGCCGACCTGCTCCGTCTACGGCGACGAAGCGATCGAACGGTTCGGACTCTGGGCCGGCGGCTGGATGACACTCGCGCGCCTATTGCGCTGCAATCCCTTCGGCACCTCGGGCATCGACAACGTACCGCTCACCGCACCGCAAGGCGCGCGCTGGTATGTGCCCTGGCGCTACGGCCGCTGGCGCGGGGTCAACGCATCCTGAGTGCTGCGGTGCTGTGCCGTCGCGGTCGGAACCGGAACTCTCGCCTCGCGTTGATGTGATGCTCCCATCGGGAGGAAACAACAATGCGCTGGAAAATCAGCCGTCATTTTCCCTCCGGACCTGGTCTCAATTCTGGTCGGAGAGGCCATCACGATCCCAGAATCATCGATCTGCTCGCGATCGTCGCCCTACTGGTGTTCGTGCTCGGCTCCGGCTGGTATCTGGCGACGAGCTTCGCCACGCCGCCAAGCACGACGGCGTTCATCGTGCCGAGCCAGAATGTGCACTGGTAGCTAGCGGAACCAGAAGAAACGTCCGGACTGCGGCGGGATCGACTCCGGCGGGCGTAGCCGCTTCGGTCGCGGCGGCTTTGACGACGGCTCGGCGGACGAGGTGGTCTCCGCCGGCGCGATCTCGCTGCCCGGCACCTTCACCGACAGCAGCAAGTTCGATTCGTGCGTCCGCCAGCGATAGCCCACGCCGAAATCGATCGGCTGGGCGCGCGTGAACAATTCGGCATAGCGCTCCTGGTAGCGGCTTGCGAATTCATCGATCGGACCGAGATAGCGGCCGAACGGAAAGAACCGCCATTGCCGTGCATTGTAGTTCGCGAGCGGAATGCCGGAATCGTCCTGGATGATGGTGGCGCTGTTGGCGAGGAGCCAGTCGCGCACGAGGGTAAAATTGCCGGAATGCAGCAGATAGGACGCGCTCTTGAGCAGGCTGTTGCCGGGGCCCAGCGTCTCGCAGAATTTCAGGAAGCCGGCCGCGCGCGCACCGGAATTGGAAAGATCAGTAGAGAAATAATACAGCGTGCGCGCTTCCCCGTCGCTGCCGGCGAAGGTGATGCGGACGCCATGCGTCGCGTTGGGTCCCGGATTGTCGCCGGCCGTGTGAACCCCGCCCTTGTTGTCGAGCGCGATCATCTCGACATTGCGGATGGTCTTGCCGGAGCGCGCGAGGAAAACATAGAGGATCGGCAGCGTACCGTTGACCTGATTGGCGTGCAGGTCGACCTTCATCTGCTTGGTAATGAAGAAGGAAAAGCTCAGGATCGAGCCGAGCGAGCGCTCGACGTTGTAGAGCGCAGCGCCGATCGAACTACGCGGCAGCCGCGTCAGCTCGGGCACCGCTCCCACCGGCTCCAGCGCGCCAAGCACGTAGGTGCTGGCGTTGGCATAGAAGGCATTGGCGTAGAGGAAGTCCGGGCCGCTGAACATGTAGAACATGGTTGGCCGCGGCGCGGCGAGATTGACGTCGGCCCAATTGCGGATCTTCGAGAGCTGCCGCTGCTCGAGCTGGGCGAAGGCGCTGTCAAAGAATTTTGCATGACGCTGCCAGCCTGGATCCTTCGTGAGCGGCACCAGCGGCGAGTCCGCCGACGGCTGCATGCCCGCAAGGAAGCGCGCAGTGTCGTCGAAGGTGACGTCGGCGGCGCGTGCGGACGAGACAGCCGCAGCCAGCAAGGCAAGAGCGACGGCCGCAATTCTCAGGGGTCGGATCATGTCGATTCGCGATGTGGTGAAGCGGCAGCGGCCACCGGCCGCCTGCGGAAGACGACATAAATCAACAGACCCGAGAGCATGACGAGCATCCCCGACAGCGACTGCACCGGCCGCTCGATCAAGAGGTAGTACATCATGAACGCGGTCACGAGCAGGAAAACGAGCGGCGTGAACGGGTATCCCCAGGCGCGATAGGGCCGCGGCAAATCGGGATCGGTGATGCGGAGCTTGATGACGCCGGCGACGGTGAAGAACGAGCAGAACAGCAGCGCGAACTGGATGAAGTCGAGCACCGCCTCGAAGCTGCGCGTGAACAGCAGCAGGGTCGCGACGGCGAGCTGAAACAGGATGGCATAGGCCGGCGCACCGTTCGCCGATCGCTGCGAGAACACGCGCAGCGCCGGAATGTCCTCGCCCATCGTCATCATCACCCGCGGGCCGATCCACATCATCGCGCTGATCGAGGAGATCAGACCGGCACAGATCATCGCGCCGACGATCCGGCCGCCGAGGCCGCCGAAGATGGCGCTGCCGGCGACGCTGGCAACGTCGAGCTGGCCCGCCAGCGCACTGACCGGCGTCGAGTAGAGGAACACCGCGTTCAGCGCGACATAGAGGACGAGCACGATCAGCGTGCCCACAAGCAATGCGCGCGGCAGGCTCCGCTGCGGCGTGGTCATCTCGCCTATGATGTAGGTCGCGGCATTCCAGCCCGAGAACGAGTACATCACGAAGACGAGCCCGATCGCGAAGGGCGCGCTGACGATGTGGGCGAGATCGCCCGGCTGCGGCGTGAAGGCGATCTGCTGCGGCACGCCGATGACGAAGCCGGCCACCAGGAAGGCGACGATCAGCACGACCTTCAAAATCGTCGAGATCAATTGGAACGTCGAGGAGTGCCTGACGCCGGTCAGTTGCACGAGCGAGACCAGCCACACCACGCCGATGGCGAGCGGGATCGGAGGCAGATCGTCCGCGACCGATTTGGCATATTCGCCGAACGCCATCGCGGCGAGCGCGACTGGCGCCGCAAACCCCACCGTGGCCGAGACCCAGCCGGCGAGAAAGCCGAAGGCGGGATGATAGGCGCGGCCGAGGAAATTGTACTCCCCGCTCGAGCGCGGAAACATCGCGCCCAACTCGCTGTAGGAGAACACCCCGCACAGCGCGACGATGCCGCCGACCGTCCAGAGCAGCAGGATCGAGAAGCCGGACGGGATGTCCTTGACCTGGAAGCCGAGGCTGGTGAAGACGCCGACCCCAATCATGTCGGCAATGACGATGGCGGTTGCGACCAGAACAGAGACCCCCGACCCGCTTTCGGTCAGCCGGCCAGTCCAGGGCGCGGTACCCGCATCTGATGCCGTCATCGGGGTTCTCAAGCCTCAGGCGTCACGCCTCATCGGGAGGCATCGTGCAGATTGATCCAGTCAATTCAAGCAGGGTTAACAAGGGTTAAATGAGGCAGGCGTGACGGGTATGTTGACACCTTTCACGCACGGTCTTGGGCGATAAAGCTGCACCACCCCCGAGAATCCCTTTTCCCTTCCCCACAATCACGACACGATTGTATGGTCCCTTTGACGGTTCCGGATGTGGGGAAATTTCTCTGGACGCTTAACGTCACCTAAACGCCAGTCGGCTGAATTGATTTGAAATTGCCGATGGACGTGACTTGGGGTCATGGGTGGATGGTCGGGGCCGTTCCGAAACTGAGAGCGAACGCGCGTGCCGATCGGACGACGTCCGGCGCGCGCGGTCGTGTGCTCCGGGTCGGCTTGATTCTAGCCCTGGTGCCGCTGTCGCTGACGCTGGTTCAATGCGGCAAGGCCCCCAATCCGGCGGCGCTCGCGGCGAACTCGCAGGCCAACGTGCAGGTCGTCGCAAAGACAAATGCGCAGGTGGCAAGCGGCGACACGTTCGAAGATCGCTTTCCGGCCCCGCAGTTCAAGGAGCGTTTCCCCTCGGCGAGCGAGAGCTTGCTGCAACGGCAGATGTCGGACTTCTCGCCCAAGCGCGCCGTCCAGCAGCAGCCCCAGGCTGAGCAGGCGCCCTACAAGGTCGCTTCGCTCGAGCCGCAGCTCCCCTACAAGCGCCCGCCCCGTGAGGACCTGACGACGCTCGTCAGCATGAAGTCGTCGGCCTTTCCCTATTTCGGCAACAACCCCGCCTCCGACGCACCCTTCCTCAACATCTCCAAGGGTGACCGCCGCGGCCACCGCAGCTATTCGGGGCGCGTCTACTGGCAGGACGAAACCTACAGCGACAGCCGCGTGCTGGTGCACGTCCCAGAGCATTTCGACGTTCGCAAGCCGGGCGTGATCGTGGTGTTCTTCCACGGCAATGGCGCCACGCTCGAGCGCGATGTGCGCGACCGGCAGCTGGTGCCGAAGCAGATCACCGATTCCGGCGCCAATGCCGTCCTGCTTGCGCCGCAGATGGCAGTCGATGCCGCCGATTCCAGCGCCGGCAAATTCTGGCAGGCGGGCGGCTTCAAGCGCTTCATGGAGGAATCGGCCAACCACCTCGCCCGCCTGACCGGCGATCCCAACAGCGCGCGGGCCTTCGCCAACATGCCGATCGTGATCGTCGGCTATAGCGGCGGCTTCCTGCCGACGGCTTGGAGCCTGGAGGTCGGCGGCATCAGTGACCGCGTCCGCGGCGTCGTGCTGCTCGACGCCGTCTATGGCGAAATGGACAAGTTCGCGGCCTGGATCGAGAGCCACCGTTCCGGCTTCTTCGTCAGCGCCTACACCCGCTACACCGCGCGGCGCGACCGCGAGCTGATGAGCCTGCTGCGGCAGAAGGGCATCAGCGTCTCCGAGGACATGGACGAGCCATTGCGGCCCGGCAGCGTGGTGTTCGTCGAGACTGGCGAGGGCATCACCCATCGCGACTACGTGACGAGGGCCTGGACGCGGGATCCGCTCAAGGACGTGCTGGTGAAGATGTCGGCGACGCCCGCGCTCGCGCTCACGCGCGTGGCCTCTACCAATCCACCCGCATCGAGCCGCTAAACGGACGTGACTCTAAGGCGCCGAGGGGCCCGGTCTCTCGCTTAGGTTTTCGGCAGCTTCGGAATGCTCTCGGCAAAGCCGTTGAAGCAGGCCAGCCGCTCGTCCTCTTCCTTGAAGAAACGGCAGTCTGCGTAGCCCTTGGCCTTCGCCGGCTTCGGCTTCGGCGCCGGCGGGATCACGGCGTCGTAGCAGTTGAGGCGGTCCTTGGTGCCGTCGTCGATCTCGAGGCAGGCCTGGAGCCGCGCCGCGATCGATTGCGGCTTACCCTTCGCCGCCGCAGCGGGTTTGGCCGCAGCCTCTTTGGTCCCTTTGGGCTTGACCTGCACCAGCGGCTTGTCCCCCACCATCGGTGGCTTGTCGGCTTGCGCAAATGCGGAGGCTGAATAGAGCACCGCGGCAACCGCCAGAATCATCCTCATTTCAGTCAACTCTCTTTGGTCCCCATGCATGGCGTTCTAGCGCCCTCATGCTCGGTTTGCCAAGCACCTTGCGCATAGGAAGCTGCGAGATTCAGGCTGTTGCGGCGGCGGCTCGCCGGGGCCTGGTCAGGAACACCAGCAGCAGCGCCAGCACCACGAAACCGACCGCGACGAAGCCGAGCGTGTGCAGGAGCTCGCGGGCGAACAGTAATCCGCCGATGGCCGAGCCGACCGCCTGACCGATATAGAGGACGGACGTGTTGAGGGCGACGGTCGCCGACGCCAGTGATGGCGCGGCCGCGACCAGCCGCACCTGCTGCATCGAATTGGTCGAGGCAAAGCCAAGGCCCCAGACCGCGACCGCGCCCGCCATCAAGACAAGCGTGCCGGCGCCGAGCGCCCAGCCCGTGACCCCCGCAAGCAGGAGGCAGGTGAACAGCAGCGAGGTGCGATAAGGCCCCCAGGTATCGACGATGCGAGTCGCGATGGCGACGCCGAGGAAGCCGCAGACCCCGTACAGGGCAAACACGATGCCGATGGCATCGGGTCCGGCGCCGGTGAGCTTCTTGAGCAGCGGGCCCATGAAGGTGAACACCACGAACTGCCCGGACATTTGCAGCATGGTGATCGCGAGCAGGAGCAGGATGGCCCTGCTGCGGGCGACCTCGGCCCAAGTCTTGATGTCCACCGGCGCGCCCTTCAGGCCCGCCGGCAGGCGCAGCAGCAGCAACAGGAAGCTGATGCAGCCGAGCGCGCCGATCTCGCCATAGGCGGCGCGCCAGCCATAGCGGCTGGCGATGAAGGTGATCAGCGGCAGGCCGACGGCGGCAGCGAGCGACCAGCCGAGGAAGATGTAGGCGATGGTGCTGCCGCGTCGCTCCACCGGCACGATCAGCGCCGCCGTGCCGGCAGCCTGCGGCGTATAGAGCGCGCCGATCGCGAGCATCACCAGACGGATTGCAAGGAGGCTCGCATAATCGGGTGCAAAGGCCGAGGCAAGATTGCCGAGAGCAAGCACGGCCAGCGTCGTCGTGAGCAGCGTCCGCCGTTCGATGCGACTGGTGAGCCAGGCCGTCAGCGGCGAACCAATGCACAGCGTGATGGCGCCAAAGGTGATCAGGAGCCCGGCCGCATGGATGCTGACGTCGAGCCCAGTCGCCAATTCCGGCAGCATGCCCGCCGGCGCAAGCACCGAGCAGCCGGTGACGATGTTGCCGAGCATCAGAGCGGTTGGCGCGAAGCGGCGGACAGCAGGCGATCTTTCCATGCAAGTGCATGTAGAGCAGAGCTGCGGTCTGTTAAAGGGCACGGTCTGAAATAGTTGGTGCACCGTCCCGGCTTTTGCGCGCCACTTTCTTGGAATTGCCGGATTGCGCAGGCCGAATCGGCTGATATATCGCTCGTTCCCGCTTACCTGCGCTCGTTCGCAGGAGTGAGCCTCAGGAGTAAAGCAATGACCGACCAGCCCAAATCCGAGTCCGGCTTCCAGTACAGCCTCTCCAATCTGAAGCCCGCGACCCCCGCCCCCAGAGTCACCCTCATCTTCCCCGACGGCGCCCAGCGTCAGTTCGACAAGGGCATCACCGGCCTCGATATCGCCAAGGGCATTTCGCCGTCGCTGGCCAAGCGCACTGTGGCGATGGCACTCGACGGCACGCTCGCCGACCTCAACGACCCGATTGAGGCCGACGCCCGGATCGAGTTCGTCCATCGCGATGATCCCCGCGCGCTCGAATTGATCCGCCACGACTGCGCGCACGTGCTGGCCGAAGCCGTGCAATCGCTGTGGCCGGGCACCCAGGTCACGATCGGCCCGGTGATCGAGAACGGTTTCTACTACGACTTCTTCCGCAACGAGCCGTTCACCCCGGAAGATTTTGCCGCGATCGAAAAGAAGATGCGCGAGATCATCGCGCGCGACAAACCTTTCACCAAGGAGGTGTGGGATCGCGAAAAGACCAAACAGGTGTTCCGCGACAAGGGCGAAGCCTTCAAGGTCGAGCTGGTCGACGCCATTCCCGGCAACGAGCCGATCAAGATCTACTACCAGGGCGACTGGTTCGATCTCTGCCGCGGCCCGCACATGACCTCGACCGGCAAGGTCGGCAATGCCTTCAAGCTGATGAAGGTCGCCGGCGCCTATTGGCGCGGCGACAGCAATAACCCGATGCTGACCCGCATCTACGGCACCGCTTTCGCCAAGCAGGAGGACCTCGACGCCTACCTCAAGCAGATCGAGGAGGCCGAGAAGCGCGACCATCGCAAGCTCGGACGCGAGCTCGACCTTTTCCATTTCCAGGAGGAAGGTCCGGGCGTCGTGTTCTGGCACCCGAAGGGCTGGACCATCTTCCAGCAGCTCATCGCCTATATGCGGCGACGCCTGACCGGCGACTACAGCGAGGTCAACGCGCCGCAGATCCTCGACAAGGTGCTGTGGGAGACCTCGGGCCATTGGGGCTGGTATCGCGAGAACATGTTCGCGGCGCAGTCGGCCGGCGACGAGGCCGAGGATAAGCGCTGGTTTGCGCTCAAGCCCATGAACTGCCCCGGTCACGTGCAGATCTTCAAGCACGGCCTGAAAAGCTATCGCGACCTGCCTTTGCGCCTTGCCGAGTTCGGCGTGGTGCATCGCTATGAGCCCTCCGGTGCCATGCACGGCTTGATGCGCGTGCGCGGCTTCACCCAGGACGATGCGCACATCTTCTGCACCGAGGATCAGCTCGCCGAGGAATGCCTGAAGATCAACGACCTGATCCTGTCGACCTACGCCGACTTCGGCTTCACCGGCGATCTCACCGTGAAGCTCTCGACCCGGCCGGAGAAACGCGTCGGCACCGACGCGATGTGGGATCACGCGGAGCGTGTGATGGCGACGGTGCTGCGCGAGATCCAGTCGCAGAACAACCACATCAAGACCGAGATCAATCCGGGTGAAGGCGCCTTCTACGGCCCGAAGTTCGAATATGTGCTGCGCGACGCCATCGGTCGCGACTGGCAGTGCGGCACCACCCAGGTCGACTTCAACCTGCCCGAGCGGTTCGGCGCGTTCTACATCGACCATGACGGCGGCAAGAAACCGCCGGTGATGGTGCACCGCGCGATTTGCGGCTCGATGGAACGCTATATCGGCATCCTGATCGAGCACTATGCCGGCAGCTTCCCGCTCTGGCTCTCGCCGGTCCAAGTGGTGGTCACCACCATCACCTCGGAAGCCGACGAATATGCCAAGCAGGTCGTTGAGCAGGCGCGGCGCGCAGGCCTTCGGGTCGAGATCGACCTGCGGAACGAGAAGATCAACTACAAGGTCCGCGAGCACTCGCTGGCCAAGATCCCGGCGCTGCTCGTGGTCGGCAAGAAGGAAGCCGAGACGCATTCGGTCTCGGTCCGCCGGCTCGGCAGCGACGGCCAGAAGGTGATGACGACGCAGGAGGCGATCGCCGCGCTGGTCCACGAGGCAACGCCGCCGGACGTCCAGCGGGCGCGTGGCGCCCTCTGATCCCTGAAATCGATCTAAATTCGCTTCCGGTTGCGGGCGTGCATGCCTATCTCGGGTGTGCACGTTCGCCGACCAGCTGAAGAGGATATCGCAGTGCCCGATGCCATCGAACTCCTGAAGACCCGCCGCTCGGTGAAGCCGCGCGAAATGACCGAGCCCGGCCCCTCCGCAGCCGAGCTCGAGACCATCCTCACCATCGGCGCGCGCGTGCCTGATCATGGCAAGCTGGCGCCCTGGCGCTTCATCATTTTCGAGGGCGATGCCCGCCAGCGCGCCGGCGAGGTGATCGCAAAAGTCTTTGCCCGGAAGAATCCAGGCGCGCCCACCGCCGACATCGAGATCGAGCGCAAGCGCCTCACCGACGCGCCGCTGGTGATCGGCGTCGTCAGCTTCACCAAGCCGCATCCGAAGGTGCCGGCCTTCGAGCAGGAATTGTCGGCGGGCGCCAGCGCCATGAACATCGTCACGGCCGCAACCGCCCTCGGCTACGGCGCCTGCTGGCTGACCGGCTGGTTCGCCTTCGATCGCGACGTGCTGGACGGCCTCGGCCTCAAGCCGGACGAAAAGCTCGCCGGCTTCGTCCATATCGGCACGCCGACCAAGCCAAGCGAAGACCGTCCGCGACCGTTCCTTGCGGAGATCGTGACGCGTTTTTAATCGATGTCTTGTTGACGCCCTTGGCGTCTTGCGGCTTTGATCCCGCCGAGGGAGGAAGCCCGGATGAGACGGCGTGAGTTTCTGGTCGGAGCCGCGGTGCTCGCCGGCTCGATGGCGCGAGGTCGCGCCGCCGACATCCCTTCCCCGTCGCCCGACGGGCTCGATCGCATCACCGCATATTTCAACAACGAGGTAACGAGCGGCCGGCTGCCGGGCGCCGTCATCCTGGTCCAGCAGCACGGCAAGCCGGTCTATTTCAAGACGTTCGGCGTGCGCGACGTCCGGACCGGCCTTGCCATGACGCCGGACACGATCTTCGCCATCCACTCGATGACCAAGCCGATCACATGCCTCGGCGCGATGATGCTGATCGATGAGGGCAAGCTCGCGCTCACCGACCCCGTGTCGAAATACGTCCCGCTCTTCGCCGATACCAAGGTGGGCCTCGAGATTACCAAGCCCGACGGCAAGCTGGAGCTCGATCTCGTGCCGCCGGTCCGTCCCGTCAACATCGAGGACCTGCTGCGGCACACCTCGGGCATCAGCTACGATTATATTGGCGGCAAATGGGTCGAGCAGGCCTACAAGGCCGCCAATATCTTCGAAGGTCAGTTCAACAACAGGGAATTCGCCGATCGGATCGCGAAGCTGCCGCTGGCGCGGCAGCCGGGAACGTTGTGGCGCTACGGTCATTCCACCGACGTGCTCGGCGCCGTCATCGAGATCATCTCGGGCCAGACGCTGTACGAATTCCTGAAAGCACGCATCTTCGATCCGCTCGGCATGAGCAGCACCAAATTTGCGCTGGCGACGGAGGACGAGCTGGCGCGGATGGCGCGGCCGCTGCCGAACGATTTCATCCTGCTCGCCGCCGAGCGCGAGCGCCTCGACCATCCCGAATGGCAGTCCGGCGGCGGTGGGCTGCTCTCGACCATCACCGATTATCAGCGCTTCGCGCAGATGCTGCTCAACGGCGGCCAGTTCGAGGGCAAGCGTTATCTGAGCCCGGCTGCGTTCAAGGCCATGACGACCGACCACATCGGACCAGGGTCCGGCGTCGGACGCGACTATTTCTATTTCCCGGGCGACGGCTTCGGCTATGGCTACGGTCTTGCGGTGCGCACCGATCCCGGCAACGCGAAACCGCCGCCGCCGGGCTCGATCGGCGAGTTGAAATGGGACAGTGGCAGCGGCACCTATTTCGGCGTCGATCCCAAGCTCGACATGGCCTACCTCATGATGCAGCAGACCCAGAACGAGCGCAGCCGCATCACACCCGCCTTCAAGGCACTGGTCTACGATTGCTATCCTCCGGATCTACGCCGCCCGTGAGGCGCGCTGGCCGAAATCGGCGAGCAGCTTTGCGATCTCGGCGGCGGGCCGCGCTGCGCTGAACAGGAAGCCCTGCACCTCGTTGCAGCCCTCGGCGCGCAGCCAGTCGAGCTGATCCTCGGTCTCGACGCCTTCCGCCGTGGTGGTGATGTTGAGGCTGCGGCCAAGACCGGAGATCGCGCGCACGATCGCGCCGCAATCGGGCCGCTGCGCCAGATCCTTGATGAAGGAACGGTCGATCTTGATCTTGTCGAAGGGGAAGCTGCGGAGATAGCTGAGGCTGGAATAGCCGGTGCCGAAATCGTCCATGGAGATGCCGACGCCGAGCTCGCGCAATTGATGCAGCGTGGCGAGGTTGGATTCGGTCTCCGCCAGGAAGATCGACTCGGTGATCTCGAGCTCGAGCCGCCTCGACGACAGGCCGGACTGCGCCAGAGCGGAGATCACGACCTGAACCAGATTGCGGCTGCGGAATTGCGCCGGCGACAGATTGACCGCGACTTTGACGTCGCCAGGCCATTTGACGGCTTCGGCGCAGGCCTCGCGCAACACCCATTCGCCAAGCTGGGTGATCAGGCCGATGTCCTCGGCGACCGGAATGAACTCGGCGGGCGAGATCATGCCCTTGTCCGGGTGCCGCCAGCGCAACAGCGATTCGAAGCCGGAGATGCGGTCGGATGCGATCGACACCAACGGCTGGTAGTGCAGCTCGAACTCGCCATTGGCAAAGGCGCGGCGCAGGTCGAGCTCCATGTCGCGGCGCTTCTGCGCCTGAAGGTCCATCTCGCGCTCGAAGAAATGGTGCACGCAGCCGCCGTCGGACTTCGCCCGGTACAGGGCCATGTCGGCGTTGCGCATCAATTCCTCGGACGTCATGCCATCCCCCGGTGACAGCGCGATCCCGATGCTGGCGCCGATCACCATCTCCTGGCCATCGATCTCATAGGGCGCCTTCAACATGTCGATCAGCAGGGTCGCGCAGGCGCTGGCCTCGTTCGGCGAGACGTCGGCCGCCAGGATGACGGCGAACTCGTCACCACCGAGCCTCGCCGCGAGATTGGCACCGCGAACCGCATTGGTCAGGCGTTCGGCAACTTGCTTGAGCAGGCGGTCGCCCGCCGGATGCCCGAAGGAATCGTTGATGTTCTTGAACAGGTCGAGATCGATGTAGAGCACGCCGACCCGCTTTCCGCCGGCCTGGTCGAGCGCCTGCTTCAGCCGCTCCTGGAAATATTCGCGGTTCGGCAGGTCCGTGAGCCCGTCGTGATGGGCCATGTGGGCGATCCGCGCCTCGGCCTTGCGCCGTTCGGTGATGTCGACCACCGCGACCAGATAGCCGTCGCGATCGTCGAAGGCGACGCGCCGGCCGAAGGTGAGCACCTCGATCTCGCTGCCGTCGGCGCGTAAGTGCCGCCAGTTGCGCGAGGAATGATAGGCATCGCCGACGCGCTCGAGCGCCTCGGCGTGGCTCTTCCACTCGTCCTCGGGCCAGATCTCGTGCAGCTTCATGCGCAGGAAGGTGGCGCGACTGTAACCGTAATGCTGGACCGCGGCGTCATTGACGCCAAGGAATTGCTTAGTCTGTGCGTCGAACACCCACATCGGCATCGGGTTGTTGTCGAACAGCAGGCGGAACGAGGCGTCGCGCCGCTTCAATGCGGTGACGTCGGAGATCGTCAACGAGACCACGTCGGCGAAGGCGGTGGTGCCGAGGCGCAGGTGTCGTCCGTCGCTCTCGATCTCGAGCTGCTCGCAGCGGCCGCCCGAGACGGCCTTGAGCAGGAAGTCCATAATCTCGGGCGCGGCCAGCAGCGTGCCTGCCTCACTGACCCGCCGCCATAGCAGGCTTCCGGTCGCGGCCTTCAGCAGCGCGCTCGCACTCTTGTTGTGGTGCACGATCTGGAGATCGAACGGCTTGCCGCTTGCGTCGCGCAGCGTCGTCAGCGAGACGACCGCGTCATCGGTCGCGGAAAAAATTGCGTCGAGGAGATTATATTGCGTCCCGCGCTCGTTGATGTAGGTGCCGACCAGCGTCGCGCTCCAGCGCGAGGCGGTCGGCAGCGCCAGTAGATCGTAGGTCCTGACCATGCCGTCGCGCACGCAATGCGCGCTCGCGTGATGCGGCCGCCCCGTTGCGAGCGCGATCGCGGCCGCTTCCGTCAGCGCTGTGGCGCAGTCGGGCGACAGCTCCGCGACGGGAATGTCCCAGCGCTCCTCGCAGAGCCATTTCTGCACGTAACGTCCGCTGCGCGACAGTTCGAGCGCGCCGTCACCTTTCAGCAGCGCAATATGGTCGGCGAGTCGTCCGAGGCTGCCGAGCATCACGTCCTCGTAACGCGGCAGCCGTTCGCCCGGCTTCAACGCGGCACGCCATTTGCGTTGAAGCACCGGGATGTCATCGAACATTTCGGCGGCCGGTTTTCCCGGCACTTTCTTTGCGGCACTCATGGCAGTCCCCAACGCACTATGCGGGCGCATCCCAATGCAGGTGCGCTTAACGGCGTGTAAAGAGCGCACAGGCGCAGGTTCCGTTCGGTGATTATGACAGTTTTAAGTCAGGTGTTGGTTAGTGGGCGTTAGAGACTATGACGGTTGCGCTTCTACGCATGCTGAAGTGGACGCGGCGTCGCGCAACTGCATCAACGTCGGCATTGCGACCTCTAACGCCCAGCTCAATCGCAGACACATCTTCGCATCCTCGCGGCTTGTTCGCCCGAGCTTTGTCTCGATGCCTTGCCCTCTCATGAAAGAAGGCGCAGGGAAGACCGGGAGCCGGTTGGCTCCGATGGACCGCCATGCCAAGAGCAGATTGCGTGTGCTTCATGCGCGGATGGTTGGAACGGCTTATGTCGCGCTCTTGTGTCTGGGAAATCTGCCAGAATGTGCAAACGGGCGGTTCTCGCAAAACCGCCCGCTCTCCGCCCTGCGAAGCCCTTCGCGCCGATGTGACCTGCGTCCACCGCCGCCCGGCCCGCGTGTCGTGACGATCGCGATACGCCCCTCTTGCTTGGGCGACACATACGCGATTTCCGAATTTCGGTAAAGCGGAATATTTTGGATGGCGCACGTTGACCCACGGCTTGGTGTTTCGCCCGGCGGGCAACGCAAGGTCTCGTAATCCGAATGAGCGAAGCGAGATCCGGGAATCTTGCCGTGCATCCCGAGTGTCGCTTCCGACTTCGCTCGCCGAGCTAGTGCAGACAAGCCGCTCACCCGGTTACGAATTCAGTGCAAAGCGCAGGTGTGCCGCTAGTCCTCGCTCGAGGCGGCGGAGCGGTCGTTCAAATGGGCCTGCGACAGCAGGAAGAACAGCGCGCGTTCGCCTTGATATTTGGCGGACGGGCGCGTGCGCTCGAACCCGTCCGCAAATATCTTGCCGGACTGGTCGCACACTTGCCATCGCCAGCCAAACCGCTTGCGCCTTGTTAGGACCACTTCGAACATGCCGACGGGCCGGGCCCCCTGCTCATTACCGATGGCGCAGGCGTCGATGATCTGCGCATCCGACTGCGACATATAACCCAGCAGGATGGAAAGAGAATAAAAATTGATGATCGGAATTGAGCGTCCACCGGTGCGGTGAACTCGCGCTTCGGGAATAAGGCGCTGATGGCGGTGTTGCTTCGCGCCTCGAGACGCTGCTTGGCCGCGCAGGCCTATGGATTCAAAACACAGGAGCGGCAACAGTGAGCGTCTGCTCACCTATCGCAGAGGTAACGGAAGATGGTGCGCTTGTGCGCCATGTGAGAAGCGGAGGATCTTCGAGGCGCGAAGCCCAGCATCCGGACCAGACCACCACCGGCGGGCATCGCCGCCAGCATCACCGCGCGACGACCTCGACTTCGCCGTCGACGCCGTTCACGACGTTGAAGCCGCGCTCGTAGACCTTGCCCTCGTTCTTGGCGATGGCGCGGTATTCGCCTTCGGAGAGCACGACGCGCGGGAAGGCGCCGATCGATTCCTTGATGACGTCGCCGCCCGGGGTCAGCACCGACCAGGCGGTGTTGGCCAGCGCTTCCCCGCCCCTGTCGCTGACGAGCTTGAGCGTGATCACGGCAGCGCGGTGGGTGATGGTGACGTCGGTGAGCTTGCCGGCCTGGACGCGGATGTCGGAGCGCACCACAGAGTTGGCATCGCCATAGTTGGAGACGATGTAGTAGGTGCCCTCCGGTATCAGCACGACGTCGCCGGCGGCGACGTTCGGCACCAGGGAAGCCCGCTCGCCGGATTCGAACTGGCTGCCCTTGTAGATCGCGAACGAGATCTGGTTCTGCGGAATGCGGCTGGTGCCGACGCGGCCCTCGATGCGCAAGCCCCCGGCCGGCAGCACGAAGGATTCACGGTCGGTCTCCGCTTTCAGGCTGACGGTGCGCACCGCACTGACGAGGCCGAAGGCGACGTGCACGACGTAATTGCCCGGCGGCAGCACGATGTTGGGCGTGGCGTTGCGGTCCTCGCGGATCAGCTTGAAGGTGCCGTTCTCGTCGGGACGGTCGGCAAATACGCGCCAGACCAGGCCGCTGGTGATCGGCGGAGCATCCTTGCCGTATTTCGCGGTCAGCGACAGCACGCCCTGGCCGGGCACGGCCGCATTCAGCGGCGCGGCCGGCGGCACGGTCGTGACCGCGGGCGGCGGCATGGTGGGCGAAGTCGGCTGCATCAGGGTCGGCGGCAGGCTCAGCGGCCCGGCGCCTGCCCCCGAGGGCGGTGCCAGATTGATGGCGCCGCCGGGATCCGGCACCGACGCAGGGGGCACCGGCGGCGGACGATCGGAGAAAAGCTGCGCTTGCGCCGCGTTTTGGCCAAGGGAGACCAGGCCGAAGGACGCAAGGCACGCCGCAAGGGTCAGCGCCGGCAGCAGCCGATCGCTGCGCCGCCATCTGATGATGCCGTCACCCCCGCGTGTCATGTCCCTGCTTTTCACTGAAAACGCGGCAAATTCAAGCCTCAGGAACCCGCTGGAATACGGTCATTTGGAACCCGGTTGACGCCTGCGTGATTAGTCTCGCAGCAACCGTCCATCGCCATACTCCTGCCCTGTGCCCTTCCCAAAGCGGCATAAACCATGCTCTGCCCCGGTTCTGGCGGAGTGCCAGTGCGGTGCTTAGTCTAGTGATACGGGCCTGGCCCAGGGGAGTTTTTCAGTGCTGGACATCTTGAAGGGTCGGGGCGCGAACGGCTCGAATAGCGAGAAAGTCGGCTTGGGCAGCATCCGCCGGCCGGTCATCGGCCTTGCCCTCGGCGGCGGTGCGGCGCGCGGCTTCGCCCATATCGGCATCATCCGGACTCTGCTCGCCAACGGCATCGCGCCCGACGTCGTGGTCGGCACCTCGATCGGCGCGGTGGTCGGCGGCCTCTATGCGGCCGGCCAGCTCGATACGCTGGAAGAATGGGGCCGCAGCCTGCAAGGCATGCGCAACATCCTCGGCTATCTCGACATCCGCCTCAACGGCTCAGGCCTGATCGGCGGCGAGAAGCTGGCGACCCGGCTCGAGGAAGCGTGCGGCCGAACCCTGATCGAGGATCTCCCGATCAAGTTCGCGGCGGTCGCCACCGAGGTCCGCACCGGCCACGAGATCTGGCTGACGCGCGGGCGCGTGGTCGACGCGATGCGCGCCTCCTATGCGCTGCCCGGCATCTTCTCTCCCGTCCTGATCGGCGACCGCTGGCTGGTCGACGGCGCGCTGGTGAATCCGGTACCGGTCTCGGCGGCACGGGCGCTCGGCGCCGAAATCGTTATCGCGGCAAATCTTTCCAGCGATATCTTCACCTATTCGACGACGGTCTATTCCCACGGCGCGATGCCCGAACCGGTCGTGCCCGTGCCTGAGGAGACAACGTCAAAACGGCGCTTCCCGCGATTCTTCTCGCCTGAGAAAACGGTGAAGCGCGAGTTTTTCGGCGCAAGCAGCAGCCGCCCCGGCCTTTCGTCGGTGATGGTCGACGCCTTCAACATCATGCAGGACCGCATCACCCGCGCCCGCCTCGCCGGCGATCCACCTGATATGCTGATCACGCCGCGGGTCGGCCATTTCGGCTGGTTCGACTTCCACCGTGCCGATGACCTCATCGCCTTGGGCACCCGCGCCGCCGAGCGTGCGTTGGACTCCATTCAGGAAGCGATCCACGTGCTGGCGCCGCCGCCCGAAGGCGCGGCGCCCAAGATCAGCGAGTAAAGCCGCTCAAGCCGTCTTGATGTAGTCGCGCAGGGCTTCTTGCTCGGCCTCGTATTCCTGGACGCGGCGCTTGACGATGTCGCCGATCGAGATCAGGCCCACCACCTTGCCATTGTCGATCACGGGCAGATGGCGGAACTTGCCTGTGGTCATTATCTCCATGAGTTCGGCGACTGTGTCGGTCTCCTTGCAGGTGACCACCTTGCGGGTCATGACCTGAGCGACCGGCTCCTCCAGCACGCCGGCGCCGCGTTCGCCGAGCACGCGCACGATGTCGCGCTCGGACAGGATGCCTTCGAGCCGGCTCTGGTTCATCACCAGCACCGCGCCGATCTTCTTCTCACCGAGCAGCTTGATCGCGGCCGACAGCTTGGCGTCGGGCTCGACGCTCACGATCTGGTGGCCCTTGGTGTTGAGAATGGAACGTACCGTCATTGTCGCCTCCCTGAATCGGAGCCGTCCGCCCTTTGGCGATCCGGAACTTGTTCGCGAGTCTTCAACTAACAGTTTCAGCGCCGGTTTCACGCTCGGGCGCCTTGCGAAGCATTGCCTTGTTACCGTCTGAGCATGATCTCGCCGGAAAACCGCTACGCTTTTCCGGATCATGCTCGATCAGCTTGCAGCTTCGGAACATTCTTCTCGGGAATGATGGATGAATTCGGGCCGCGCCGCAAGCGCCGCTTCAAATACGGTCTGAGACGTCCCGTGATGACGCATCCGCAGCATCGCTTCGCATGCGCGGCAGCGGATCGAACAGCGCAAACAGCAGCAGCCCCGCGAAGAAACCGCCGATATGGGCCTGCCAGGCCACGCTCGTGGTCTCGGCATCGATGCCAATTGCGCCAACGCCGAAGATGATGTTGACGCCGAACCAAACGCTGAGGAAGCCGACCACCCGTCCGTCGCGCAACGCGCGCGACAGCGGCAGCGCTGGAACCTTTGCGGCGGTATCGGCGTCCGAACGGCTGAACGATAGGAAGCTGCCGCGGGCGAACGCGAAGCGGATCGCCGCCGCCATCGCTCCCGACACCGAGGCCGACGCGCCGATCATCGGCGCCACCGCATGCTCATGGGTGACGAGATGGGCGAGCGCGCCGGCCGCCGCCGTCACCGCCATGAACACGAAGAACCTGATGGCGCCAAAGCGCCGCGCCAGCGCGCTGCCGAACGGCAGCAGCCACAGCACGTTAAAGCCGAGATGGGTCAAATTGGCGTGCAGCAGCGAATAGGTGACGAAGGTCCAGACCTTCGCACCCGCCCCGCCCGGAATCTGCAGATTGAGCAGCGAGGAATCGTAGCGCTTCGGGATGAAGCCGAAGACGTCGATGGTCCAGTTTTCGATCTCCGGCGGCAGCAGCACCCGCAGATGGATCAGCGCCAGCAGGGCGATATAGCCGGTCAGCGCCGCGGGCAACGTCAGGATCGGCTCGCGCGAAGCCTCCTCAACGACGGCCGGCACGTCCGTTTGAGAACCTTGCGGCGGAAAGTCTTGCGGGGAATCCAAGGCAGCTTCGCTTTCAGCGCGATCGGAGCGGTGCTTGGAGATAGTCGCCTTTGCCGGCCTTGCGCAAGTGCACAAAAGGAAATGGGAGGGCCCTGGGAAAAGCCCTCCCTGTCCGTGTTGTCGGCCTTCCGGTACCTTCCCGGGAATAAGGTGTATCCCCACCCCTCCCGCGGCCCGCGACCAAACTGTTTGACGCCCTGTGTACAGGCCTCGCCGAGAACCTGGAGAAAGCGGCGAAGCTTGCGACCGCGATCACCTTAGCAGGCAGGCTGGCGGTGCAAAGCGCATAGTTAATTTAACGTTAACAACGCAAAGACAGCCGCCGAGGAGCTGAAAACACCCCAGCGGCATGGACGCTGCAGATCCCCTCCTGCACAACAACGAAAGGGATCGCGGGTGCACTGAAGCGGGACAGGTTTGTCCCGGGAGGTTGCGCCCCCGAATAAGCGTCAGTCATGAAACATCCGTCGAGCCGCGAGTTCTTCGCGTATTGGGACAACAAGCGCGGCGCAGCGCGGGCGCCCGATCGGGCCGACATCGATCCGGCCGCCGTCCGCGACCTGCTCGGCGATATCTTCGTGCTGTCCTGCGAGCAGAAGCTCGGCTTCCCGTTCCGCGTCGCCGGCACGCGCGTCTGTGCGCTCGCCGGGGGCGATCTCAAGGACCGGAGCTTTGCGGCGCTATTCACGCAAGCCAGCCGCGGCGAGATCGAGGAGATCACCACGATCGTCGCCGACGAGACCTTGGGTGCGATTGCCGGCGTCACGGCTCAACGCGAAAACGGCAGCAAGGCGCATCTCGAGCTGCTGCTGCTGCCCTTCAATGCCCGCCCGCATACGCCTGTCAGCGTGACCGGCGTGCTCGCACCGTTCGACGACGAATGCGGCGTGCTCGGTGCCTTCACCCTCACCTCCTGGCGCTATCTGCATCAGCCGGAGAAACTGCTGCCGCGCGCGATCCGCAAATTGCAGATCGCACGCGGGCTGATGGTGTATGAGGGGCTGCGGTAGACTTCGAAAGCTCCTGCGCAGGTGCCGATCGCGCGATGGATCGTCGCGCGCGGCATGACCGTTTTTGCCGGATTTGCGTCATTCCCGAAGTCGTCCCAACCGGATAGTTTCCGCGCCGCGTGAGATGACGAGCGGGTGACATCATCATGAGCTGGCGCATTCTGGCATGGACCCTCCTTGGCAGCGTGGCATTGCTGGTGGCGATCGGCGGAACGTGGCTGCTCCTGCTGCCAGGCGCGCCGGCATCGGGAACCGCGCCTGCGATCTCCAAAGACGAAGCCGAGGCGACGCTGGCCGCGCTGAAACCGCCGAAGCGACAGCGCCCTCTGATCGCCATCGTCGGCATCAACGACATGAGCGAGACCACCGACTATCTGATGCCCTACGGCATCCTCGCGCGGGCGGACGTCGCCGACGTCCTCACCCTGGCGACGCAGCCGGGACCGGTCACGCTCTATCCCGCACTCAGGGTGCAGCCCCATGCGACCATCGCCGAGTTCGACGCCGCGCATCCCGACGGCGCCGACTACGTCATCGTGCCCGCGATGAGCCGCGACGACGACACAGTCGTCCTGCAGTGGATCAGGAGCCAGGCCGGCAAGGGCGCGATCGTGATCGGCGTCTGCGTCGGCGCCACGGTCGTTGCCAACACCGGGCTGCTCGACGGCAAGAGAGCCACGACGCATTGGTATTCGGTGCGCGATCTTCAGAAGCATTCGACGGTCCGCTATACGGCGGACCGCAGACTGGTCGTCGACCGGGGCGTCGTAACGACCACCGGCATCACCGCATCCATGCCGATGGCCCTCACCTTGATCGAGGCCATTGCCGGTCGGGCCAAGGCCGAGGCGGTCGCCCGCGACATCGGCCTTGCGGCGTGGGATGCGCGCCACCGCAGCGACGCGTTCAGCTTCACGCGCCCCTTCGCGCTGACGGCGATCGCGAACACGCTCGCCTTCTGGAACCGCGAGCAGCTCGGTATAGCGCTGACGCCAGGTGTCGACGAGGTCTCGCTCGCGCTGGTCGCCGATGCATGGTCGCGGACCTATCGCTCACGCGCCCTCACCTTCGCCGCCACGGCAGAGGCGCGCACGAGCCGCGGAGGCCTCGGCATCCTGCCGGACCGGATCGCGGACGATTGGCCTGCGCAGCAGGCGCTGCCGGGAGCCGGCACCTCGCCGCCGGCACAGGCGCTGGATGAAACGCTACGTGCGATCGATGCGCGCTACGGATCGCGCACGGCCGACTTCGTGGCGATGCAGCTGGAATATCCGAAGCTGGATTGATCTCAGCGCGATCTCGCTGCAACGTGACGTCCCTCCCCGCTCACGACTCACGCGGGCGTGAACCCACCTGCTCGAACCAGTTTCAACCAGCCTCCGTCGAAGAACCGTGCGGGCCGTTCTGGTCTCGCCGAACCGAGACTGGAGACTTTCCATGAAACTCACATTGCCGAAAGTTGCTTTGATTGCCTTCGTTGCGGCGACCGCGTTCATCGCGACCAGTGTCAACGCCGCGCAGTACCGCACATACGGCTGCGAGTTCGCCTTGTTCGAGGGCTGTGGCAGCCTGATCGAGATGCCGAATCAAGGCGGACGACGCGTCGTCACCCATCGCGACACCTCGCCGACTTACATGAAGCAGACCGATCCTCGCTATAGCTCCGCGATGCGTGATGCCGGTGGCAGTGGCGGCGGTGGTGGTGGTGGTGGTGGTGGTGGTGGGGGCAGCGGTGGCCGCTGAGCTCACGCCTCTCTCTTCAGATGATGTCGCCAGTAGATGATGTCGCCAGTGCAATCCGGCGGCATCATTGCTGCCTGACCTGAATGGCGGACGCTCAACCTCGCCGTTTCTTCCTCGCCTTCTTCTTCCCCGGCGCGCCCTTCACGGGCCACGGCATGACCGAAGGCTCCGCGTGGCCCTGTTTGCTCTTATGCTTCTTTTGCTTCCCGAAAGAAGCAGCCTCGCCGAATTTCGGGCCACGCTCGCCGTGAGACGTGCTGCGCGGCTTGAATGCACCTGCCTCGCGCGCGCGATCGCTCTGACGCTCACGGTGATCATCGTCAGCGGCCTCGCGCCTAGGCGCATATGACCGCTCCTGCGAAGCCGCCTGCCGCTGCGGCCCGTCCGCCATCGGCTCGATGCGGATGCTGTCTTCCTTGTCCGGACGCTTGATCTTGGCAGCGAAGGAGTCCGCGACCCGCTCGGAAATCTCGAACTCGGTGGTGGTGTCCATGATCTTGATGGCGCCGATGTCGCCCTTGTCGATGCCGCCGCGGCGGCAGATCATCGGCAGCAGCCAGCGCGCCTCCGCGTTCTTGCGCCGGCCGATGGCGGCGCGGAACCAGACGCTGCCCTCGGCCATGCGATGTTTCGACGAGGACTTCCCGGATTTTGCTCGTGGCTTGCCGGGGCGATCGCCGCCGCCTTCACCTTCAAACCTGTCACGACCGCGATCTTCGCGCGGCTTGCCGCTGCGCTCGCCGGGATCGATGATGTCCTCGGGCGAGGGCAGCCGTGCCCGATAGAGCCGCGCCAACGCGGCGGCGATATCCTCGGGCGAACGCTCGGCCAGCAACGCCTGCGCCAGCACCAGATCGTCGGCGGTCGTCTCCTCGGTGAACAACACATCCTTCATGCGCGCGTGATCGAGCTTGCGGATCTCCTCCGCCTGCGGCGCCGTACCCCAGATGGCCTCGATGCCCGAGAGATTGAGCAGCAATTCCGCACGCCGGCGTCGTGCCGGCGGCACCAGGAGGACGCTCGTGCCCTTTCGTCCCGCACGTCCGGTTCGGCCCGAGCGGTGCTGCATGACTTCGGCGTCATTGGGCAGATCGGCATGGATGACGAGGTCGAGGCTCGGCAGGTCGATACCGCGGGCGGCGACGTCGGTCGCGACGCAGACGCGGGAGCGTCCGTCCCGGAGCGACTGCAGCGCCATGGTGCGTTCGTTCTGGGTCAATTCGCCTGACAGGGCGACCACGGAGAAGCCGCGCTCGAGCAGCGCCGCCTGCAAATGCCTCACGGCATCGCGCGTGCTGCAGAACACCAGCGCGCTCGGCGCCTCGTGGAATCGCAGCACGTTGACGACCGCGTGCTCGACGTCGGCGGGCGCGATCCGGATCGCGCGGTACTCGATATCGGCGTGGCCGCCTTCGTCGCCAGCGACCTCTATCCGGAGCGCGTCGCGTTGATATTGCCTGGCCAGTGCGACGATGCCGCGCGGAAACGTCGCCGAGAACAACAGGGTGCGGCGCGCCTCAGGCGTGGTCTCGAGGATGAACTCCATGTCCTCGCGAAAGCCGAGATTGAGCATCTCGTCGGCTTCGTCGAGCACGACCACCTTCAATTCCGAGATGTCGAGACGGCTTCGGCGCAAATGATCGCAGAGGCGGCCGGGCGTGCCGACGACGATATGGGCGCCGGCGGCCAGTTCGCGCTGCTCGCGGCGCGGATCCATGCCGCCAACACAGGAGACGACCCGCCCGCCCGTATGCCCGTAGAGCCATGCAAGCTCGCGCTGAACCTGCAAGGCAAGTTCGCGGGTCGGCGCCACGATCAGCGCGAGCGGCGCGCCGGCCTGCGCGAACCGCTCGGCGTCACCGAGCAGGTCCCTGGCCATGGCAAGGCCATAAGCCAGGGTCTTGCCGGAGCCGGTCTGGGCCGAGACCAGGAGGTCGCGGCCAGAGGCCTCGTCCGCGAGCACGGCGAGCTGAACGGGAGTCGGGGAATCATAGTTCCGCTCGCCCAAAGCGCGGGCGAGCGGCGGGGTCAGGGCCGGAAAAGACACGGGATGGACGAACCTTGGTTAATTCAGGCGCGCAAACGGTGAACCGGCGGACCTGAGCTCGCGTGCGCGGCAAACGGCCCGGCCGCACGCCGGATGTGATCTGGGCGCTCTTTACGCCAAGTGCGCTGAAATCACCATGCCTATGATGCATTGCCTGCCAGAGAACCGCGCCTGAAGGTCGCAAGGATTTGCCAGCCGGCAACTGCTTGGCGCGTCTAATCCCTGGAGGTCGCCAGCTTGCTGAAGCTGCCGACCAGCTTCGCCCTCGCCCGCGCAACAATGTCTCTTGCTGCAAAGGTCAAGGCGCGGACGGCGCGCCAGGCTTCGGTTGCCTGCAGCCACGCCTTCACGTCGGCAAACTTGCCATAGGTCCAGGCGAATGCCGGAATCCGCATCAGCTTGTCCCGCGTGAGATGGAACAGGCGCTCGACCAGAACGAGCTTGAGCAGCTCGCCGATGATGAAGGTCGCTGCGCCGCTCAGGACCTGGCCAGTTGCGGCAAGGTAGGCTGCCAGGGGCTTGATCGGCTCCAGAATGATCACGGGTACGGAAAACAAGGCGAGCGAAGGATAGGGCGGCAGCGACCTGATCCAGGCCCGCAATCGCGCGAATTGGAGGTGCCGCTCGACCCAGCGCGAAATTGGCCGCGCCACGGCCATGAAAACCGCGTCCACAAGGAAGTAGACGGCGGCCAGGACGTAAGTGACGGGTTTCAGAATTCGCTTCACGGCACCTCTCCCGTGAACTGAAAGCCGGAACTTGGGCCTAAGTTTCACCGCAGCATGAAGAGTTCGCGAATTCCCGATGGAACTTTCTGGGCGGTTCAGATCTCCGCATAGATCTCAAGCAAATTTCCATCGGGGTCGCGGAAGAACAGCGTGCGATGGCCGAAGGACTGGTTGGTCGGCGGCGACAGCAGCGCCACGCCCCGCCGCACGAGTTCGTCGGCGCACGCATCGACCTCAGTTGCCGACACCTTGAAGGCCAGTTGCAGCGAAGCGCTGCCCGGCGGCGTCGGCGCATCAGCGGCGGTCCGGCTCGGCCGTGCCAGCGCCAGCGTGTTGCTGCCGAGGCCGTACTCGATCCAGCTCGGCGAAAGCTCGCGCAGCAGGGACAAGGCGAGCACGTCTTCGTAGAAGCGCCGCATCGCCGCCATGTCGCGCACGAAGATGACGGTGTAGTCGATCGCGCGGATGGCGCTGAACGGCGAGCGGGGCTGGTTCGGTTCGAGGGTCGGTTCGTTGGTCATCTCGTCATTCATTCCAAACCCCGACTCGTAGCCCCGCAAGGCGCCAACGGTCGGCGCAAAGCGCCACCCGCTTGACGGGGAACATGACCTACTCCACCAGCTCCGGCCACGGCACGATGGTCGACTTCACCGTCTTCATCGCCATCGCGTCCTGGACCGCCTGCGCGACGCCCGCTTCCGTGAACGGATAAATCGTCTGCATCTTCAGCCAGGGATACTTGTCGCGCGTCCGGTACAGCATGTCGACGCCGAGCGGCAGATCGTTGCCGGTGAAGCCCCAGGATCCCAGCACGTTGAGGTCCTTGGTGCAGATCCGGTGCCAGGAGGTCTCGATCGAGCCGGCGTCGGTGAACTGGCCCATCTCGACATAGGTGCCGCCGTCGCGCAGCATCTCGATGCCTTCGGGGCCGGCTGAGGGGTGTCCCGAGCAATCCATCACGAGATCAGCGCCGAAGCCGCCGACGATGTCGCGCACGCGTGCGATGCGATCTTGCGGCGACTTCAGTTCCTCGATGTTGACGGTCGCCTCCGCGCCGAATTCGCGGGCGAGCTTGAGCCGCGGCTGCTCCGGCGCGCCGACGCAGATCACGCGCCCTGCCCCCATCTCCTGCGCGGCTGCGACCGCCAGAATGCCGATCGGGCCGGAGCCCTGGATCACCACGGTATCGCCCCAGGAAAAACCGCCGGCGCGGATCGCGCGATTGAAGGCGCGGATGCAGGACGTCAGCGGCTCGGACAGCGCGCCCAGCCGCAGCGACATGTCGTCGGGCAGCTTGTAAATTTTGGTGCCCGGCAGCATGTCGAGATCGACATAGACATATTCGGCCCAGCCGCCCCACATGTGAGGCGCCTTCTCGAAGCCGAGATAGCGGCCGTAATAGACCGGCGTCAGGCACTTGTTGGCGACTTGCGGATAATGGATGCAGTAATAGCAGCGGCCGCAGGGCATCAGCGGCGGGATCATCACCTTCGAGCCGACCTTCAGCGGCTTGCTCATGAAGTCCTCGGTGAACTCGTCGCCGCATTCGACGATGACACCGCCGAGCTCGTGGCCGAGCGTGAACGGCCACGGCAGCGGTTTCGGCCAATGTCCCTTGAGAATATGCAAATCGGTGCCGCAGACCCCGCAGGCGCCGACCTTGATCAGCGCCGCCTTGCGGCCGACCTTCGGCCACGGCACGGTGCGGATGACAGGCTCCGAGCCCGGTCCTGCGTGGGTGCAGACGCGGATGGATTCCATGGCTGTGTCCTCGCTGCCCGTCTGTTATGATTGATTGGTGCGGGCGTGAGGCGAAACGTATGTGAGATGCACCGTTGTGCCAAGCGCGAGTCTCGTAGCCCGCATGCAGCAGAGCGGAATGCGGGCTCGGCGGCCCCGGATTGCGCTGCACGCCATCCGGGCTATGATCGAGGAGAATGCCGATGCTGCGTGACTATCAGCCGGCGGATGCGGAAGCGGTCAGGCGCGTCGCTCTCGCCGCCTTCGCGCAATTCGAGCAGGACTATTCCGACTGGCCGACGTTTACAGCCAATGTCGCGAAGATAACGGCGCTTTCCAGGACGGGCGAGATCATCGTCGCCGAAGACGGTGGTGAGATCGTCGGCGCCGTGGCCTATATCGGCCCACGGCAGCCAAAGCCGCCGTTCTTCGATCCGGCCTGGCCGATCATCCGCATGCTGGTGGTCGACCCCTTCGCGCGCGGCAAGGGCATTGGCCGGCAACTCACGGAAGAATGCGTTCGCCGCGCCGAGCGCGACCAGTCGCCGATCATCGCACTGCATACGACGCCGATCATGACGGTCGCTCTGCCGATGTATCTGCGGATGGGATTCGAGAAAGTGCGCGAGGCGCCGGATATCTCTGGCGTGCCTTATGCGGTCTACGTCAAGGCACTGGCGTAAGGCCGCACACGCAAACCTGTCGCATACTTCCCGCAGTCAGCGGTCTGCGATCGAAATCACCGAAGCGCGCGATGACGCGCAGGCCGCCCGAGGCCACGAGCAACGGCATCTCCTGCGGGAAGATGCAGCGCATCGGCAAGGCGGCTTGCCAAAAGTCCATCTCCGTCTCGCTCGACCAGTACCAATCAACGTGCCTGATCTGGGTGAGCGGGTCGTAGCTCGCAGTCTCCTCGACAGTGATCGCGCCAAGACCGTCGTGGACCACCGCGCCGATCAACTCGCGCTTGTTGGGATCAGAGTTGAGTATGGCGATATTGGGCAGGAAGGCGTCGAACACCAACCGACCCTTCGGCGATAGGTGTCTGCCGACCGATCCGAAGAAGCCTTTCAAGTCGTCGAGGCTATGCAGGTGGAGGATCGAGTTCATGGCAACGATGATGGTGTCGAACGTTCGCCCGCCGAGATCGAAATCGCGCATGTCCAGCTGGATGAGATCGAGCTCGACCGCCTGCGCCTTTGCGTTCTTCCGCGCGCGATCGAGCATCTCCGGCGACAAATCGCCTCCGACCACCTCAAGCCCGGCTTGCGCCAGCGGAATGGTCAGGCGACCGCTGCCGCACGCGAGATCGAGCACGCGGCCGCCGCGTTCGCTTGCGATCTCGACATAAAAGCGTTCGAGGATCGGCTCTCGCGGCGCCATCAAATCGTAGAGGTCAGGGCGGTCGTAGAGGCTGTTCTGTTCCATGAAGGCAATTGTACAGGATAATCTCGTGAGCGGCACGAGGTGACTTGTCCCCGGACCGCGCGCTGGTGATCGCGCTGCATACGAGGCCGAGCAACCCTCTCACACACCCAATTGTCTTGAGCGCTCGCCAGCGACCGTGTAAGGCCCGAGCAGTCCACCAAGGTGCTCGCTTGAACCCCCTCCCCCAGAATCCCTTGGCCGCGTCCGGCTCGTTCGCGGCGATGAAGTCCGTGCCCTACCGTCTCCAGTTCACGGCTTACGTGCTGGCGATGATGGCCGACAATATCGAGCATGTGATCAGCTATTGGGTGGTGTTCCAGAAATTCCATTCGCCGGCGCTGGCGGGCTTTGCGGTGCTGTCGCACTGGCTGCCGTTCCTATTGTTCTCGGTCGCGGTCGGCGGGCTCGCGGACCGGTTCGATCCGCGACGCATCATCCAGTGCGGCATGGTGCTGTTCATCGTGGCATCGAGCGGCTGGGGCTTCTTCTTTCTCACCGATACTATCCGGATGTGGCACGCGATGCTGCTGCTGGTGATCCATGGCTGCGCCGGCGTGTTGTGGCAGACGCCGAACCAGCTGCTGCTCTACGACCTCGTCGGCCCCGCCGATCTGCCGAGCGCAGTACGGCTGAACGCGATGGCACGCTATCTCGGCATCCTGGTCGGGCCTGCCGTTGGCGGCATCATCATGCTCAGCCTCGGCACCTCGCACGGCATCATCTTCAACACGCTGTTCTATCTGCCGATGCTGCTGTGGCTGTTCTGGGCGCCGATGCGCGACAAGAGCATCGCCATGCGGCGCTTCGCGGTGCGCGGCCTTGCCGACATCGTGCTGACGATGCGCGCGATCGGCACGCAGCCGGTGCTGTCAGCGATGACGTGGCTCGCCGGCCTCACCTCCTTCGTGATCGGCAACGCCTATCATGCCCAGATGCCGGGCTTTGCCGGCGATCTCGGCCATGGCGATCCCGGCGTCTCCTACAGCATGCTGCTCGCGGCCGACGCGGCCGGAGCGCTGCTCGCCGGCATCGCGCTGGAATCCTGGGGGCGTCTCAAGGGCACGCCGCGCACCGCGATCATGCTGGCGATGTGCTGGAGCGGGGCGCTGCTCGGCTTCGCTTTGGTGCGGATCTATCCGGCCGCGATCGTGCTGCTATTCTGCGCGGGCTTCTTCGAGCTGTCGTTCAACACCATGGCGCAGGCGCTGGTGCAGCTGAACGCACCGTCCGACATCCGCGGCCGCGTCGTCGGCCTTTACAACATGGCCGGCCTCGGCATGCGCGCCTTCAGCGGCATCACGGTCGGACTATCAGGCGCGGCGATCGGCATTCACTGGTCGCTCGGGCTCTCGGCCGCCGTGCTGCTCGCAGGGCTGTGTCTTCTCTATCGGCGGCGGGTGCGAGAGGCTTGACCGGCTCAGCCCGGCTGGGGTGCGCGGACGGGCCTGCCCGCCCTTGATGTGGCTTTTCCAGCGCATTGTGTCTGTCCGTGTCCGGCGGGCCCGATCCTAACGCGGCATTAACCCTATGCACCTTAGGGTCGTCCCGGACTCCGCCCGGGCGGGGGGTCGGGTGTTGGAAATGGCGTTGGCGAACAAAAAATTTCTTCCGGCCGCCGAGGAGCGTCGGCGTTTCCAGCGGGTGAAAGTGCACCTGCTCGGCCGTTACATGCTGCCGGACCGCCGCGAATTCCCCTGCCAGGTGATCAACATGTCGCCGGGCGGGCTGGCACTGCTGGCCCCCGGCATCGGCAATGTCGGCGACCGCGTCGTCGCCTATCTCGACCATATCGGCCGCGTCGAGGGCAAGATCACCCGGATCATCGACAATGGCTTCGCCATGACGATCGGTGCGACACCGCGGAAGCGCGACAAGCTTGCGGCCCAACTGACCTGGCTCGCCAACCGCGACATCCTCAATCTGCCGGAAGACCGCCGCCACGACCGTATCGTGCCGCGCAACCCGATCGCGGTGCTGACGCTCGAGGATGGCACCAAGATGACCTGCCGCATCATCGACCTGTCGCTGTCGGGCGCCGCGATCGCCGCGGAGAACCGCCCGCCGCTGAAATCGACGGTTCTGCTCGGCCGGGTCCAGGGCCGGGTGGTCCGAAACCTCGAAGACGGCTTCGCCCTGGAGTTCATGCACGAGCAGCCGGCCGAGACACTCGAAGAGAGCGTTACCGCCCGGTAAAGCGCAACGACCCCAAAACCACTGCATTTCCAGCCTCGAAGGCGGCCTCCGTGATGCGGACGCCGCCTTTTTCGTGCGTTGCGACCGGCCCCCCGCGGGTTAACGCAAGGGTTGCAGCTGCGCGCAAACGACGGCTTCAGCAGCGTTTGCCGCGTTAATAGATAAAAATTGAATCAATTGCAGTCATTTCAAACTTTATGAGAATTCGATTCAAGTATAGTTCGAATTCGACGCGCGTTTTACTTGCATTCGTCTCGACTTGACTTGGATGACTTAGCGGCAACTCAAAAGCTCCGTGCGAAATGTGGTCCCAACAAGAAACGGGGGCCGCAATGTTTGATTTCAGGGGACAGGGGAAAGGGCTGGCGCTGGCTGCCATGCTCTTCGGATTTAGCGCGGCAGCGCAGGCCGGCGAAGGCCGCCTGCTCTACGCGAGCCTCGGCGACACCACGCGTGCGCCGATCGGCTGGGTCGAGTTCTGTGCGGACAATGCCGCTCAGTGCCAGGGCGGGCCGACGCAGGCACGCGATATCGTGATGTCGCAGGCTGCATGGCGCGACCTCATCAAGGTCAATCGCTGGGTCAACGAGACCGTGAAGCCTTTGACCGACCAGGAGCACTGGGGCGTGATCGAGAAGTGGTCGCTGCCCTCAGACGGTTACGGCGACTGTGAAGACTACGTGCTGTTGAAGCGCAAGATGCTGATCGATGCCGGATGGCCGCGCGAGGCCCTGCTTATCACCGTCGTGCGCGACAAGAAGGGCGAAGGTCACGCGGTGCTGACGGTGAAGACCGACAAGGGCGAGTTCGTTCTCGACAATCAGAACGAGAACGTCCTTGCCTGGACGGAGACCGGCTACCGCTTCGTCAAGCGCCAGTCGCAGAGCGATCCCAACGTCTGGGTCTCGCTGGGCGATACCAAGCCGGCGGTCTCGACCGCCAGCGCGAGAGATTGATCGTTCACCCAAGGAAAGAGTCACGCGGCCCGGTCACATCCCCACCCCTCCCCGTCCCAGACCGGTTCGCGCGCGGCCAGGCTTCCCCCAAAGCCTGGCCGCAACTTTTTGAGGGAATTGCCACTCACTCCGCGGCTTCGAGATTAGCGGGCCTATCGACCTCGCCGAGCGGTGACACGGCAGGACCATTGAGCGCCGTGCCGTCAGGCGCGAACTGCGAGCCGTGACAGGGACAATCCCAGCACTGCTCCAGCGCATTCCAGTGCACGACGCAGCCGAGATGGGTGCAGCTGGCCGAGTGCAGATGCAGACGTCCGTTGCGGTCCCGGCAAGCGGCAATCTTCTTCAGGCCGCTGCGGACGAGACGCCCCTCGCCCGGCCGCAGCCGTTCGACGCTCGCAATCTCGCTCGCCGCAAGATACTCCGCAAAATTCTTCAGCGGGGTGATGTTCTCACTGATGAACTCGCCGATGTTCTTCTGGATCTTCCGTGACGGGGCGTAGATCTCTTGCCACGGGCTCGCACCCGTCGTGATCAGATCCGTCACCAAAAGGCCGGCGACGAGCCCGTTCGTGATCCCCTGCCCGGAATCGCCGCTGACGATGAACAGATGCTCCTCGCCGGGGCTGCGGCCGATGAAGCCGGCGAAATCAACCGGCTCCAGCACCTGGCCGGACCAGCGATGAGTGACCTCGCGCAAACCGGGCAAGCGATCGCGGGCCCAGCGCTCGAGTGCGTCGAGGCGCTGTGCGCCGTCGTTCGCTTCGCCGGATTTATGATCTTCGCCGCCGATGATCACGATGTCCTCGTCGGCAGAGAACGGCTGGAGCCGGACATAATGATAGGGATCGAGCGTATCCCAATAGAGCGCATCCTCCAGCGCGCCGGCCGCAATCTTCGCCGCAAGCGCATAGGTACGGTAAGGCGCCTGCTTGGTGTGGATCGCCACCTGCACATTGACGGGCGAGTTCGTCGCGACCACCACGTCGGCGGCGTGGACCTCGTGACCCGAGGCTGTCGTCACGACCATGTCGCCGTGGCGTTGACCGATGCTCTCAACACAGGTGTTGCTAAAGAGCCGCACACCCCGCCGCTCGAGTGCACGCGCTAACCCCGCGAGATATTTGGTCGGGTGCATGCGCGCCTGGCTTGGAAAGCGCAGCGAACGCACCTGGCCCTTGGCATGGAACGGGGTTGGCTCGATGCAATTCTTGACGGGAATTCCGAGCTTGCGACAGCAATCCAATTCCTTGTCCAGCTCCGATGCGGGCGTTTCGGACGCCAGCACCCAGTAACCGTCGACGCGTCGAAAATCACAATCGATGTGCTCGGCACCCTGGATGGCCTCGGCGCGATCGATCGCGGCAGCAACGCTCTGATAGTAGCGGAGCGCGCAATCAAGCCCGCGCACCCTCACCAACTCGTCGTAACCGTCGTCGAGCGCGGTGGCCAGGTGGGCAGTGGTCCGCGCCGTCATCCCGCTGCCGATGCCGCCGCGGTCCAGCACCACGACCGAGCGTCCATGGCTGGCGAGCTCATAGGCGACCGACAGCCCGGCAATTCCAGAACCGACAATGACGACGTCCGTACCCATCGTACCGGATAGCGCCGGGGCGTCGGCAACCGAAACATCCATCCAGAGCGATCGGGTGTGCTCGTCTCGTACATTCATGACACTACTCCTCGAAGCAACAAACGATGCGACGGGACGAGGGTTCCTCTCCGACCGCCGGCGAGCGGAAATGCCATTGAAGATCACCACATTCATTAGGAACCTTCATCGCGCTCGCGCTTGAAACCGCATGAAAAATCCATCACCCGGAATGCGCAGGGCGTTACGTCAAGCCCAATTGTACGGACACCTGCTCGTCCGGAATGACAGGCTGTATTACCCAGGAGGCAATCATCCGATCTGCTCGATCCAGCTTGCACGCGAGATGGTCAGGTCAGGATGGATGACCAAGCAGGACGGCGAATACGAGATCACGCCTGACGGGCAGCTTGCCGCCGAAAGCGAGTACAGTCGCTGATGCGCTCGCTGGGGTCCGGCCGCGACTTCGACAAAACGCCGGTCCTGACCGTCGAGCCAAAAACCATCCGGCGCAGGCGACAAGCGGCGCAGATACGCGCGCGCGTGTCAGTGCTCAAGACTGTTTTTGTAGATCCTGCCGTCCTTCATGATCACCACAAAATTCTTCGTGGGATCTTCGATGAGCCTGATGTCTTCGAGCGGATTGCCGTCGACGAGCAGGAGATCGGCGAGCGCCCCCTCCTCCACGACGCCGAGCTTGCCGGGATAGGGATCCCGCAGACCGGAGAGGCGCAGCAGTTCCGCATTGGTCGACGTCGCCATAGTCAATGCTTCGGCCGGCGTGTACCAGCGCGTGAGCGCGCTCAGCAACGCACCTTGCTTGTCCGCCAGTGCCTTCGAGAACAAGACGTCGGTGCCGAACGCGGTTTTGATGCCGTACTTTCTTGCCAGCGCATAAAGGCGGTCAGTGCCGGCAACCACCTGCCGCATCTTGTCCTGTTCGGCAGGCCCAAGCGCGGCCGCGCCGGCGAGATCGAGGAACGGCTGTGTGCTCAGCCATATTCCCTTTTCCGCCATCAACCTCGCGCTCGCCTCGTCCATGAGGTGACCGTGCTCAATGCATCTGACGCCGGCCGCGATCGAGCGTTGGATCGCGACCGGGGTATAGGCATGGGTCGCGACATAGGTGCCCCAATTGTCGGCCGCCTCGACCGCGGCGCGGAGTTCGGGCTCGGTGAAGGTCGAGACATCGAGCGGGCTGAACGGCGACGCGACACCACCGCCCGCCGCAAGCTTGACCTGCGAAGCGCCTTGCATCAGTTGCTCGCGCGCCCGCATGCGGACCTCGTCGGGACTGTCGGCGACCATGCTGCCGCCGATCCGCTCCATGCGGCTGAGCATGCCGCCGATCGTGCGCGGCAGATCCGAAAGCTGACGAAAATCGCCATGACCGCTGGTGATGGTGATCATTGCGCCCGAGGGATAGATGCGAGGGCCGGCAACGAGATCTTCGTCGATGGCCTGCTTCAGTCCGAACGAGGGGCCACCCATATCGCGCACGGTCGTGAAGCCGCGCATCAGCGTCGCAGTTGCCTCGGCCGCGGCGAGCAGATTGTTGTAGCCAACATCGCCTGCGAGCGCGGCCACCGCCGTCGATTACCAGACCGGCAGCAGTGGCTTCGCCAATTGAGATTTTCTCGATGGTCTTGTTCCGGACAAGAACGCTGGATGGTGCAGAGAGCGAAACGGACTTGCCGTCGAATATCCGGACGTTGCGGAACAGGATAGCGGGGTCCTGCTGCGCCGATACCGGTGACGGAAGACCGAAGACGCCTCCAACGAACCAAAGCGCCATGACAGCCCGCAGGAGCGTCGCCGGCCTACGCCAACTCATATGTAATCTCCGCAGCGCTTACGCAGGCTTTGCCACAGGGAGCCACGCAAAAGTCAGCCACCCGATGCCATGAGACAACAAGTCGATGCCGAGCAACAGTCCCAGAACCCACAGCCCGGTCATCGGAAAGCCCGTCAGGATGATGAGTCCCGCCAGAACACCAAACACGCCCGACGCGAATATGATGCCGCCGCCCTGCTGCCAGCGGCCGATGCCGATCAGCATGCGTACGACACCGGAGACCAGGAGCGCAATGCCGAGCACATAAGTGAGCAGGAGCGCTCCGGTCAGCGGCTGGGTGACCAGAACAATGCCGAGGGCAATATAGAGCATGCCGAGGATGATCTGCCAGACGAAGCCGCCCCAGCCCTTGGTCCAGAAAGCGTGGAAAATTTCGAAAGCGCCCGCGGCGATGGCCATCCAGCCAATGAACAGCGCACTGACCACGGTGAAGAACGCGATGTCGCCGAGCACCATCAGCCCTGCGAGCACCATGAACAGACCCAGCAGCACACAGACCCAGCGAGGCGGTTGCGGCAGGCCCGTCGCGCCCATGGGTGCGCTATTGTCGTAAGTGGTCATGACATCCTCCTCGGTTTACCTCCAACGCCATCCGCAATGACGGCGGCCACGGTGCCACCAGCACTCCCAGCGCCGACGCCGCCGATGCCATGATGGCGGGCGAGGCCGTGGACGTTGTGGCGGCCGACGCGCTGGGCGTTGGCCGGGGTCCTGTAACGGACGGGCAGTCTGCTGCGCAAAGGTGCCGGCAGCGGGCTCGCGCCTGCTCGGAACGGGATGATCCTTTGGCTCCGGCAGGGCCACAGCATCGTACGACCCTAGGGTCACTCCTGCACCAGCGACCATCACGCCTCCCAACAGCATCCGCAACGCGGCGCGTCGATCCATCTCGCTTACTGATCTCATTCCTGGGTTCTCTTTCACGAAATCCTCTGCCCTTCTTCAACGCAGGCTCTCGCAGGGGCTTCATCGATTGGGATCTCACCCGGCAGGTAGTTAGGAAGTTGTCCGGCCGGGATAATCGCAATCAGGGCGAGACCCGCCATGATCAAGAGTCCAATCTTGAGCGCCCGCAGGCGTGCCTCGGTGTTCACCCGCACGGCTTCCGCGACCTGCTGCGGCGATCCGCTCGTGCCTTCCAGCACGGTGCGCAGGCGGTCGTTGCTGACGAAGGTGATGTTGTCGAGATCGACCTGGGCCTGAAGCTCCGGCGTCAGCACGGGACTTGCCGTGATCCTGCCGAGTGCGATGGTGCTGAGTAGACCGACCAGAAGAGCTCCTGCGACCGCGGTCCCGACTGCGGCGGCAAGATTTTGCGTCGTGCCGCGCAAGGAGCCGACGTCACCGGCGAGTGCTTTTGGAGACTCTGTCACGAGGACGTTGAACAGCAGCGTCACCAGCGAGCCCTGACCAATGCCGAACAGGAAAAGCCCGAACAGCACGGGAATTTCGCTCCAGTCGTTGCGCACGACAAAGGCGAGCCAGACCAGCGCGATGGTGCAAACCGAAAACCCGTAGCGACCGATCTGGCGCGGCGTTAGTCGCTCGTAGACATTGACGATCAGCATCGCCGAGAAGAAGACCGTGAGGTTGAACGGCATCATCGCAATAGCGGTCGCAAGCGGCGAACGCCCCTGCACGATTTGGATATAGAGCGGCACCGTGAAGTTCAGTGCAGCCTCCAGCGCGACCACCGCGAACAGCGCAAAGACCGCGCAACGCTCCTCCGGCGAGTCGACTACCGCCAAGGCCAGCAGCGGCGTCTTGCCGGCGGCTTGCCGCCTGTGCGTCCACAGCAGGAATGCCTGGCCCAGCACGATGCCGAGCAAGATCATGACTGGGGCGGGCGAAAGGCCGAACAGATCAAACGGTGCGTTCGGGGTCGCCACCGCGAGCCCCCAGCCGTTCAGATTGTTGAAGCCGAAGCTGATGAGGATGATCGCGGTCGCGGCGAGCATCACGCCGACGAGGTCGATCTGCACGTCAGGCCGACCGTGGTCAGGTTTGAGGCGGAAGCTCATGAGAAAAACGATAGCGGAGGCCGCGATCAGAATTCCGAACGCCGGCCGCCAGCCGATATAGGTTCCAAAGACGCCGCCGACCACAAACGCCAGCACGCCGGCAGCCGCACGGGCCGAGCCGAGCGCACCCAGCGCGGTTGCCTGCTGGCGGCCCGCATAATTCTCGGCAATTAGCGCGACCAGCGAAGGCACGATCACCGAACCCGAGGCACCGCACAGCGCTTGCGCGGAAATCATGACCGATGCGGACGGGCTGAACGTCATCATGAGCTGTGAGACGAAGAACAGCACGACCGCGCCGCGGAACACATGCACCGCGCCAAATCGTTGAGCAAGCTTGGCGCCGAGCATCACGAAGCCGGCAACCAGCATGGAGTAAGCTACGATGCCTGTCGCGACTGTCGTGGGCGCGACGCCAAAGCTCTCGACCATTCCACCCATGGCCACCGGCAGCGAAGCCACGTTGAATGACATGATCATCTGGCCGAGCGCGATTGCGATCATGGGAACCCATGAGGCGCGCTCCTCCTGGTGAATGCCGCCGATCGACATTGTCTGCGTGGCCATGGCGTCCTCCAGCTTGATCGGCGTTGCGACCGGCCAGGCTATGAGCCGACCGATCCTTTCAGCATCGGTTCACTCTTCCGGTTTCGATACGAACAGATCCATTCCCAGCCGCTGCGACAGGAACTTTGCGGCGAGTTGCCCCCGCACGCTGTTGCCGGCGGCATCGAGCGGCGGCGCGAAGGTGCCGAAGCCGCCCTTGCCTGGGGACACCGCGACGATGCCGCCGCCGATCCCGCTCTTGCCCGGCAGGCCGATGTCGTAGAGCCAGTCGCCGGAGGTCTCGTAGAGCCCGGCTGTGATCATAACAGCCAATGCGTAATGGCAGATCGAGGCATCGACGACGCGCTGCTTGGTCACGGGGTTGACGCCGCCGTCCGCGAGCGTTGCGCCCATGACCGCGAGGTCGCGCGCGCTCACATTCAGAGAGCACTGCCGGGTATAGAGATCGGTCGCTTCCTTTGCGTCGCAGTAGATGCGGTCATAGCTCTCCAGAAGCCGCGCTATGCTGCGGTTGCGAAAATTGGTCTCCGACGCCGAGGCGTAGACCTCTTCGTTGAGCGGCAGCGTGCGGCCGGCAAAGCGCGACAATCCGTCATGAATGAATGCCCATCGCGCCGCGGCGGTAGCGCCAGGCGCCAGGCTGGTCGTCGCAATCGCGCCGGCATTCACCATTGGGTTGGTACGGCCGCTGCCCTGCTCAATCGCGGCGAGCGAGTTGAATGGGAGACCGGTCGCGTTCGCGCCGAGCTTGGCGCGGGCCTCCTCCGGCCCGATGGCCTCGCAGACCAACGCGAACAGGAACGGTTTTGACACGCTCATGATGGAGAATTCGTAGTCGGCATCGCCAGCGCCGAAGATCTGCCCGCTTGTCGCAACGACACAGACGCCGAACAGCTCACTCGGCACGCGCGCGAGCGCGGGGTAGACCTGCGAGTTGGTTCCATCATGATTTGCTTGAAATCGTCGCTGTGCCTCGGTCACCAGCGACTGCACGGCGTCCGCGCCGGGCAGATGGCCGGTCGAGACGTAAGCCGTCTCTCGTTCGTCAACCAGAGGACGCGCCATGGCACCACTCCGTAGAACGGATTCAACTGATGTCGGCTCCGTTCTAGAACTCGACGCTCGCCACCAGTTGATTCCCCCAGCTCGAGCGAGTCAATTTACAACCACAAGGCGATTTTGCAGGCCTGCCATACGACTCCACAAGAGATGCAGCGACCGCGCGATGCAGCGGGAATTTCTGGCAGATGCGTAAGCCTCGCTGTCGAGCCATGTATCGAACTCTATTCAAAAGCAAATACCGACCGAGATAAGAATCAAGGTCAGATTGTAATTCGCTTGCGCTGGAGTACGATCATGCCGGCTGCGAAAGGATCATTGGGCGAAAGAGAAGCGCGAAGAAATCCACATTATATAAACGAGGCGTAACATGGTGGCACAAACGACTGACGGACATGTCCTGCTGGTCAAAAAGCTCGGCGGCCTCTTCGCAATCATCATCGGATGCTTGCTGACCGCAGTCGGCGTGACCTTCGAATCCAGCGGGACGACTTTCTTCGGCGTTCTCTTCCTGGTGCTTGGCGCGGGTTTACTCGTGCTGAAAATCGTCAAACGAAACGAATGATCTTCGTTGCCATAGGCAACTGACGCGGTTCGCTCAGGCGCCGAGCACATCGACCAGCCGCAGCTCATCGGCAGCGGGATCTTTCAAGAACAGCTCGGCCTCGATCTCGGTCAGATGCGACAGCATCTGTGCGCGGGCCGCCTCTCTGTCGCGCTTGCGGATCGCGGCGACGATGCCGGCGTGGTGATCGGTGCCGCAGGCCGGCGTGTCATGGCGGCGGTAGAGCAGGATGATGAGCGAGGAACGCGCGATCAGCTCCTTGAGGAAGCCGAGATAGATGCTGTGGCCACTCATCTCGGCGACCAGACGGTGAAACTCGCCGGAGAGGCGGACCGAGGCGCGCGCGTCGCCGCGCAGTTCGGCCTCGCGTTCTTCGGTGAGATGGCGCTGGAGACGGTCGATCCAGGCCGGCGATACCGCGTCGATGGCGTGACCAATGATCGTCGGCTCAATCAGGCGGCGCGCCTCGAACACTTCGCGGGCATCCGCAGGCGTCGGACGTGCGACGAAGGCTCCGCGGTTCTTCTCGATGTTGACGATGCCTTCATGCGCGAGCTGCTGCAGCGCGGTGCGGACCAGCGTACGGCTGGCGCCGTAGATGTCACCGATCTCGTCCTCGCCGAGCTTCGTGCCGGGTAACAGGCGGTGCTCGAGGATCGCGGCGGTCACGCCCTCCCGAATACGACTGACGCGATCGCTCGCGTCCGGCACGTCGAATTTCGGGCGGGTCTTGGCGGCCATGGATGTCAGGCTCGATCGAGAACGTTCGGCTGCGAATGTTAGTCGACGAGCTGTATCCAATCACAGGCGAAACTTTATACAATCTTCGCCCGTTTTGTGTGCAGGTGATTGCGCAGGCGGCAGGCAGCCCGGATCGGCCAGATTCAATCTAACGATCTGACTCCGCTGCACAGTTTTGAGAAATTGACCGCCGAGCGCCGTTGGCACGGACCTTGCGGAGAGAGGCGGGAAGCATCGCCCTCCCGTCGGACACGCCATGGCCACTCCTGCCGCTCTCGAACTGGTTGCCGTCACCAAACGCTACGACGCGACGCTGGCGGTCGAGGATGTCAGCCTGAAGATCCCGGCCGGCACCTATTGCTGCCTGCTCGGCCCCTCCGGCTGCGGCAAGACCTCGACCCTGCGCATGATCGCGGGCCATGAGGCCGTCAGCGAGGGCGACATCATCCTGGGCGCGCAGAACGTCACCGACGTTGAGCCCGCCAAGCGCGGCACGGCCATGATGTTTCAGTCCTATGCGCTGTTTCCGCATCTCAGCGTCATCGATAACGTCGCTTTTGCGCTGAAGATGCGTGGCATCGACAAGCCGACGCGCCACAAGCGCGCCGGCGAATTGCTCGAACTGGTGGCGATGAGCCCTTATGCCGGACGCCTGCCCGCACAGCTCTCCGGCGGCCAGCAGCAGCGCGTGGCACTCGCCCGCGCGCTGATCACCGAGCCGCAGATTCTGCTGCTCGACGAGCCGCTCTCTGCGCTCGATCCCTTCCTGCGGGTGAAAATGCGGGGCGAATTGAAGCGGCTGCAGCGCGAGCTCGGCATCAGCTTCATCCAGGTCACCCACGGCCAGGAAGAGGCGATGGCGCTCGCCGACCACATCGTGGTGATGAACCACGGCAGGATCGAGCAGCAGGGCACCGCGCGCGAGATATTCCACCGTCCCCGCACCGAATTCGTGGCGCGCTTCATCGGTGGCCATAACGTGCTCAACGATTCCGGCAAGCTGATCGCCGTGCGCGCCGATCAGCTCGGCATCGTCCCGTTCACTGACGGCGCCTTCGGCGCGCCGGCGCTTTTGACCCAGACCGAGTACCAGGGCTCCTTCATCGCTGTCTCGCTCACGCTCGACGATGGCACCGCCCTGTTCTCCCACGTTCCCGAGGCAACCTTCGACGTCCACCCGTTCCGTCCGGGCGATCGCGTGCTGGCCACCTGGGATCCCGCCAAGGCGCAACGCCTGCAATAGCGCCGATCGATCACTGGAATGCGCAACAGAGGAGTGACTGATATGACCGAGACCACCAGGACGAAGGGCGTCAGCCGCCGCACGCTGCTCAAGGGCACTGCAGGTCTTGCCGGCCTCGCCGCCGGCTCCGGCGCGATCACCGGCTTTCCATATGTGAAGTCGGCCGATGCGAAGGTGCTGCGCTATCTCGGCACCGCCGTAAACGAGGGCGACGACATCTCCAAGCAATGCCTGAAGGACACCGGCATCAAGATCGAATACATCACCGCGACCACCGACGACGTCACCAAGCGCGTGATGACCCAACCGAACTCCTTCGACGTGCTGGACACCGAATATTTCTCGCTCAAGAAGATCGTGCCGTCCGGCAACATCCTTGCCCTCGACGCCAAGAAGATCAAGGAATTCGACAACATCACGCCGGTCTTCACCAAGGGCGAGACGCCCGGCGGCAAGAAGATTGGAGGCCAGGGCACCGCGCCCTGGAAGGTGCTCTATCTCGAAGGAAAGGACTCCAAGAAGTTCGCGACGTCGGCGACTGAATTCGTCACGCTGATTCCGACCGTCTACAACGCCGACACGCTGGGCATCCGTCCCGACCTGATCAAGCGCCCCATCAGCTCGTGGTCCGAGCTGCTCAATCCCGAATTCAAGGGCAAAGCTTCGATCCTCAACATTCCCTCGATCGGCATCATGGACGCCGCCATGGTCGTGGAGGCCTCCGGCAAGTACAAATATGCCGACAAGGGCAACATGACCAAGGAAGAGATCGACCTCACCATGAAGGTGATGACCGAAGCCAAGAAGGCCGGCCAGTTCCGTGCCTTCTGGAAAGACTTCAACGAGAGCGTCAACCTGATGGCTTCAGGCGAGACCGTCATCCAGTCGATGTGGTCGCCGGCGGTGACGAAGGTGCGCTCGATGGGGATCCCCTGCACCTTCCAGCCGCTGAAGGAAGGCTACCGCTCCTGGGCCTCCGGCTTCTGCGTCTCCAAGGGCGTCTCGGGTCCCAAGCTCGAATGGGCCTATGAGTTCGTGAACTGGTTCTTGTCGGGCTACGCCGGCGCCTACCTCAACCGCCAGGGCTACTACTCTGCCGTGCTCTCCACCGCGAAGGCGAACATGGAGCCCTACGAATGGGCTTACTGGATGGAAGGCAAGCCGGCCGAAAAGGACATCAAGGCGCCCGACGGCTCGCTGCTCGAGAAGGCGGGTGCCGTGCGTGACGGCGGCTCCTACGAGGACCGCATGGGCGGCGTCGCCTGCTGGAACGCGGTGATGGACGAGAACGACTACATGGTCCGCAAATGGAATGAGTTCATCGCGGCGTAATGGACATGTCGGAAGAGGTCCTGCAACAGGCGGCCCCGGGCTTGATCCCGGGGTCGGGCACAGCGCGCGCCGCAAAACCGACGCGCCTGTCCCCGTCCTTCATCTCCTGGCTCCAGGCCGGGCCGATGATGCTGGTGTTTCTCGCCTTCTTCCTCATCCCGCTCGTCTTCGTCGTCATCGTCTCGTTCTGGGACTACAACGAATACCAGCTGCTGCCGGCCTTCTCCGGCCGCGGCTACACCGACACGTTCGAAGGCTGCATCGCGCAGCTCCCCGATCTCTGCACGATCGGGCGCACCTACGTGATGACGCTGAAGCTGTGCTTCATGGTCTGGGCCATCACGCTCTTCATCGGCTTCTGGGTCGCCTACTTCCTCGCCTTCCACGTCAAGTCCAAGACCTGGCAGATGGGATTGTCGCTGCTGTGCACGATCCCGTTCTGGACCTCCAACGTCATCCGCATGATCGCCTGGATCCCGTTGCTGGGCCGCAACGGCCTGGTCAATTCCGGCCTTGTCAAAGCAGGACTTATCAACCAGCCACTGGAATGGCTGCTGTTCTCCGAATTCTCCGTGGTGCTGGCGCTGGTCCACCTCTTCACCTTCTTCATGGTGGTGCCGATCTTCAATTCGATGGTGCGCATCGACAAGTCGCTGATCGAGGCCGCCTATGACGCCGGCGCGAGCGGCTTCCAGACGCTGGTCAACGTCATTATCCCGCTGGCAAAGCCCGGCATCGTGATCGGCTCGATCTTCGTCATTACCATCGTGATGGGCGACTTCATCACCATCGGCGTGATGGGCGGCCAGCAGATCGCCGCCGCCGGCAAGATCATCGAGACGCGGGTGAACGCGCTGCAATTCCCGGCCGCCGCGGCGAACGCCGTCATCCTGCTCGCGATCACCTTCTTGATCATCACCATGATGTCGCGCATCGTCGACATCAAGAAGGAGCTCTAGAGCATGAAGGAAGGACGCCCGCGCTCTTTCTACGTGCTCGCGATCTTCTTCGCGGCCTTTGTGCTGTTTCTCTATGGCCCGATGATCGCGATCTACGTGCTGTCGTTCCAGGGACCGCAGGGTGGCCTCACTTTCCCGATGAATGGCGTGTCGACCTTCTGGATCGCGAAGCTGTTCCAGGGCACCGGCATCGTCGATCTCGGCGCGGCTTTCCGCCGCTCGCTGCTGCTCGGCATCATCGTGATGATCCTCACCGTCGTGCTGTCAGTCGCCGCCGGCATGGCCTTCCGCCGCAAGTTCAGGGCGCAGAGCATCCTGTTCTATTCGGCGATCGCAAGCCTGATCGTGCCCTCGATCATCACCTCGCTCGGCATATCGTTAGAATTCCGCATCATCGACGACTTGATCAAGGCGCATTGGAACGAAGACTTCGAGACCTCGATGGGCCTGCTCACTTCGGGCCTCGGTGCCCACCTGACCTGGACGCTGCCGTTTGGCCTCTTGATCATGTTCGCGATCTTCAACCGCTTCGACCCCAGGCTCGAGGAAGCCGCACGCGATCTCGGCGCGACGCCGTGGCAGACGTTCCGCCATGTCGTGCTGCCGATCATATTGCCATCCGTGATCGGCATTGGCCTATTCGGCTTCACGCTATCCTGGGACGAACTCGCCCGATCGAGCCAGGCGATCGGAGCTGTAAATACATTGCCGCTGGATCTGCAGGGCCTCACCACCACCGTGACGAACCCGGACATTTATGCTCTCGGCACCGTGATCTCCGCCGTCTCGTTCACGGTGATCGCGCTTGCGCTCGGCACCATCCACATGCTCAACAAGCGGCAGGCGGCCAAGGGCTCGGACGCTGGCAAGGGACTTGTCTGATCCGATGCGGCTTCACGTCGTCAATCCCAATACCACTGTTGCGATGACGACGAAGATCGCCGCTGTCGCGCGCTCCGTCGCCCTGCCCGGCACCGTGATCGATGCGCGCCAGCCGGCGATGGGCCCGGTCTCGATCGAGGGATTTTACGACGAGGCCTTTGCCGTGCCCGGCATGCTCGGCTGCATCCGCGAGGCTGATCGCGACGGCGCGGATGCGCACGTCATTGCCTGCTTCGATGACACCGGCCTCGACGCGGCGCGCGCCGCCGCGAAGGCCCCGGTGATCGGCATCGGCGAAGCCGGCTTTCATATGGCAAGCCTGATCGCTGCGCGCTTCGCCGTGGTGACGACGCTCGCTGTCTCCATCGTGCCGATCGAACATAATTTGCGAAAATACGGTCTCGCCGAACGTTGTGCCCGCGTGCGCGCCGCCGAGGTCCCCGTGCTCGCGCTCGAGGAGCGCGATGCCGATGCCGTCGGCCAGATCTCCGCGGAGATCTCGGCCGCGACTCGTGATGACCGCGCCGAAGCCATCGTGCTCGGCTGCGCCGGCATGGCTGATCTCGCCGCCGAGCTCGCCGCCACGCACGGCCTGCCCGTCGTCGACGGCGTCGCGGCCGCCGTGACGCTGGCGGAATCAGTGGTGCGGCTCGGGCTGACGACGTCCCGGCTCGGGCCCTATGCCGCGCCGCGGTCGAAGACCTATTCCGGGCCGTTTTCGCAATTTCAGCCTTGATCCGTGGTCCCGACGGGCCTTCGGACGCTTCAACTCCCGCTGATTGCTGGTTTTTTTGCCCTTAGCCTCTTTTTGGTCCCATTCCTTGCCGAAACGTAAGGCTTTCGGGACGCCCCGGTGATCCTCTGGGTTGCCGGTCTTCGCCACTCACCAAGTTTCAATTTGGGTTTTGTCAGCGATGATCGATCTCGCACAGGACACACCATCCGCCCCTCTCCTTCGCCTCGGCGCCCAGCCGATCGCGCTGACCGCGGCCGCGCTTCTCCTGCTGATCGCCGGCGTGACCTCGATCGCGGGCTGGCGTGCCTATACCGGCGCGGCACCGGAGACCGACCGGCTGGTAGCATCGCGGCAGCTCCAGGCCCGCACCGCACAGGCGTCCGAGCAACTCGTCGAGAAGACCAAAGGGCTGGAGGCGACCCAGCAGGAATCGATCGACCAGCTCCAGGTCGTGCAGGACCAGCTCCAGACCATGAAGCGGCTGATGGCGGCGCAGCAGGCCGACACCAAGCGCCTGTCCGAGCAGGTCGCGGCGCTGAACGAGTCCGTCGACGGCTTACGGCAGTCCTTTGCCAGCACCCGGGCCAGCGAGGCCGAAACACCCTCCGTTACCCGCAGGAAACCGGCGCGGCACCGCGTTCAGGCCAGCGCGGGCAAGCGGTCGCGCGGCTGAGCAACTCACGACACCGACGAATTTTTTCGACTTGTGAACTGGATCACATTCGCGCGTGTGATTCCGCGCGATGCTTGCAATACCGGATGGCGTGAGCCGATTTCAATGTCCGGGGCTGGCAAGGTCGTTGACGGTATACTGCGTCAACGGCCTTGTTTTTTGGTGGGCCGGCTACTCGCCAAGGATGCTATTCGCAGACGTCCACGCGCCGGTATCGCCATCCCGAAGGCGTCATGACCCGCTTGCGAACGACGTAGCAGCCGCCGTAACCATCGTCATAGCCGGCACCATAATAATAAGGACTGCCGTAATACGGATAGCCATAGCCATAATAAGCGCCATAGTAGCCGGCGCCGGCAAGCCCAGCCCCGATCGCGACGCCCGGCCAGAAGCCGCCGCCGTGCCAATGGCCGTGGCCGCCATGCCAACCGCCACCGCCCCAGCCGCCATGGCCGAAACCGCGCGCCTCGGCCACTTGCGGCGCCGACAGCCCTACCGCCGCGACGGTCACCGCCGCCATGATCATCTTGCGTAGCATCACTTGATCCTCTGCGTGGACACGCTCCACGCTTCAAAGCAGGATCAAGCTAACGTCACTCCGACATTTCTGACAGCCACGCTGTCTCACTTCCGCGCGAGCGTCAGCAGCCGCGGCAGATGCTCTTCATCTTCTTGTCGAGCAGCCGGTTCTCGGCGTTGACCGTGGCATCAGCCGCCCCACCTGCACCGCCGGTGGTGACCCCGGAGCCCGGGCCGGATGATTGAGCCGTACCCAGGCTGTTGGTCCCGGGCGGGGGAGCAGGCGAGTTGGCGATACCCCCCGTCGGTCCCGCGGAGCTTCCAGTCGATCCCACAGAGCCTGCGGTCGATCCCACAGAACCTCCGGTCGAGCTTGCAGAACCTCCGGTCGATCCGGCAGAGCCGCCGGTCGCTTGCGCGAACGATACGGCCGGAATCGCCGCGAGTGCGAGGATCACCATCATGGTCTTGGTTGCGGACGATCTGGCAGACATTGGAAATTCTCCTTTGCCGGTCAACCGCTGCCGCGATCACCTGTTCCGGAACAAATGCCGTCACATCAGCTTGAAAGCGAGGAGGCCAAATCACGATGAACCATCGCGATCCCTTTGCTGAAGGCGAACGCGCTGCGCGCGAAAGCATCCCCGCAGAAGCCAATCCTTATTCGGAGGGCAGCGACGAGCATGCGCTATGGGCCGCCGGCCACGAGAAGGTGGCAGGCGCGATCGAGGCACGCGAATCCGAGGGCATGTGACGATAGGTCGTCTGCAGCCGCACCGACTGGACCGACACGGCCCCGGGCATCTCAGCCGATCCGCTTCAAACCCTTCTTGAAGCGGGGACCGTTGGCCACGTAGAACTTGGCCGCACTCCCCATCTTCTGGACCTGGGCATCTTCGAGCGTGCGGATCACGCGCGCCGGCGAGCCAATGATCAGCGAGCGCTCGGGAAACTCCTTGCCCTCGGTGATGACGGAGCCGGCGCCGACGATGCTGTTGCGGCCGATCTTCGCGCCGTTCATCACGATCGCGCCCATGCCGACGAGCGCGCCCTCCTCGATGGTGCAGCCGTGCAGGATGACGTTGTGGCCGACCGTGCAGTTCCTGCCGACGTGAAGCGGGAAGCCGAGATCGGTGTGGCAGGTTGAGCCGTCCTGCACGTTGGCGCCTTCGCCGATCTCGATCCATTCATTGTCGCCGCGAAGCACCGCCCCGAACCAGACGCTCGCGCCCGGCTTCAGGCGCACACGGCCGATCACGGTGGCCGTCTCCGCGATGAAATAATTGCCGTCGGCGGGAAGATCGGGCGCCTGCCCGTCGAGCTCGTAGATCGCCATGGAGGTCTCCTGTCAGGATGATCCTGGCATAGCGAAACGGCGGCCTGGACGCAAAGGGGCCGCCACGCAGAGCGTCCAGGGCCGCGCCGGAGGCGTCAGCCCAGCACGCCGGCTGCGCGCAGCGTCATCAGGAAGAAGGTGCCGCTCATCATGCTCCAGAAGCCGGCAATGAGGGTCGCCATCATCACGAATTCGGCGCGGCGGGTTTCCACACGGATGCCGCGGAGCGTGTTGCGCATGATGATGAAGGGCGCCGCAAAGACCAGGAAGGGCACGGCCGCGAAGGTCTTCGGCGCGACGCCGTCCTGCAATAAGCCGAAGCCGGCGGGACGCTGCGCGAATGCCTGGTATCCGTTCACGAGCGCGCCCGCGAGCGCGAAACCGATGCAGATCGAGAAGAAGGTATTGAGAGCTTCAGGTGTCATCGGAACGGTCCGCCCTTACGCGACGCTAGCGCCTTCCTGTGACAAATCGTGCCGGTTAACGCTACATTATCCCTAAGGGAAGGTTAACGCCGCCGGCCAGCTCGCGCAGGGGCCTTCCCGCTCTCCGCAGGTGGGGAGCGCTGCGCGAAATCGCCGCCGCATGGCATATTCGCCGCTGATTCGTCGGCCAGCGGCCGACTGCGGCTTACCTTGCGCTAGCTCATGACGGTGTTTTCGGCAGCCTCGCCTCGCTCTCCCCGGACACGCACCCGCGCGCATGTCGTCCCGATCGCGCTCGGCGGCGCGGCTGCGGCGTGCGCGGTCGCGCTCGTTGCCTATTTGCTGTGGCCGACCTGGGGCACGCGCGGTGCGAACGCCCCGGACAAGCTGCCGGTGAGCGTCGGCGGCACCCTGTTCAACCTGCCTGTGACGGCGATCCGGATGAAGATCCAGCGACACTCCGGGCCGCAGGAGCGCATCGATCTCGATTTCCTCTATCCCTCGCTGGAACCGCCCGGCGCTCCGAAGCACGTCACCGCCGAAACGGTGGAGGCGGCGGTGCAATCGATCGACCGCATCTTCCTGTCGATCGCGGCCCATCACGATGCACTCGCGCCCGAGCAGCGAACGGCCACGATCTATCCGCGCTATCTCGACCGGGCCGCGACGATGCCCGAAGAGGGCCTGACGATGCGGATGTTTCGCGCTGAGACCCCTTACGGCAGCGAGGATCTCTATTCCGCCGCAAGTCCGGCGCTGACCGCACGCTGCACCCGCGATGCGGCCACTCCCGGCATGTGCCTCTCCGAGCGCCGCGTCGGCGGCGCCGATCTCACCTTCCGCTTTCCGCGAAGCTGGCTGTCGCAGTGGCGAGATGTGGCGGAGGCGATGGAGAAGCTGACCGCGCAGCTGCGCGGGCCGAAGGGCTGAGCGGGGCCTCGGCTTGACGGACGGGCTGGAGCCTCCCAAACAAAAACTGCGAAAACAACCCCATGCACAGTAGCCAAGCATTGGGGGCATCGAGGTTTTTCGTATTTTTCGAATCCCAACTTGACCCGTCGGGCAAAACAGGGGCATGATGTCATCATGCTTTTCCTGCAGCTCGGCGCGTGCCCCATCCCGGCGCGTGCGCGCATCGTGGAGCACACTGATCGCGGCATGGTCGTGCATGCCGAGCTCGTCGATCGGAGGGCATCATCGTTGCCGATGCCGCGGCGCGGCTGCGCATTGTTGCAAAAAAGTCGAGTTGTGCAGCTGCGTCGCCAATGCCCGTCGTTGCGAGAGGCTTGTCCAGCTCAAGAGCGGCGGCGAAACAATCACAACATACGGGGGCGCTGCATTCGCAGCTCGCGTGTCCCGGACGCGCTGCAGCGTTCTTACGCTGCTGCGCAGAGCGGGGATCCAGAAGGCCCGCACTCCGCTGCTGCATGGGCCCCGGCTCTGCAGCGCATCGCCGAAGAGGCGCTGCGCTGCGTCCGGGGCACGAAGCCGAAGCTCCGTGTCACCACTATTCCTGATCGACGAGATCGTCCTCGAGGATCGCCATCTGGAACTGGAACGAGCGATCGTCGTCCTCATCGTCGACGAAGAGCACGCCGATGAACTCCTCGCCGATATAGACCTCGGCGGAATCGTCCTTCTTCGGCCGCGGCACGACGCGAATCCTGGGATTGCCGAATACGCGCTTCAGATACGCATCGAGCTTTCTCACTTCCTTGACGTCCACGGCAAGTCTCCAATCGAAATCTAACTTGGCGGGGTTTACGACGAGACGCGCCGAACCGCCAGCATGAAGTGCCAACGTAATTTGGGACGGAAAGGGCCGGAAAATCCTGTTCCGATCAACGAAGATCAAAGTCCCATCGCGTTGATCATCTGATCCATGGTGCGCGACGGCTCGGCGCAGCCGGCTTCACCGACGATCTTGGCGGGGACGCCCGCAACCGTGACGTTGTGCGGTACCGGCTTGACCACGACCGAGCCGGCGGCAATGCGTGCGCAATGGCCGATCTCGATGTTGCCGAGGATCTTTGCGCCGGCGCCGATCAGCACGCCATGGCGGATCTTCGGATGACGGTCCTCGTTCTCCTTGCCGGTGCCGCCGAGCGTGACACCGTGCAGGATCGAGACGTCGTCCTCGATGACAGCCGTCTCACCGCAGACGAAACCGGTGGCGTGGTCGAGGAAGATGCCGCGGCCGATGCGCGCTGCGGGATTGATGTCGGTCTGGAACACTGCCGAGGCGCGGCTCTGGAGGTAGTATGCGAAATCCTTGCGGCCCTTTAGGTAGAGCCAATGCGCCAGGCGATGGGTCTGGATCGCATGAAAGCCCTTGAAGTAGAGCAAGGGATCGATGAAGCGCGAAGTCGCGGGATCGCGGTCGTAGACGGCGACGAGATCGGCGCGGAAGGCGTTGCCGAGATCGGGATCGTCCCGCAGCGCCTCGTCATAGGTCTGGCGCACAAGATCGCCCGACAGCGCGGAGTGATCGAGCCGGTCGGCGAGACGGTGAATCACGGAATCTTCCAGGCGACTGTGATGCAGCACCGTCGAATAGATGAAGGTCGCAAGCTCGGGCTCGCGATGGACGATGTCTTCCGCCTCGCCACGGATCCGGTCCCAGATCGGATCGAGCGATGCGAGCTTTCCTCCCGGATTGACCTGATGCACTGACATGGGATCTGCTCTTTCGAATGGGCTCGTTTTGTTGGTTCTATAGCACAGTCTAGGCGACAAAGTCCTGACCGGCTTGCCTGAGAGTGAACAGTGCCTTGCCTCGCCACACCAAGCCAAAGTACTGATATCCAAGACTTTCTTCTGACGCCCCAAGCGGCAAGGTCGGCTCAAGGTGGTCAGAGTTTTGCCAAATTCAAGCCGGGCCGCGTCAAACTATTGGTGAATTCTCCCCCAACCGTTATTGCGGGCATGGTCCGAGCGAGGACGGAGCAGATTTGAGCATCACCACCGACCAATTGCGCGCGCGCGCCGCTGACACGTTCTGGCTGCGGCTGGCCGCAATGGCCCTGCCCCTCCTGATGATCGCGCCGGCGTTCTGGAACGGCTATCCCTTGTTGCAATGGGATACCGGCGGCTATCTGGCCCGCTGGTACGAGGGCTATCTCGTCCCCAGCCGCTCCACCGTGTTCGGCCTCTATCTGCACTATGGCGAGGGTTTTGGTTTCTGGATCAACCTCGCGGTCCAGTCGCTGGCGACGCTGTGGCTGTTGCAGCTCAGCTTGCGCGTGCTCGGCCTGATGCAGACCTTCCGCTTCGTCGCGATCAGTCTGCTCCTGATCCTGTCGACCGCCCTGCCCTGGCTGGCCAGCATGCTGCTCACCGACATCTTTGCGGGACTGTCGGTGCTGTCGCTGTTCCTCCTGGTCATCGGACGACACCACACCTCGGTGCCCGAAAAAATCGCGCTGTTCGTCCTCACCGCCTTTGCCGCAGCGACCCACAGCGCAACGCTCGGCGTGCTGCTCGGTCTGTGCGCCGCCGGCTGGATGGCGCGGCCGCTCCTTGGGCCTCGCCTTCCGTTTGCGGGACTGGCGCTGGCGAGTCTCAGCATCGTCGCGGGCGGCCTGACGCTGATGTCGGCGAATTATGCGCTGTCGGGCAAATGGACCTGGACGCCCGGCGGCTATGGCGTCGCCTTCGGCCGCATGATGCAGGACGGCATCGTGGCGCGCTATCTCAACGACCATTGCCCGCGCGAACACTACAAGCTCTGCCCTTATCGCAACGAGCTGCCGGCGAGCGCCGACGAATTTCTGTGGGGCAAGAGCATGTTCAACACCCTCGGCCGCTTCGATGGGCTGAACGAGGAGATGGGCTACATCGTCGTGCATTCACTCGCGGACTATCCGGCCTGGCAGGCCGGCGCGGCGCTGCGGGCGATCGGGCAACAATTGCTGCATGTCGCAACCGGCGAAGGCACCAACGGCTGGATCCCGCACACCTACGGCATCATCGAACGTTACGTGCCTTCCCAAGTCGCGCCGATGCGCGCGGCGCGACAGCAGCACTGGGCCGTCAATTTCGACGGCGTCAACTGGCTGCACGTCCCCGCCGCGCTGGCCTCGATGGCGGCACTCGTCGTGCTGCTGGTGCATGCGCTCGCCAAGCGTCGGCTTGACGATCTGACGCTGCTGGCAGCAACCGTGTCGCTGGCGCTGCTCGGTAATGCCTTCATCTGCGGCGTGATCTCGGGCCCGCACGACCGCTATGGCGCGCGGATGGCCTGGCTTGCGACCTTCGTGGTGCTGACGGCTCTGGCGCGCCGCTTTGGCGACGACATCAAAGCGCGATGAGATTGGGCCGAAGACTCATAGCGCTTGATTTCGTCCGAGCATCGATCGCTTTCATCGACAAGGAAAACCCAGACTTGGCGTTCAACAGCCTATCCACGTCGGCAGAGAATAGAGTCCGATAACAGCCTTTGGCGGACTCCAGGCGCTCTCGAGCGGCCCGCTTGCACGTCTGCTCGTGGACCCTAGGCGGAAAAACAGTCTGTTCGTACCCAACCGCCGCCCTTATTTTGGTGCCGCAACGTCGACGTTGTGAAATGCCTCCATCAACCAGCGACCGTCCCGTTTAACAAAGACTTCCATCAAGAGTGTCTTACTTATACCATCGCCTGTCACTGGCGCACCGCTTGGTGTGGTCATCAGACCATGTATTTCATTATCAATGTCTACAATTGCCACGTCGTCCGTGATGAAGCGTAGCCGCCGAATTGTTTGCTTCTTCGTGGTGCCTTTGAAGATGCCAGTCAAAATTTGCTGTTGCCGTTGGCAAAAACGCGCTTTGCCGGACATGTCCGCTCCCGACGTATTGAACGCTGAGATATCAGGAGCGGCCGATTGGCAAAACTCTGCGGCGTTACCAGCATTCCATGAGGTTGATTGATCTGAGACGATTGCGCGAATAGCCGCTTCTTGCTGCGCGTCCTGAGCATTTACAGAAGCCGAGACCAAAATTGTTGAAAGAATCAAAAAAGCAAGTTTTCGTGTCATTGGGCAACCTCCGAGCATTCGGTGGCTTGAAAAGCGTTCAATCGAAACCTGCAATTTGGCGCAGCCAAGTCGGTAAGCGTATTTCGGCTTCCATTTTGGGCCTTAGCCGAGCCACGCTGATCCCATTGTAATGTCGGCTCTGGGCGGTAAACAGGACGCCGCGCCGTGCTTGCCTCGACCGGCGCTTTTGACCTACGGCCGACATTGTTGCGCGAACTGCTCAGATCACGAGCGAGGGGGCCGAAAGGTCGTTGTAATTGATTACGAAGGTGGCCTTCGCTTCCGGTTGGCAGTTGAGAAGATAGAGCCGCTGTCCCTCAACGTAGCGCCGGTTCGATGGAGCCGCAGGGTCTGGCGACGAGCCATCGCGCGAAGCGCACCGCGCGACCGATACAGCGAAGTCCGTTCGGAGGAAGACTGAAACGTCCCAGTAGGTGAGGAGTTCGGGTCGATGCAGAAAGATGCCGTCTACCAGCAAAACGGAAGACGGCAGTGCCTCCAGATCATCGGCAGGTACAATGTCATCGGTCACATGATCGAAAATTGCTCGACGATACATGCAAGAACCACCGGGGCTTAGCGGGTCCAGCAGGTATTGCTTCAATGCCGAGTAATTGTACGAGTCTTCAAAAAAGCCTTCCGGTGAATGTCGCCCACGCCGATATCTGACCGCCTTGGGATTATGAAATCCGTCTACCGAGGCTCGAATGACAGGCCGCCCCTTAATCGCAACGAGGGTTCCGAGTTCATCTGCGAATGTGGTCTTTCCCGCCCCGTCGACGCCATCGATAGCGACGCGGGCCGTCCGATCTGACGAGGTTACGACAAGGCGATCAGCCAAGTCGGATAGAAATTTCTTTCTCTTTTCCATCAGGATTGAAATGCGCCGAGCGGAAGTCACTTAAACCTACAATGAAGCTGGTCACTTCCGCAAATGGCCGGCTTAAGACCATCCGGTGGGTGCCAAAGATGTCCGCCCACCGAGGCTAACCGGAAGTCATGGTGGCGGTGCAAAACCGACCCGATTGACCCGACTCGGACATGCAGGTTGTCCAGCAGCCATCTCGGACGCGGGGGCAGCTTAGCCCCGCGACGTAATCGCCAGGCAAGCAAGGAACCGGTCGGCGAGGACCTACGTTTTAGAACCCACAATCAGAGGAGTCGTGACTATGGCAGCTGGCACCCTCTCTCCACCCAAAGTCGTCTCGCGTGAGGAATGGCTTTCCGCACGTAGGGCATTGTTCGTCGAAGAGAAGGAGATGACGCACAAGCTCGACGAACTTAGAG
>NZ_JADPKH010000024.1:0-1263 GCF_023073835.1 Bradyrhizobium sp. 153 | reverse complement strand
TTCCCAAGCCCGCTCAAGTGAGCGCGCCACAAGACGGTTCTCGGGCTCGACGGCGTCATACTGACGCCGGGCGCGCTCGGCCTCGTAGCGGGCGCGCTCCACGCGAAGCGCCCACTGGCGCTCGAGCTGACGACTCTCTTGCTCCGGTTGGCCCGCCGCCGCGAGTGCGATCTCAATCTGATCCGGCACCAGGGCATCGAGGAGCATCCGTTCGACCAGCGCGTCAACCGCCAAGGCCCGGACTTCCTGAAATAGTGCAGTGCCTAGCTGGTCCCGATCCGAGCGGCAGCAATAGACCGGATAGTCGGCATTCGGGCCCGTGTAGAGCATGCTCATGCGCCGTCCGCAACGGCCGCAGATCGCAATTCCTTGTAACAGGGCTGCCCCCTTGCGCGGTACGCCAGAGTGTTCTGCCTCATAGCGGAAGATGTTATCTGCCAGTCGCCCCTGGTTGGCCATGAACTCCTCCCAGCTGATATAGCCTGGGTGAGCGGCGTGGAGGCAAACCGCCCAATCCGGGATCGCCACCTTGACCGTTCCCGTCAGCGATCCCGGCCGGCATCGGTTCGGATCCTTTTGCCGACGGCCATAAACATACGCCCCAGCATAGGCCGGATTTTGAAGGATACTAAGGAGGGGTGCACTATCTGGCGCACGCCAGACGATCTCGTGTGGAGATGGTCCAAGCAGCGGTCGAACCGGCAAGGATAATCCGTTCCTGTCCAAGTACCGCATCACACGGCGAGCGCTTTGCAGTTCCCGGAATTTGGCAAACACGAGATGAAGACGGGCCTGCACCTCCTCATCGGGATTGAGAACAATTGTGCCGCCTCGATCATAGGCGAGCCCGGCTGGCAGGGGCAGCCGCAGTTCGCCCCGCGTTGCCTTCTGGCGTTCTCCTTGGTGAAGGCGCATCCGAAGCTGATGCAGCTCCGCCTCGCTCATGATGCCGGACAAGCCCAACAGCAGGCGGTCGTGGTAGGCGCGCGGATCGTAAAGCCGCTCGCCATCCGCAATGAGCACGCCGAACACCGAGCACAGCTCGAGAAGCTGATGCCAGTCCCGGTTATTGCGGGCCAAGCGAGAAGCGTCGAGGCTCACCACAAGGCCGGCGTTGCCAAGGCCGATCTCGGCAATGAGCTTCTGGAAACCATGACGATCCACAGCGCCAGCACCGGATTTGCCCAGATCCTCGTCAATGACCTGGACGCGCTCCGGCGGCCAGCCCAGACCGATGGCGCGATCGACGAGGCGGTACTGCAG
>NZ_JADPKH010000086.1:0-97059 GCF_023073835.1 Bradyrhizobium sp. 153 | reverse complement strand
AGTCTCCTTCCAAGCCATCGGCAAGCCCTCCTTGCCGAATAGTTGACCTGTTACCCATGTCGCCGGTCTAGTCTGTTACCCATGTAGCCGGTTTGGACCGGTCCCCATCCTCCCCTGGAGGGGGAGGATCGATCGCGCGAAGCGCGAGCGAGGTGGGGTGAAGCCGCACAAATGGTCTCTCGCCTGTCCGCAAGCTCGAATCCTCAACACCGCCGTCGCCGATAGTCTGTCACCCCACCCCGGATCGCATCGATGATGAGATCCGACCCTCGCCCTTCAGAGGAGGGTAAGAAGTCACCGCGCATCGGGCCTGGAATTCGACGGCAGCGGAGGTGGGGACCGGTGCGAAGGCGGCGGATCGCGCCAGGCGCCTGCATTGCGGCCAGCGATCAGCCAGTAGACCACGCCGGCGACGATGCCCGCGCCCGTCATGATCTCCAGGTGGCGCCGCACGATACCCTCGAATTGGAACGTATCGCCGTGGAAGGGGACGAGACCGAGATAGCAGGCGAGCCCGACAAGGCCGCCGCCGACGGCGTAAGCCAGCGCGCTGCGGATATAGAGCGCCTCGGTGATCGCGACGATCACCGCCGCCGGCACCAGCGCGAAGCCCGAGACGAAGATGAAGCCGAAGCCGAGCAGGATGTCGATCGTGCCCTGATCGACGGGACCTGCGCCGAGATCGGCGAATTCCGGAAACAGCAGCGCGACGACGACGATCATGCCGCCGACGAAACAGGCGACGAGAAAGCCGATGAAGATGACGACGAGGCGGCCGATCAGGGACATGACGTCAGCCTCACCGTCATTGCGAGGAGCAAGCCGGTCCCGCCTTCGGCGGGCCGGATGACAGGCTCCGCGACGAAGCAATCCAGACTGCCTCCGCGGAAAGATTCTGGATTGCTTCGCTGCGCTCGCAATGACGCGGATGCGAAGGCGCAGGGATTACCTGTCAATCCGTCATCGCCATCGCACGCAGCGCCTGGCGTTCACGCGCCGAGAGCTTCTCCGTCTCTGACTTGAGCTGGCCGCAGGCCGCGAGGATGTCGCGGCCGCGCGGGGTGCGAACCGGGGATGAATAGCCGGCATTGAAGATGTATTCGGAGAACTTCTCGATCTGATCCCAGTCCGAGCATTCATAGGCGGTGCCGGGCCAGGGATTGAACGGGATGAGGTTGATCTTGGCCGGAATGCCCTTTAGCAGCTTCACCAGAAGTTTTGCATCGTCGAGCGAATCGTTGACGCCCTTGAGCATCACATATTCGAAGGTGATGCGGCGCGCGTTCGAGGCGCCGGGATAGTCGCGGCAGGCCTGCAGCAGTTCCTTGATCGGATATTTGCGATTGAGCGGCACGAGCTCATTGCGCAATTCGTCGCGCACCGCATGCAGCGAGATCGCGAGCATCACGCCGATCTCCTCGCCCGCACGCACGATATTCGGCACCACGCCCGAGGTCGACAGCGTGATGCGGCGGCGGGAGATGCCGACGCCTTCATTGTCGCCGACGATCAGCAGCGCATCGCGCACCGCATCGAAATTGTAGAGCGGCTCGCCCATGCCCATCATCACGATGTTGGTGACGCGGCGCGTGCCGTCTTCGCGATCGGCCCAATCGTTGAGGCGATCGCGCGCCACCATCACCTGTCCCACGATCTCGCCGGCGGTGAGGTTGCGCACTAGGCGCTGGGTGCCGGTGTGGCAGAAGGAGCAGTTCAGGGTGCAGCCGACCTGCGAGGAGACGCAGAGCGTGCCGCGATCGGTCTCGGGGATGTAGACGCACTCGACTTCATGCGCCTTCTGGATGTTGTCACCGCTCGGCAGACGCAGCAGCCATTTGCGGGTGCCATCGTTGGAGATCTGCTCGGCCACGACCTCGGGCCGGTCGACGGTGAAATGCTGCGCGAGCTCGGCGCGAATGCCCTTGGAAACCGAGGTCATCTCGTCAAAGCTCTGGGCGCCGCGGAAATAGAGCCAGTGCCACAGCTGCTGCACCCGCATCTTGCGTTGCGCCGGTGCGACGCCGATCTCGCCGAGTCGATCGGCGAGTTCGGCACGCGACAGGCCGATCAGCGAGGGCCTCGCCGGCGGCACATAAGTTTCGAGCGGAGTCTTCTCCACCAGGATTGCGTTGTGCGGCTCGGTCGTCGGTTGCATTGAGTGGACCTGATGGGTTTTGTCGTTCCGGGATGGTCCGGAGGACCAGACCCGGAACCTCGAGATTCCGGGTTCGATGCTGCGCATCGCCCCGGAATGACGGGAAATCTGGAACAGCCCCTATATAGCAACCGGATCTGCCGATTGCGACCGCGGCTATGACTTAGCCTTACCGCCTGCAATCCTATCTTTTGCAGTCCTGGGCGATCTTATCGAGCGCCTGGGCGAGGCCCTTCAGCGAGAAGGTGTCGGTCGTCTCGGTGCCCTTGGCCGAGACCCCCTTGACCACGAGATCGGCGGATTTGCGCATGGCTTCGACCATCCGCTCCTCCTCGGCCGCGTTCTTGATCCAGAGACCATCGCCCTGCGTATACATTGCGAAAGCAGCGCCGCCGACCTCGGCCGTCGATTCCGAGCCCGGTTTCAGCGCATAGCCGATCATGACCGAGACTTCGTTGTTGACCTTCTCGGCCGGCCGGGTCGACACGAACGCATAAGCAGGATCGCGCGGCCGGTTCGGCGGGTTGGTCTTCGACGACGAGGGCTTGGCCAGCGCGAAACAGACCTTCTTGCCGTTCGGCGTGGCTGAATAGGCGCCCCAGGTGCCGAACTGGCCGATCAGGGTCGGCTCCGCGCCGCCCGCAACCGCCGCGGGCGCCGCCGCCGGTTTGCTCTCTGGCTTTGCAGCCGTCTTGGCAGTCGGATGGGCCGCCGGCGGCGCCGGCTTTGGTGCCGCCTTCGGCGCCGGTTGCGGCGTCTGCGCCCGCGCGAGATCGGCGATCCCGCACGTCATCATGCCGATCATCAAAACGAAAGATAGCACCCGCCACATGCTGGAGTGGTTCCCTCAATATTGTGACTGGAAGATGGCCCGGCCGTGTTTTGTCCCCCGGCAGGGATAGCCGGGAAAGTCCAATTTGGGAAGGCAGTTAGCGGGTTGTCAGCACTAGGCTCGGGATCGCGCGGCGCGCTGCTCGGCCCATTGCGCCTCGGTCCAGCCGAGCAGGTCCTCGGCCCCGGAACTGCGCAAATGCGCGCCCCCGTCGATCACCACCATCTCGCCATTGATATAGCCGGCGCGGTCCGAGACCAGGAAGCTGGCGAGGTCGGCAAGTTCGCCGTGCTCGCCGGTGCGGCCCAGCGGGTTGCGGGCGGTCCAGCCTTCGTCACGCCCCTCGGGGCGGAGCTGCCCCGACGCGCCCGCGGTCGGGAACGGTCCCGGCGCGATGGCAACGGTTCGGATGCCCTTCGGATCCCATTCCACGGCGAGACTTTTGGTCATCGCCAGCAGCGCCGACTTCGCCATCGCCGAAGGCACGGTGAAGGCGCGGCCGGTGATGGTCGAGGTCGAGAGGATCGAGAGCACGACGCCGCCATGCTTACCCTCGATCCACCGCTTGCCGGCGGCGAGCGTGCAATACATCGCGCCATGCAGGGTCGGCGCGAGGATCGCGTCCGCGGCGCGGAACGAGAGATGCTCGCTCTGCGCGATGAAGGTCGCGGCAGCATTGTTGACGAGGATATCGAGCGGGGCCTCGCGCCAGATCTGATCCATCATGTTGTCGACGGCCGCACCGGCGCGAACGTCGCAGGCGATCGTCGTGACCTTGCCACCGGTCTCTTTGCGCATCTCGCTCGCCGTTGCCTCGAGCCGGTCGAGCTTGCGGCCACAGATCACGAGCTCGGCGCCGAGTGCGAGGAAGCGACGGCCCACCGCAGCGCCGAGGCCCGAGCCGCCGCCGGTGACGAGGATGCGCTTGCCGTTAAGCAGGTTTGTTTCAAACATCGTTTGAATCCTTATCTCCGCGGATTTCGTTATTGCGAGGAGCGAAGCGTCGAAGCAATCCAGACTATTTCCGCAGGGCGGACTCTGGATTGCGTCGCGGAGCCTGTCATCGGGCCGCGCTTGGCGCGGACCCGTTGGCTCGCAATGACGTGATGATAGGCCGAACAGAACGATCAACAAAGAATCCGGATTGTCCGGCTGCTCTAAATCCGGCAAAACCGGGCCAATCATAATTCCACTCGAAACGCTCCAGGTGCCGCCATGAAAGCCATCCTCTGCTCGCAATATTGCCAGCCCGACGATCTCGTTCTGGCTGACGTGCCGGATCCGGTAGCAGGACCGGGCGAGGCCGTGATCGCGATCAAGGCGGCGGCGCTGAACTTCTTCGACATCCTGATGATTCAGGGCAAGTATCAGATCAAGCCGCCGTTCCCGTTCTCGCCGGCCGCTGAAGTCGCGGGTGTGATCGAGAGCATCGGCGCTGGCGTCACTGATCTGAAGGTCGGCGATCGCGTTGTCGCCTCCTGCGGCCACAACGGCGCGCGCGAGAAGATCGCGCTGCCGGCGGCATCGATCGTCAAGATCCCTGACAATCTCGACTATGATCGCGCGGCCGGCATCATCATCATCTACGGCACCGCGCTGCATGCGCTCGAGGATCGCGCCAGTCCGAAGCCGGGCGAGACGCTCGCGGTACTGGGCGCAGCCGGCGGCACGGGCCTTGCTGCCTGCGAGCTCGGCAAGCTGATGGGCCTGAAGGTGATCGCCTGCGCCTCGTCGGACGAGAAGCTCGAATTCGCCAGGGCGCACGGCGCCGAACTGACGCTCAACTACGCCAAGGAGGATCTGAAGGAAGGTTTGCGCAAGCTCACCGACGGCAAGGGCGTCGACATCATCTTCGATCCCGTGGGCGGTGCTTACGCCGAGCAGGCGCTGCGCTCGATCGCCTGGGAGGGTCGTTTCCTCGTGATCGGCTTCGCCGCCGGCGACATTCCGAAGATGCCGCTGAACCTCGCACTGCTGAAGGGCTGCGACATCCGCGGCGTGTTCTGGGGCGCCTGGACCCGGCTCAACCCGGCCAAGAATCGCGCCAATCTGGAGAAGCTCGTGAAGTGGACGGCGGAAGGCAAGATCTCCTCGCATGTCGACCGCACCTTCCCGCTGGCCCAGACCGCGGACGCGTTGAAGGTGCTCGCGGGACGTCAGGCGATGGGCAAGGTGATCTTGCATCCGTGATGGCGACTGCGCTGTCGCGATTACCCGCGCCATGACAGCTGAGTTCATGGCCTCCCATTCGCACACGGCCACCTGGTAAGGTCTCCTCAACCAGCGCGGGCAAAATTGAGGTGCATTCCACAACCTCGCCCGAATCAAACCCAAATATTTCCCGATTCGCCCCAACCGTCGTCGCTTTTTGGGCTGATTCAGGTTGCGATTTACCGGCTCCAGTTTGCTGGGCGCTCCTGGACAACAACAAAAAAACTGAAACCGGTATGCCCCGCGTCGTGTCAGTCTTGGGGAGCATCACCATGGAGACGACGGCGTTCCGTCCGTCCAGGGAATCGAGGGTATTCGATTCCGATCAAGCCGCATCACATCCGTCCACCGCATCGTACATCCGTGCGCGCGCCGCACGGATCGATCTGTCACCCGACGACCCAATTCCACTATTCCTGTCCGATCCGCGCGGTGCCCCGAACCCGGACGAATATACCTCGCTGGAGTTGCGTCCCCGGGTCAGAATTGTGCCGCGCGTTCTTGCGGTCGGTCTCGCAGCCGTTCTCGTGGCGTCCATCCTGGCAATTCTGGCCGCGCTGTTTCAGTCCGATCTTCGCGGCATCTTCGATGCCGGTGGCTCGGCAGTCGTCGCGCTGGAGCAGGCGGTCGCCTCCGCCAACCCGTCGGCCGTACCGCAGAGCCCGCGCAAGGATTCGGCGCGCGTGACCGAGCCGCGCCTGGCGAGCGCTGACGCGCAGGATCTTCCTGCACCGCCGAGCCGCGAGGAGATCGCGACCGCCTATCAGAGCGCGCTGCAAGCCCACACGCCTGTGCCTCAGCCCGCGCCGGTGGCGGCACCGCCTGCGCCCCCTCCGCCCGCCAGGACGCTCGACGCCGACACGCTGGCCGGGCTGATGACGCGCGCGAAGAGCCTGTTGGGAATCGGCGACATTGTTGCGGCCCGCCTGTTGCTCGAACGCGCCGCCAATGCACAGGATGCGGCAGCGGCGTTCCTGCTGGCGCAGACCTATGACCCGGCCGTGCTGGGCACTAGCGACGCGCGGCGCATCGCCGCTGACGCGACCGCCGCGCGCGACTGGTACCAAAAGGCCGCGGCACTCGGATCGGCGGAGGCGCGGCAGCGCCTCGCCCAGCTTCAGAACTAGACCGCTTCAAGGGAACATCATGCGTAACGCTTTGGGAATGGCGCTTGCCGCCATCATGACGATCTGTGCCTTCGCGGCGCGCGCCGATCAGACCGAATACGATCCCGCCAAGGTCTCTGACGGCCTGAAGGCCATCTTCCAGTTCGGCTCGACCTCGACCAAGCAGGCGCTGAACGCCAACACGGTCACGCTGATCACCGGCACGATCGGCGGCACCTATGTGCAATTCGGCGCCGACCTCGCTTCCGTGCTCGACGACGGCAACAAGATCCGCGTGCTGCCGATCGTCGGCCGCGGCTCGGTGCAAAGCGTCGCCGATATCCTGTTCCTGCAAGGTGTCGATCTCGGAATCGTGCGTGCCGACACGCTCGACTATCTCGAGCGCAAGGGTTTTGCCAAGGACATCAAGAAGCAGTTCACCTATGTCACCAAGCTCTACAATGAGGAGATGCAGGTGATCGCGCCAAGATCGGTCGCGACGCTCAAAGACCTCGAAGACAAGACGGTGAGCGTGGACCTACCGAACGGCGGCACCTTCGTCACGGCGCTCACCGTGTTCGAGCGGCTCGGGATCAAGGCGAAATTCGTCTATGTCGAGCAGCGCATCGCGATGGAGAAACTGAAGGCCGGCGAGATCGACGCCGTCATCGTGGTCGGCGGCAAGCCGTACAAGTCGGTCTCGACCTTCGGCAATGACGGCCGCTTCCATCTTGCGAAGGTCGACTATGCAAAGCCGCTGCAGAGCGACTATCTGCCAGCAACGCTGTCCGCCAAGGACTATCCGAACCTGATCAAGGAGGGCGAGAGCGTGGACACGATCGCGGTGCCTGCGGTGCTCGCGGCCTACAACTGGGCGCCCAACACCGAGCGCTATCGCAAGCTCGCGCTGTTCGTTGACGCGTTCTTCACCAAATTCCCCGCGCTCCAGAACCCGCCCTTCCATCCCAAGTGGAAGGAGGTCTCGCTCGCGGCGCCTTTGTCGGGCTGGAGCAGATTGCCGGTGGCGCAGCAATGGCTCGACCGGCACGGCGTCGAGCCGGTGACGCGCCAGCGCTTCGAAGCGTTCCTGAAGCAGAGCCCGGCGGCCGCGCAGGTGTCCGATGCGGACAAGGAGACGCTATTCAAGCAATTCCAGGCATGGGACGCGGAGAAGACGCGTGCGGGGGAAAAGAAGTAGTGGCGCCGTCACTCCTCCGCCTTATCCACCCCGCGCTTCAGCGCGGCACGGGCGGCCTCGCGGTGCTCGTTCGTGATGTGGCCGGCCACCATGCGGATCGCGGTGGCGAGCACGGCGGCGTCATCGGCGAAACCGAGGATCGGCATCACATCAGCGACGAAGTCGAATGGCAGGATGAAATAGGCGATCGCCCCCAGCAGCGAGGCCTGAACATGGCGCGGCGTCTGCCGGTCGAAGGCGCAGTAATAGGCCGCGAGCAGGTCTTCGGCGAACGGCAGTTGCGCGGCAACGCGCTTCAGCTTGCGCCAGAAGCGGCGGCGAACGCCCTCCCGGTCTTCCGCGAGCCGATCGGCGGGCTCAAAGCCGACGCTGTGTTCCGCAGCCATGCTCAAACTCCCCTTTCAGCCGGAGCGGCGGATCGCCGCGTCGCCTGCTGATCACAAGATGGGGATAAGGCCAAGCGCTGCAAGACGTCAGCCAGGTGTCAGCCGGCGATGGCGTTCATCGCCTTGGCCAGCTCGATATCGAGCGCAGTAACGCCGCCCGCGTCATGGGTCGACAGCACCACCTCGACCGTCTTGTAGACGTTGCGCCATTCGGGGTGGTGATCCATCTTCTCGGCGACCAGCGCCGCGCGAGTCATGAAGCCGAAGGCCTGGTTGAAATCCTTGAAGACGAAGGTCTTCCCGATGGCGTCGCGGTCGGACACCTCGCCCCAGCCTGGTAGTCCGCCGAGCGCCTGCTTGCGCGCCTCCGCCGATAGCCGCTCTACCATGATCGCCTCCGTCGTTCAGGGGAACTTTACCCTAACACCGTGTCGATGCCCGGGTTCATACGGGATTTCGTCCATTCCCGCTAACCATGAAGGAGATGTAACCCCGCCGGACAAGAAATTTGCTACAATTGCGGGCGTAAATCGCCGGCGAAGATGAAACTGAGCCTCAAGCGCCTGTTTGGGAGATCGATGACCGGGGGACTGAACCTGGCCGAAACGCCCTCTCCGCCTTCGCCGCGATCCGCGGCGCGGAAGACCGCGCTCGTGTCTCTGGCGCTCGTGCTTGCGATCGTCGGTGCGCTCGCCGGCGGTTACTACTTCGCGATGCGGCCGGTGACGCTGAAGATCGCGGTTGGTCCCGCCAGCAGCGATGACGTCAAGGTCGTGCAGGCGCTGACCCAGGCTTTCACGCAGAACAAGAGCCAGGTGCGGCTGCGCCCGATCCAGACGGACGGCGCCACCGCCAGCGCCAATGCCCTCGCGGAAGGCAAGGTCGATCTTGCCATCGTGCGCGGCGACCTCGATGTGCCGAAGAACGCGCAGGCGGTCGCGACGCTGCGCAAGAATGTCGTGGTGCTGTGGGCCGTAGCGGGCAAGGGCAAGAAGAAGGGCGCCAAGATCACCAAGGTGGCACAACTCGCCGGGCATCGCATCGGTGTCGTCGGCCGCACCCAGGCCAACGTCAACCTGCTCAAGGTGATCCTTCAGCAATACGGCGTCGATCCCGCCAAGGTCGAGATCGTGCAATTCCCGGCCAACGAGGTTGCCGAGGCGATCAAGGCCCAGAAGGCCGACGTCTACCTCGCGGCCGGCCCGGTCAACAGCAAGATCACGGCGGACGCGATCTCTGCATCGGTCAAAGAGGGCGGCACGCCGACTTTCCTCGCCATCGATTCCGCCGACGCGATCGCGCAGAACCACCCGGTCTACGAATCCGCGGAGATTCCAGCCGGCGCCTATGGCGGTTCACCCGACCGTCCGGACGACGAGGTCAAAACCATCAGCTTTGCGCACCACATCGTGGCGCGCAAAGCTGTGTCCGAAACCACCATCGCGGCATTCACGCGGCAGCTGTTCGCCGTGCGCCAGCAACTGGTGACGGAATTCCCGCTGGCGGCGAAGATCGAGACGCCCGACACCGACAAGGATGCGGTGATCCCCGTGCATCCCGGCGCCGCCGCCTTCGTTGACGGCGAGGAAAAGACGTTTCTCGACAAATACAGCGACTACATCTGGTGGAGCCTGATGGCGCTCTCCGCCATGGGCTCGATCGGCGCCTGGTTTGCCGGCTATCTGAAGAAGGACGAGCGCGACAACAACAGCCATTTGCGCGAACGCCTGCTCGACATGATCACGGCGGCCCGCAAGAGCGAGACGACCGAAGAGCTTGACCAGATGCAGGCCGAAGCCGATGTGATTTTGCGCGACACGCTGCGCTGCTTCGATCACGGTGCGATCGAGGAGGCCGCGCTCACCGCCTTCAACATCGCACTCGACCAATTCCATGCCGCCGTCGCCGACCGTAAGGCGGTGCTGTTCAGCCTGCCGCAGACCCCGCCACGCACGGGCACGCAATTCAGAGCCGCCGGCAACGCGTAGCGCCTGCGCGTTATTGCTGCGTCACATTGTCTCAATATAGGGTCTGATTTCATCGTGGCGGCTGCCGCAAGGCACCCGTCCCTGGCGAAATCGGGACCGTCCATGAACATCACATTCTCACGCCGCCGTTTCCTCACTACCAGCGCCGGCGCGCTTGGCACGATCGCGATGCCTTATCTGTCGCGAGCGGCTGACCGGCCTGCGGTCACCCATGGCGTACAATCAGGCGACGTCACGGTCGACGGCGGCGTGGTATGGGCACGCACCGACCGGCCGGCTCAGATGCTGGTCGAGGTGGCGACGACGGAGTCGTTCAGGGACGCTCGCGCGCTGCCGCCGATCGCGGCGCTGCCCGAGAGCGACTTCACGGCCAAAATGCTGATCGAGAACCTGCCGAGCGGACAGGACATCTTCTATCGCGTGCGCTTCCGTGATCTCTCGCATAGCGCGGTCGAGGGCGAGCCGGTGACCGGCCGCTTCCGCACCGCGCCGGCCGACCGCCGCGATGTCAGCTTCGTCTGGGGTGGCGACGTCGCCGGCCAGGGCTGGGGCATCAACCCCGACGACGGCGGCATGTTCACCTTCGCCGCGATGCGCAAGCATCGTCCGGACTTCTTCCTGCACTCGGGCGATACGATCTACGCCGACAGCCTCGTCCAATCCGAGGTGAAGCTCGCCGACGGCAAGATCTGGAAGAACGTCACGATCCCCGAGAAGGCCAAGGTCGCGGAGACGCTCGACGAGTACCGCGCCGCGCACAAATACAATCTGACCGACGACAACCTCCGCGGCTTCAATGCCGACGTGCCGATCTTCGTGCAGTGGGATGACCACGAGGTCACCAACAACTGGTCGCTGTCGAAGGAGTTGCCGGCGTCATACAAAGTCCGCGACATCACGCTGCTCGCCGCGCGCGCCTCGCGCGCCTTCCACGAGATGTATCCGATGCGCGAGAGCATCACTGAGCCGGGCCGGATCTATCGCCAGATCTCCTACGGCCCGCATCTCGACGTGTTCGTGCTCGACGAGCGCAGCTATCGCGGCGCGAACGGCGCCAATCTGGAAACGGAATACGGACCGGCCAGCCACTTCCTCGGACCCGACCAGATCGCCTGGCTCAAGCGCGGCCTGTTGAATTCGCGCGCGACCTGGAAGGTGATCGCCTCAGACATGCCGCTCAGTCTCATCGTCGCGGACACGCCGAAAGGCGGATCGGAAGCGATTGCGCAAGGCGACGGCCCGGTACGCGGCCGCGAGTTCGAGATCGCGGACATCCTTCGCTTCATCAAGATGGCGCCGATCAGCAACACGGTGTGGCTGACCGCGGACGTACACTACGCCGCCGCGCATTATTACGATCCGAACAGGGCGCAATTCCAGGATTTCGAGCCGTTCTGGGAGTTCGTCTCGGGTCCGCTGCATGCGGGCACTTTCGGTCCGAACGCGCTCGACAACACCTTTGGGCCGGAGGTGCGCTTCGTCAAGGCACCCGGCAAGGACAGCCAGAACCTGCCGCCGTCTGCCGGGATGCAGTTCTTCGGCCACGTCAAGATCGACGGCGCCTCCGGCCAGATGACGGTGACCTTGCGCGACCGGGCCGACGTGGCGCTGTGGTCGACCACGCTCGACCCGAAATCTGCCTGAACCTCAGCGATCGCGCGTCCGCAGCGCAGCCTCCAGCGCCTCGCTCGAGCACGGCTTTTGCAGCCGCGGCCGCGCCGCAAATTCGGGCGGAATCCGCGTTTCGGCACCATAGCCGGTGACGAAGACGAATGGGACGTTCAGCGCCACCAGTCGCTCGGCGATCGCAAAGCTCTTCTCGCGGTTCAGCTCGACGTCGAGCAGGGCGAAATCGGGAGCACCTTTCGCGATCGCGTCCAGCGCCTGCGTCACCGACCCGGCGGTGCGCACGTGCCTCACGCCAAACCCGAGCAGACGGTCCTCGAAATCGATTGCAATGATCGGATCGTCCTCGACGACCAGGACGTCGGCAGGATATGGGAAGCCATCGGGAAGTGCGGGTGCCATGATCGCATCTTGGAGCGAGAGGTTTTTCTGATCAGGACAGCCGCGCCACAACGCCTGCGCCCAGCGCATCGGAGGGTTCCCGGAACGAAACCACCACATCACAGTTCTTCCGTCTGTCCACTTGTGCACACAGGAAACGGACGGAACCCGGTATTGTGGAAAGGTATTGTGGAAAAGAGCACGGGGGGTTCACGATGGATGCGCGTATCGGCAGTACAAGCGAGGTCGACAGCCGGCCGATCAACAATCTGTTGCGGCGCCTGAGCCCGGCGGATTACGCCCTGCTCGCGCCGCACGTCACCATCGAGGACTGCGCGGCCGGCGAACTGCTCTACAATCCCGGCGATGACGTGCAGGTCGTCCACTTCCCCTGCGGACCTTCGCTTGCGACCTTTCTCGTCCCTAACGAGGATGGCCGCGACGTCGAGACCATCCTGGTCGGTCGTGAAGGCGCGGTGGGCGGCATCGTCAGCGAGGGATTTCTGCCGGCCTATACCCGCATCTGCGTGAAGTTCGGCGGCCCATTTTCGCGCATTCACGTCGGCAAACTGGAAGCAGCCAAGACGCGTTCGCCGTCGCTGCGCAACATCTTCGCCCGCTATGCCGATTGCATGCTGGCGCAGATCTTCCAGTCGACCGCCTGCAACGCCATCCACTCGATCGAGCAGCGCACGGCCAAATGGATCTTGGCGGCGATGGAGCGAACCGGCGGCGAAAGCAGCGTGCCGCTGACGCATGAGCAGCTTGCGACATTGCTCGGAGTGGGACGCAGCTATGCGAGCCGCGTGCTCCAATCGTTCAAAGCCGAAGGCGTGCTCGACACGAGGCGCGGCTCAATTCTCGTCCGCAGCCGCGACGGCCTGCGCCTGCGCGCCTGCCTCTGCAACGATGCAGTGAAGCTGCACTTCGAGGAAGTGTTGCGAGGCGTCTATCCAACGGAGGAGCGGGAGGCCGGATAGCGGACCTAATCTCGCCTCTTCCTTCTCCCTTGTGAAGGCAGTGCACATGGGAGAGGACATGCGCGCTCCTCTGGCGTGATCGTGCTATACTCTCCGCCGCATGAGTGGGGCTTTCCTTCATACGGTCTTCGATATTGCAGCATGGCTGGCGGCGGCAGCTGCCGTCTACTGGCTGTCGCGACAGGGCTTGCGGTTTCCTGCGCAATCCTTCGAAATGTCCTACATCGCCGCCCTGGTGTTCGGCGCAGGCGTCGGCGCCTACCTGTTCGGGTCGGCCAATCTGTGGCTGTCGGGCCAGAGCGGCGTTGCGCGCTCGGTCGAGGGTGCGCTCGCCGGCGGCATCGTGGCGATCGAGCTCTACAAATGGTCCGCAGGCATCACGGTGCGAACCGGCGCCCGTTTTGCCCTGCCGCTGGCGCTCGGCATCGCAATCGGCCGGATCGGCTGCTACTTCGCGGGCCTCGACGATTTCACCTACGGCACGCCCACGGCGCTGCCCTTCGGCCATGATTTCGGCGACGGCCTCCTTCGCCACCCGGTGCAGCTCTATGAGAGCACCGCCATGGGCGTGTTCGCGCTTCTCTATGTGCTGGCAGTCTTGAACCGAAACCGGTTTGTGGTCACCAATGGTTTCTACCTGGTGCTCGTCTACTATGGAGCGCAGCGCTTCCTGTGGGAATTCCTCAAGCCCTATGGCACGCTGATCGGCCCCTTCACGCTGTTTCACCTGCTGTCGCTGTCCATCCTGCTCTACGCCGCATTCATGCTGACGACGGCGCCCAAAGCGAGATCCCTGCATGAACGCGCCGTTGCGTAGGTCGCGTCCCTATATCTTCTGGGGCCAGACCCAGTCCCTTTGCGAGACCTGCCTGAAGCTGGTGCCGACCAAGATCCAGATTCTCGGCAACGAGGTCTGGTACGAAAAACGCTGCAAGCAGCATGGCGTCCAATCAACGCTGGTGTCGACGGACGCGGCCTATTGGCGTCTGTGCAAGGATTTCATCAAGCCTGGTGATCGGCCGCTGCAATTCCAGCAGCGTACGGAATTCGGCTGCCCCTATGATTGCGGCCTGTGCGCCGACCACGAGCAGCATTCCTGCCTGGCGCTGATCGAGATCACCGAGCACTGCAATCTCACCTGCCCAGTGTGCTTTGCCGAATCCTCGCCGGCGCGGACGCGGTTCACACCGCTCGCAACGGTCGAGAGGATGCTGGATGCGCTGGTCGCGAGCGAGGGCGAGCCCGACCTGGTGCAGATTTCCGGCGGCGAGCCGACGCTGCATCCGGATTTCTTCGAGATCCTTGACGCCGTGCGCGCCCGCCCGATCCGCCACGTCATGATCAACACCAACGGCCTGCGCATCGCCCGCGAGAAGAATTTCGTGGCGCGGCTCGCCGAGAACAAGCGCGGGCTGGAGGTCTATCTCCAGTTCGATTCGCTGCAGCGCGAGCCGCTGATCAATCTGCGCGGCGCGGACCTTCGAAAAATCCGCCAGCAGGCGCTGGAGAATCTCGAGCATTATGGCGTATCGACCACGCTGGTCGCAACCATCAAGCGCGGCGTCAACGATGCGGAGATCGGCGACATCGTTCGCCACGCGCTCACCTGGAAATGCGTGCGCGGGGTCACGCTGCAGCCGGTGCAAGACGCCGGCCGTAACGAGAATTTCGACAAGAACACCGACCGCATCATGCTGTCGGAAATCCGCAAGCGCGTGATCGAGACCGACGTGTTCGGCGACAAGGACATGATCCCGCTGCCCTGCAATCCCGAAAGCATCTCGATCGGCTATGGCCTGCGCAACGGCGAGAAGGTGCTGCCGCTGACCTCGCTGATCCCGCAGGAGCAGCTCGTCGCGGTCATGCCCAACACGATCAGCCCGGAGAAATATCCGGTGCTGAAGGAGAAGTTTATTGACCTCTTCTCGCTGTCGTCGGGCCCGCTCAACACCCCCGAACGCGTCTGCGAACTGCTATGTTGCCTGCCGAGCTTTCAGGTGCCGGAAGGGCTCACTTACAAGAACGTGTTCCGCGTCACCATCGTGCAGTTTCTCGATCGCTTCAATTTCTGCGTCGGCAACGTCAAGCGCAGCTGCATCCATTTCGTGACGGAGCAAGGCTCGATCATTCCGTTTGACACCTACAATCTGTTCTACCGCAACGGAAAGATCGACGGCATTCGCGCGGCTCTCGCTGCACAGGCGACCGAAGGAGCCTTGCAAGCATGAGCATCAGCGACATACCGCCGCCGGGACTGCCTCCTGCCCCGGCGAACAAACGCGGCGGCTGCCTGACCGCCCTCATGGCGATCTTCGGGCTGGTCATGCTGCTGCCGGGTGTCTGCGCCCTGCTCTTTGGCGGAATGTCGGTGGTCGAGGACGGCCGGATCGCCTCCGACATCGCGCCACTGGTCTTCCTGGGACTGGTCGTGGGGATCGGCGGCGTTGCCCTGATCTGGGCGGCGATCAAGGGGCGGCGCGCTTAAGGCCGCTATTCGCCTAACCCCCGGAGATTCCCGGACAAAATTCAGTCAACCAACGGCCAAAGTACACATTGTTTTTTGGCTGTTTTTGCATATATTGCGCCGCAACGCGTAGGGCGCCCGGTCTGATATGGCCGGGCTTCCCTTTTGGGCGGCGAGCGCCCGTTTCCAGTCTTTCAGCGTTGTTTCGAGAAGAGGTCCCGGTCCGACCGGCGAGATCGCGCTTAACCCATTGTTCGAACGCAAAGAAGCTCACTCATGAACCTCCGCAACGTTGCCATTATCGCCCACGTCGACCACGGCAAGACGACCCTGGTCGACCGCCTCCTCCAGCAGTCCGGCACGTTCCGCGAGAACCAGAAGGTGACCGAACGCGCCATGGACTCCAACGATCTGGAGCGCGAGCGCGGCATCACCATTCTGGCCAAGGCGGCCTCGGTGCAGTGGAAAGACACCCGCGTCAACATCGTCGATACCCCCGGCCACGCCGATTTCGGCGGCGAGGTCGAGCGCATCCTGAACATGGTAGACGGCGCGCTGGTGCTGGTGGACGCCGCCGAAGGCCCGCTGCCGCAGACCAAGTTCGTGGTGTCCAAGGCACTCAAGGTCGGCCTGAAGCCGATCGTCGTCATCAACAAGGTCGACCGTCCCGACGCGCGCCCGACCGAGGTCATCAACGAGGTGTTCGACCTGTTCGCAGCACTCGATGCCAGCGAGGAGCAGCTCGACTTCCCGATCCTCTACGGGTCGGCCAAGCAGGGCTGGATGGCCGAAAGCCCGGAGGGTCCGAAGGACAAGGGCATGGAGCCGTTGTTCGACCTGATCCTGCGCCACGTCGCGCCGCCGAAGGTCGAGGAAGGTCCGTTCAAGATGATCGGCACCATCCTGGAAGCCAACCCCTATCTCGGCCGTATCATCACCGGCCGCATCTCCTCCGGCGTGCTCAAGCCGAACCAGCAGGTCAAGGTGCTCAATGCCGACGGCAAGCTGGTCGAGTCCGGGCGCATCACCAAGATCCTGGCGTTCCGCGGCCTCGAGCGCACGCCGCTCGATGAAGCCGAAGCCGGCGACATCGTTGCGATTGCGGGCCTGACCAAGGGCACCGTCGCCGACACGTTCTGCGATCCGACCGTGGAAGTGCCGCTGCCGGCCCAGCCGATCGACCCGCCGACCGTGTCGATGTCATTCATCGTCAATAACTCCCCGCTCGCCGGCACCGAAGGCGACAAGGTGACGAGCCGCATGATCCGCGACCGTCTCTTGCGCGAGGCCGAAGGCAACGTTGCGCTGCGCGTCGTCGAAGCCGCCGACAAGGACGCGATGGAAGTCTCGGGCCGCGGCGAATTGCAGCTCGCCATCCTGATCGAGACCATGCGCCGCGAGGGCTTTGAGCTCTCGGTGTCGCGCCCGCGCGTCGTGTTCCAGAAGGACGAAGCCACCGGTGCCACCATGGAGCCGATCGAGGAGGTCGTGATTGACGTCGACGAAGAGCATTCCGGCGTCGTCGTGCAGAAGATGAGCGAGCGCAAGGCCGAGCTGATCGAGATGAAGCCCTCCGGCGGCAACCGCCTGCGTCTGGTGTTCTACGCGCCGACCCGTGGCCTGATCGGCTACCAGGGCGAACTTCTGACCGACACCCGCGGCACCGCGATCATGAACCGCCTGTTCCACGGCTATGCCCCTTACAAGGGCGAGATCCAGGGCCGCCGCAACGGCGTCCTGATCTCCAACGACCAGGGCGAGGCGGTCGCCTACGCCATGTTCAAGCTGGAAGACCGCGGGCCGATGATGATCGAGCCGGGCTGGAAGGTCTATCGCGGCATGATCGTCGGCGAGCATACCCGCGACAACGATCTCGAGATCAACGTGCTCAAGGGCAAGCAGCTCACCAACATCCGCACGACCTCCAAGGACGAAGCGGTGCGCCTGACCCCGCCGATCCGCATGACCCTGGAAAAGGCGCTCGCTTATATCGAGGACGACGAGCTCGTCGAGGTCACCCCGAAGTCGATCCGCCTGCGTAAGAAGCATCTCGACCCGAACGAGCGCAAGCGTGCGGAAAAGGCCAAGGAAGCGGTGGCGTAAAGCCCACTCTCGCGTGCCCCGGACGCAGCGCAGCGCACCAGCGATGCGGTGCAGAGCCGGGGCCCAGCACTCTCGTTTCGTTTACCCGTCGACTTGGGTCCCGGTTCTGCGCAGCAGCGCAGGCGCTGCAGCGCGTCCGGGACACGAGAGCTGCATACCTGGCCGGCTTCAGGACAATTGGCGAACGTGCTAGAGCCTGCCCATGACCTCCCTTCCCTCCTCCGCCGACGTCGCGATCATCGGCGCGGGTGCCGCCGGCCTTGGCGCCGCGCATGCGCTGCATGGCTCCGCCCTCTCCGTGATCGTGCTGGAGGCGCGTAACCGGCTCGGCGGCCGCGCCTGGACCGTGCAGGCCTCGCCTGACGTGACCTTCGACGTCGGCTGCGGCTGGCTGCACTCGGCCGACAAGAATTCCTTCGTTGCGATTGCCCGCCAGCTCGGCTTCGAGATCAACACGGATCTGCCGCCTTGGGGCGATCGCGCTTATGGCGACGCCTTTCCGGAAGCCGAGCGCATCGCCTTCGCAGACGCGATCGACGAATTCTACGAACGCGCCTGGGAGGCCGCGGAAAGCGGCGAGGACGCGCCGGCCTCCTGCTATCTCGAGCCTGGCAACCGCTGGAATCCGATGATCGACGCGGTCTCGACTTATGTGAACGGGTGCGAACTCGATCAAGTCTCGATCCTCGACATGGAGCGCTACGAGGACACGTATTTCAATTGGCGCGTGCGAGCCGGATATGGAACGCTGATCGCGGCCTATGGCGCGCCGTGTCCGGTCGCGCTCAGCTGCAACGTCACGCTGGTCGATCACTCCGGTCAGCGCATCCGGCTCCAGACCTCGCAGGGCACGATGACCGTGAACAAGGTGATCGTCACCGTCCCGACCAATCTGATTGCCGATGAGGCGATCCGCTTTTCCCCGCCGCTTCCCGCCAAGCTCCATGCCGCACGGGGCCTGCCGCTCGGTGTCAACGACAAGGTGACACTGGCGCTCGCGGATGCTGAAGCCTTTCCGACCGAGGGAAACCTGCGCGGCGCCACCATGCGCACCGCGATGGGCACCTATCACATCCGCCCATTCGGGCAGCCCTGCATCGATGGCTTCTTCGGCGGCAGCTTTGCGCGTCAATTGGAAGATGCCGGCGAGGGCGCCTTCGCCGCCCATAGCATCGACGAGATTGCAGGCTTTCTCGGCAACGACATCCGCCGCAAGCTAAAATCCCTGCGCGAGTCGCGCTGGGCGCACGATCCTTTCGCCCGCGGCTCCTATTCGCACGCGCTGCCGGGTCACGCCGGCGATCGCGCCGTGCTGGCCGCGCCGGTTGATGGCCGGCTGTTCTTCGCGGGCGAGGCAACCTCGCCAAATTTCTTCTCGACAGCGCATGGCGCGCGCGACAGCGGCGAGCGAGCGGCCAGGGAAGTGTTGGCGGCCCTTGGCAGGCCATGACCGCAAGCTCCGTCGTTGCGAGCGCGGCGAAGCATCCAGGGTCTTTCTGCGGAGAGATTCTGGATCGCTTCGTGACTTCGCTCCTCGCAATGACGAGGATACTAGTCGATCACCCGCGCCCGTAATCGGCATCGGGCACAAAACAGGCATCGTCCTTGCCGAAGATGCGATAGCGGCTGCGTGCGACGAGGCTGTACACGGGATCCCGCAGCGGCCTCGGCACGGCGAACAGCCGGCGCACCCATTCCCAGCCGGGGAGCTGAGACCGCACCGTCAGCGCGGCATCGGACTTCATGAACACCTCGCCGCCGTGGATCACTGCATTGGTATCGGGATCGTGCGGATCGATCCCGAACGTGCGCGCGAGCCGCGCCCCATAATCCGACTGGACCGGCGTGAAGCGAAACCGCTTCGCCGTATCGCGGGCGGCGACGAAGCGGACCCAGCGCGAGCAGAAAATGCACACGCCATCGAACAGGATCACATCGTCGTCGGGCCATTCAGGCATCAGCGATTGTCCCATGGCTTCTTGGCCGCCACCGGCCTGCCCTGGTTCAGCGCGCGCGCGAGCTCGCCGGTTGCGGCTTTGACGCCGGCCTCGGTTTCGATCATCCAATGACCCTCGCTGCCGACGGCCGGCAGGATACGAAAGTCGAGCTTGTCGCCACCGCCGCCAAACGCCTCAGCCAGTCTTTGAGAAAATGCCGGAGCGAAGTAACTGTCGTTGGCGGCAACGAGCCACGTGACGGGGATGCGCGCGGTCTTGCCGAATTCGGCGGCGGCCGCAAGGAGCGTATGCGGCGCGCAGATCCTGTTCGGCTCATCATTGGCATGGCCGCCGCGCCCTGGCGCGAATGCAATGATGACGGAAACCGCCTTCGGCTCGGCGCTGGCGAGTGCCAGCGCGCCCCAGCCGCCGGCGGAATGGCCGATCACCGTTGCAGCGTCCTTGCGAATGAATTCCTGCTTTCGCAAATAGTCCAGCGCGAGCCGGATTTCGTCGGCCGTTGCGCGGGCCGATCGCGCGTAGTCCGCTTCGTCGCAGCCGCCCTGGTCTTCGACATAGTGGCCGCCGGTCGCGCCGTGACCGAGCCGTTCCGGCACCAGCACGGCAAAGCCGTGCGCGACGAGATACGCCGTGAGCGCGCGATATTCCGGTCGCGGCATTTGCGCGCGACGCAAGCCATTCTGCGTCGAGGCGTGGGCGATGACCGCGAGCCGGAACGGGCCGGCGCCGACAGGGCGAAACAGCAGCGCATGCGCGGCAATGCTGGTATCCGGCGACGGCACGCGCCACTGTTGCCGGCGAAACGGTTCGCCCTCCTCTCCGGAGGGGCCAAACGTGGTCTGAGCGCACAGAGGTGACGCAGTCAGCACGGCCAGCAAACACAGAAGCGCAGGGGTGATGAGGAGCCGCATGAATTGCCAGAGGAGGCGGACACCGACAGCGATGTCACACGAAAGCGCGATGAGATGAAGACGAATGATCATCGCGCTTTAGACTATTGTTTGAGCATAATCTTTTCGGAAAACCGCTCCACACTTTTCCGGATCATGCTCCAGGAGGAACGAATCACTCCGGCCAGACTTTTTGCGCAGCCATCGCATTCATTAGGCGCCGCAGGCGAGTTTTGCACCGGCGCATGGCAGGCCGATCCCGTTCTGAACGGCGGCTTGTCCTCTTTCGGTACAACATGGTTAAAAACTGATGCAGAAAGTCCACAGGTTAACCGATAATTAACGATAGGTCTTGCCGCCGGCGCGGCGACTTGGTTTGATCGCGTCCATGAGCACAACCCTGATCGAAGTCCGGCCGGCCAAAGCCGCAGATGCAACTGCGGTGGCGTCGACCCATGACGAAGCCTGGCGCTCGGCCTATCAGGGCATCATTCCCGGCGCCGAGTTGGAGAAGCTGATCAACCGCCGCGGTCCGCAATGGTGGGACAGTGCGATCCGCAAGGGCAGCCGCGTCAGCGTGCTGGTGTTCGGCGACAAGATCGCAGGCTACGCCAATTATGGCCGCAACCGTGCCCGCAGCTTGCATTTCGACGGCGAGATCTACGAACTCTATCTGCGTCCTGAATTCCAGGGCCTCGGCTTCGGCCGCCGCCTGTTCGCCGCCGCCCGCCGCGACCTGATGCAGAGCGGCCTGAAAAGCATGGTGGTGTGGGCGCTGTCGGACAACGATCCGGCCACCGAGTTCTACCGTGCCCTAGGCGGCCGCATGGTGGCACGCTCCTCGGAGCGGTTCGGGCCGAAGTCGCTCGACAAGGTTGCCTTCGCCTGGACCAATTGAGCTGCTGAAACCTGAATCGGCAGCGTTTCCATCCGTCGATACCGTTGCCACTTGGGCCGGTGATCGCCGGATTCATTATTTCACAAAAACGCGATGGATCAGCGGGCCAAGCCCGCGTATGACAGCGCCAAAATCGCTGCCGGGCGCGATGTCACCTCGGCAACAACGGAGCCTTGAATGCGTATCGATGCGGTCTCGATCGGGAAAAACGTACCACATGACGTCAATGTCATCATCGAGGTCCCCGTGGGCGGCGAACCGATCAAATACGAGATGGACAAGGAGGCCGGCACGCTCGTGGTCGACCGCTTCCTCTACACGCCGATGCGTTACCCCGGGAACTACGGCTTCATCCCGCACACCTTGTCGGATGATGGCGATCCCTGTGACGTCCTGATCATCAACACCCGCGCCATCATTCCCGGCGCCGTCATGAGCGTGCGGCCGGTCGGCGTGCTGTTCATGGAAGACGAAGCCGGCGGCGACGAAAAGATCTTGGCGGTGCCGTCGTCGAAGCTGACGCAGCGCTACGATAAGGTGAAGAGCTACTCTGACCTGCCTGACATCACGCTCCAGCAGATCCAGCACTTCTTCGAGCACTACAAGGATCTTGAGAAGGGCAAGTGGGTGAAAATCCTGCGCTGGGGCGGCCCCGAGGACGCGCACAAGCTGATTCTCGAAGGCATTGAGCGCGAGAAGAAAAAGAAGAAGTAACGAAATAACCGTCGTTCCGGGGCGCGCGAAGAGCGAACCCGGAATCCAGAAGTGTGTGGCCCGAAATTCCGGGTTCGCTCTTCGAGCCGCCCCGGAGACGACAACCTACACCGCCGGCTTCGGCAGCCCTGTGATCGCGCAGGCGGCACGGAGCGTATTCACCAGCAGACAGGCGACCGTCATCTGGCCGACGCCGCCCGGCACCGGCGTAATCGCGCCGGCAACCCCAAGCGCTTCCTGATAGGCAACGTCGCCGACGAGGCGGGTCTTGCCGTCTTGTTTGGGGATGCGGTTGATGCCGACGTCGATCACGGTCGCGCCCGGCTTTAGCCAGTCGCCGCGCACCATCTCCGGCTTGCCGACAGCGGCATAGACGAGGTCGGCGCGCTTCACGAGGGCAGGCAGATCGCGCGAGCGCGAATGCGCGATCGTGACCGTGGCGTTCTCGTTCAGCAGCAACTGCACCAGCGGACGGCCGACCAGGTTGGAGCGGCCGATGACGATAGCGTTCATGCCTTCGAGCGAAGCGTGCACGCTTTTGGTCAGGATGATGCAGCCCAGCGGCGTGCAGGGCGACAGCGCCTCAAAACCGCCGGCGAGCCGGCCGGCATTGCTCGGATTCAGGCCATCGACATCCTTGGCGGGATCGATGGCGTTGATCACGGCCTCGGTGTTCAGCCCCTTCGGCAGCGGCAGTTGCACCAGAATGCCGTGCACGGCCGGATCGCGGTTGAGCTTTGCGACGAGCGCCAAGAGGTCTGCTTGCGAAACGTCGGCCGGCAGCTTGTGCTCGAACGAGGCCATGCCGGCGCCTTGCGTCTGGGTGTGCTTGGAGCGGACATAGACCTCGCTGGCAGGGTCGTTGCCGACCAGCACCACCGCAAGGCCCGGCACCAGATTGTGCTCGCGCTTGACGCGGGCGACCTCCTCGGCGACGCGGCCGCGAAGTTCCGCGGCAATGACTTTTCCATCGATGATTTTAGCGGTCATGTCAGTTCCCATGGTCTATCGATTTGACGAAAGCGAGCTGACGCAAGGCTTCGCCGAGCCCTGCCGAATCGCCCTCGATCGCGATCTGCTTCAGCCGCGAGCTCGCCCCGGATAAAAGCCTGACGTTGGCCTTGGGCACACCAAGCGATTTCGCCAGCAGGACCAAGACCGACTTGTTGGCCTCGCCACCATCGGCAATGGCGCGTACCCGCACCTTGAGCACGCTGCGGCCGTCGGAGAGCTGCTCGATCCCGTCGATGTCGTCGCGGCCGCCGCGCGGCGTCACCCGCACCGCGATGCTGATTCCTGTGCCGGAGGGACGCCAGGGTTCTTTGGCAACCAAGGCGCTCCAGCCTGCCTAGATCACGTTCGGGTAGATGTAATACAGGATCACCCGCTCGATAAACATGATCAGCAGGATCAGGATGATCGGCGAGATGTCGAGGCCGCCGAGACTGGGCAGGAAATTGCGAATAGGTGCCAGCAAGGGCTCGGTGATGCGGTACAGGAACTCCGCCACCGCCGAGACGAACTGGTTGCGGGTGTTCACCACGTTGAAGGCGATCAGCCAGGACAGGATCGCGGACGCGATCAGCAGCCAGACGTAGAGATCGAGCACGATGATGACGATGTCGAGAACGGCACGCATGGTTTTTGAAAACTCTGGCTCCGGTCGGGATTGACGCCGTTGGCTTGATATCGGTTCCCCCCGACCCAAACAAGGGAAGTCGGCGCCCGGATGGCTAAAACCGGGTTATAGCCGTCCTTGACTTGACCTTGGCGGGGACTTAAATGGCGCCCGGTTGTCGGCCGCATTCACCAGAGCGGCCAGCAAAGGGGCCATAGCTCAGCTGGGAGAGCGCGTCGTTCGCAATGACGAGGTCGGCGGTTCGATCCCGCCTGGCTCCACCACGCTTCGCCCTTCGGGCTCCGCGTGGCGCAGCCACGTCGGGGCCGCAAGGGCGAAGCGTGGTGTCCGGCGAAGCCCAAAGGGCGAAGATGGACTGCTCGAAGCTCCTGCCCCTATTTCCCCGTAAACCGCGGTGGCCGCTTCTCGATGAAGCTTGCGACTCCTTCCCGGAAATCGCTGCCGTTCAGCGCCACCATCATCTCTCGGTTGGCTTCGATCGTCGCCTCGGCCAGCGTGTGGAACGGCACCTCGTATAGCTGCCGCTTGATCACCGCCATCGCGCTCGGTGAGACGAAATCGGCGAGGTCTCGGGCATAGGCATAGGTCTCCTCGCGCAGTTTCTCCGGCGAGCAGATCCGGTTCACCAGCCCGATCCGCAGCGCTTCCGCGCTCGGCACGCGCCGGGCCGAAAGCAACAGGTCCAGCGCGTTGGCATGACCGACGATGCGCGGCAGCATCCAGCTGATGCCGTGCTCGGCGATCAGACCGCGCCGCGCGAAGGCGGTCGTGAACACCGTGTTGTCGGCGGCAAAGCGCAGATCGCAATAGAGCGCGTGGACGAGGCCAATGCCCGCGGTCGCGCCGTTGAGCATGGCAATGATCGGCTTCTTGATCGATGGGTAATAGCCGTAGCGCGTCTGCCAATCCGGCCGGCGGTTCATGTCAAAGGGCGGCAGGTTCGAGGCGCGTCTGACGTCATCGGGGTCGAGCCCTTTCAGCGCATCCATGTCGGCGCCGGCGCAGAAGGCGCGGCCCGCACCAGTGAGCACGATGACGCGGACCTTGTCGTCGATGCTTGACGCTTCCATCGCGTGACGCACGTCGCGCTCCATGATCGGCGTCCAAGCGTTCATGCGATCCGGGCGATTGAGCGTGATGGTTGCGATCTTGTCGCTCACTTCATAGAGAATGTGCTCGTAGGCCATGGCGCTCTCCCTTTGCCGGCGCGTTCGTGTGCGCTCGTTGACAGAGAGCCTAGCATATTCAGGGGAGAGGCAAGGGCTTCGGGCGAAGGCGCGATCACTCGGCGGCTTGCGCAAGCGCCGGCCGGCGCGCCAGCCAGCCATCGATGAAGTGATCGAGCCAGGCGCGTTCCGCGGCGTCGTAGACGGCACGATCTGCAAAATGATGATGCCGCTGCCGCGCACCCGGCGCGCTGAAGCCATCATAGCCGCGCGTGGTCCAGCGACACATCATCGCGTAGGTCACGTCTGGATGAAACTGCACACCGAAGGCATTGCCCGTACGGAACGCCTGCACCGGAAAATCATCGCCCTCGGCGAGCAGCTCGGCGCTGACCGGAAGATCAAATCCTTCGCGATGCCAGTGGTAGACTTGCCCCGGCCAGTGCGGGCAGAGCGCATGTCCCGCGGCAGTGGGCCTGATCGGGTAGTACCCGATCTGGGCCAGCGCCTCCGCATGAGGCGCGACGTGGGCCCCGAGCTGCATCGCCAGCATCTGTGCACCTAAGCAGACGCCGAGGAACGGCCGCTGCTCGCGGAGCGGAATTTCGATCCAGTCGATCTCGCGGCGGATGTAGTCATCGGGATCGTTGACGCTCATGGGGCCGCCGAAGATCACGACGCCGGCATGCTGATCGAGCGTCTCGGGCAGGGCATCGCCGAAGCGCGGTCGCCGGATGTCGAGACGATGGCCGAGCGCGCGCAGGGCATTGCCGATTCGGCCGGGGGTCGAGGATTCCTGATGCAGGACGATCAGAACCGGGAGCCGGGCTTCGGAGACGAAGGCGGCCGCGCCAGGCGTCCTCGTTCGGAGGGGCACCAATTCTGCGCGACGAAACCTGTCCGTCCGGAACGACATGGCCTCTGCGAGTGCTATCGGTTCAGACCGCCAGCATAGCTAAGCGATGGTTAACATCGTGTGAGTTCGCGCACACACCGAGATCAAAGCAAGCTCCGGGCCACTACGGACGCCTCAGGCCTTCTCTAGGATCTGCGCCTCTGGAATCGGCTGGTCGCGGCCAAGATGAAGCCGCGCGGGAAGAAACGCAGCGCCAACGGCACAATCTTGATGCCCAGACCAGGCAGCACTGCCCGTTTGTTGGCCATCAGACCGCGATACGCATCGCGGGCCACCTCGGCGGCAGAGACGTTGAGAACCGCCGTATCATGTTGGGATCCGACTCCGGCGCGAGCCTGGAATTCGGTTGGCACCGGGCCCGGGCAAAGCACGGTGACGCGGACGCCGCGCGGTGCAAGCTCCGCCCGCAGCGCTTCGGTGAAGGAGATGACATAGGCCTTTGAGGCGTAGTAGACGGCCATGCCGGGGCCAGGCAGAAAGCCGGCGACAGATCCGACATTGAGAAGACCGCCCCTGTTCTTGATGAGCTGATCGGCAAAGCGCAGCGACAGATCCGTCAGGGCCCGGACATTGACATCGACGATGCCGAGCTGCTCGACGCGATCGCGCTCGATCGCATCACCGAACACGCCGAAACCGGCATTGTTGACGAGATGATCGAGTTCGACACCTTCGGCGGCAAGCGCTGCCGCGATCTTGTCGCCGGCATCCGCTTCCTCGAGATCGCAGGCGATCACGATCGGTTTCTTGCCGCCCTTGGCGGCCAGCTCCGCGGCAAGCGCTTCCAACCGGCCCGCCCGTCGCCCGGTCAATGCGAGGCGATGCCCGTTGGCGGCAAACACGCGCGCCAGCTCCATGCCGATACCCGCCGAGGCACCGGTAATCAGCGTCACCCGCTCAGTCACGATCGAAGTCTCTTGAATTCAAGTTTTTGGCCCCGCAATGGTGGAACGAGAGCATAGGCCACGCGCGACATGCAAGCTGCGCTGCCAGCATGGCCGCTTGAGCAGAACGACAAGCCGCCTTGAAAAACCTTTGATTTGCAGGCGAATTCGGCGCAGGCGGCGGATAAATTAAAGTTTCGTCATGTCTCCGCGCAGGCCGCCATCAGTCGAGGCCAGAGCCGTCAGCCGCGACCGCGCTGTCCTTGACCTGACCACCGGCTCGGTCCGCGACCGCGTGCTTCAGGTCGATCCGGTCGCGCTGCGAAATCCCGAGCAGATCAGAGGCGCGCCAGACGACGTTGTCCTCGAACTCGCTGACCTGGCCGTCTGCATAGACCAGTTCCCACATCATCCGCACAATGCGCTTGCGACCCTCTTCGTCGAGCGAGCGCATGATCACGCTGGTGAAATGATAGAGATCGACCGCCTCGCCCTCGACCTCGGTGGCGTCGGCGATCAGCCGGTCCGCAGTGCCGCGATCCAGCCCAAAGTGGCTTTCGATCAGGCTATGCAGTTTACGTTGCTCGGCTGCGCTCGGCTGACCGTCCAGCGAGACCACGTGAATCAGCAGCGCCGTGGCCGCCAGCCGATAGTCGCTGTCGCCGAATGCGCGAGTCTGGTCGTGGGGAGCAACAATGTCGGCGATGAATTGGCGCAGGCCGTCGAGCATAAAGTCCTACCGAGATCGATGAAGCCGCGAGAGGCGGATGCTACCAGCATTATATGAGGCGCAAATTCAACCGGCGCAATGTGCGTCAGTTCCGCGCGCCGCATTACGTTTCGGCAATCTGCCGGTTGGCGTTATGTCCGGTCCGATCGACGCTGGAGGATGTAGCGCGCATCCGCCGCCACGCCGTCAATGCGACGGAGCGCATGTCGGACGCATCCCTTACGGTATCTCGTACACCACCATCTTGTCGGCAATGCCGCGCAGAGCCGCCTGCTTCTGGATTGGCTTGATCTCGCGCTGCTGAAGGATTTCGGCAACCGCCGGCACATCGAGGACTGGGCCGGTGATGTGGATCTCTTGCGCGGTCGACAGGCTCTGCACGCGCGCGGCGATGTTGACGGTCTGACCGAAATAATCCTGGCGCTCGTTGAGCATCACCGCGAGGCAAGGCCCCTCATGAATACCGATCTTGAGAATGAGATCGTTGGCGCCGCGCTCCTTGTTCAATTCATCCATGGCTGCGCGCATGCGCAGCCCCGCGGTAATTGCGTGCTCAGGTCTGACGAAGGTCGCCATGACAGCGTCGCCGATTGTCTTCACAACCGCCCCCTTCTCGGCGGCAATGATCTCCAGCAGCGCACGAAAATGCGCGCGCACGAGGTCAAAAGCACTGAGATCACCGACTCGCTCGTACAGCGCCGTCGACCCCTTCAGGTCAGTGAACAGGAAGGTCAGCGACGTGATCTTCAATCGCTGGTCGACATTGAGGTTGTCGGCCTTGAAGACGTCGCGGAACGTCTGATTGGACAGCATCCGCTTGGCCGTCAGAATGGGCTTGCGCTTGCCGATCATCTCATGCAACGCGTCGGCGGCAATCCACACCGAGGGCAACACGCGATTGCCTGATTGATTCTCGAGCGTGAGGCGCAACGGTCCAGGGCGCATCACAGTGGTCCCCGTAGGCGCCTCTAATTTGTTGAACATAATCGAAAGCTGCTGACGTTCGCTCGTCGGCTCACCCTGAACATCCAGGAAATGGGCGGAATGCGTGACCGGCTCGAAGACGATGACGAACTGGTTGGGAAGCTTCAGCGAGAGGATCGCCTTTTCGCCGGCAGGCAATTCGAGCGCTTCCAGCGTCACTTCGTTGATCAGGCGCGAGAACGATTCATCGTTGATGTCGACGCCGGAGCTCCAGAACATCTGCCGCACATATTCCCAGATCGGCAACGTGTCGGGATCGTGAGCACCGATCCGGCGGACACGCGGACTGACGGTAAAAGCCACCTCGACCATCTCATCGACTGACGCCTCGTACCCAGCTGCACAGAGCGCGCAGTTGTAGTCTTCATGCTTCAGGGATTTCAACGTCGTATGCGCACCCAGAACTCCTCCGCAGCCGGGACACAGCACGTTCCAGCTCATGTCGAACAGGCCTAGCCGCGATGCGTGCAGAAATCCGGAAATGACCTTCTCCTGATCGAGCCCGGCACGATCAGCAAAATCCAGCACGTTGATGCGGTTGAGGTCTCGGTCCTGACCATTGGCGATCAGTTGCGCAATCGCGTCGACCACCTTGGCGTCGGCGGTCTGCTTCAGAACGGAAAACTGGGCCTGGATGTCGCTCATGGCGGGGCTCTGTCTAAGGTGGATCACGCCATCGGCCAGACGAGCATCCGTTACCGACGCGTGATGCGGAACATGGGTGAGTGGTCCGGCTGCGTCGTGACGACGCCATGCGGAATCACGGGAACGGTATCGGCAAGCTCGACGCGGAACGCGCCGATCAGCCGGGCCAGCGCCAGCACCGATTCGGCTTGCGCAAACGGCGCGCCGATGCAGACGCGGGGGCCGGCGCCGAACGGCAGATATGCGAAGCGATCAGGCGGCTCTTTCGCCATGAAGCGCTTTGGAATGAACGCGTTCGGCTGATCCCACAGTTTCTCGTGCCGGTGCAAAAGCCACGGCGCGATCATGATGATGTCGCCCTTGCCGATCTCGATGCCGGCCGCGTTGTCCTTCTCGCGCGCGGCACGCGCGACCAGGAAGGCGGGCGGATAGAGCCGCATGGTCTCCTCGATCACGGCACGGGTGAATTTCTGCCGCTCGATGTCGGCCATGCTGTCGAGATGTTCGCCGCAGGTCTCGGAGGCGACCTCCTCCTGCGTGTCAGGGTCGAGCGACAGCAGATAGAGCGCCCAGAACAGCGCCGTCGCCGTAGTCTCGTGACCCGCCAGGATCATGGTTGCGACCTCGTCGACGAGCTGTTCGTCGGAAAAGCCCTTGCCCGTTTCAGGATCGCGGGCCTCGTCCATGAGGTCGAACAGGTCACGCGGCGGCGCGCCGTCCTTCTTGCCCGCCGCGCGCCGTTCGGCGACCAGCATGGCAACGAATTCGGTCCAGCGCTTGCGAAAGCGCGCCCGTGCAAGATCCATCGGACTCGGCCAGGACACCGGCAGCACCATGTCGAGGAAATAGGGCCGTCCCAGCCGCGCGGCATATTCCATGATGAAATTGCGCAAGGTCGCGCCATGGCGGTCCATGCCGAACGAGAACATCGTGCGCCCGGCGATCTCGAGCGTCATGCGCTGCATGACCTCGCGCAGATCGACGGGCTCGCCGGTTCGCGCGTCGAGCTTCGCAATCGCTTCGTCGAGCACCGCGGTCATGTGCGGGACGAGATTTGCGGTAGCGCGCGGCGTGAAGGCCGGGGCCAGCGTGCGGCGCTGAAAGGTCCAGGAATGACCTTCCGCAATCAGGAGGCCGTCACCGAGCACCGGGCGCAGCATGCGGATGCCCGCCGGCGTGCGCGTATAGTTCTCGTAATTGCTGAGCAGGACGTGCCGGATCGCGTCCGGCTGGTTCAGGATGAAACTGTTGCGGAAAAAAAAGCGGCCCGGGATGACGTCTTCCTCATAGGCGCGCTGCCCCCAGGTCGCGATCATGTTCTGGCGGATCACCGCGAGCTTGCCAAAGAACGACATGTCGTCCGGCGCACGCGGCGGGGTCGGAGGGATGATGGGCCGATGCACGCTGGCGATGTTCATGGCTCTCTCCGGCGGAAGTGACGCAAGCAAACAGCTAATAAGTCAGCTCGGCAATCGCAATCCTGCTCTCAGAGGCGGGCCAGGCGCGTGCCACAATCCGTTCTTCGCCAAACTGGGCCACGATGTTACGCCCGACCTCGCTGGCCGGAAGCCGCAGGGTTGCTGCCGCATCCGTGGGCACGCCCGGTTTGACGTCGGCCGGCTCCTTGCCGTCGAGCAGCACCACGTCCCGCGGCAGGCCGAAATAGCCGCGCGGCCGAGACATGATCACGACAGCTCCTGCGTCCTTGTCAGCCGGCCCGAGCGGGCGCGCAGGCCGCAGGTGCACGACGTCCGACGAGCGCGGGAATGGCGAGCGGTAGATGTGCGTCGTCGGCGTGTCGGGAGATACCAGGACGAATTCGAGCGACCAGGTAGGATCGATCTGCACCGGTCCCCAGCGGCCATCGGCACCGGTCTTTGAGCTGTGCAGCGCAACGCCCTTGCGCTCTCCCGTTTCGGGATCGACGCGGAAGACGTCGACGGTTGCGCCGGCCGCCGGACGGTTGGTCGGCACGCCGCCCGGCGTGCCCGTGACCAAACCGCTCAACTTCACGCTTGGCTCCGGCACAATCGCGATGCGCATCGGCTCGCGCCCGGCGACGAACTTGTAGATCTCGCGAAATGCGCGCGGATGAAACGCCACCTCGCGATGATCGAGCGCACCGAGTACGAGGTTGGTGGCCCCCTTCAGCTCCGGCCCCTCCGCGGTAATACCGGTCGGGACGCCGGGCTTTCCGATGAAACGGCCGTCGGCTTGTGCATATTTGTCCAGGCCGTCACTGCGCAAGGTGAGAAAAGCTGTGCCCGCCGTCACCTCGCTCTCGCCGTCGTTCAAGCCGCGCAGGAATGCACCGCGGCCATTGAACTCGTTGTTGGGCTGGTCGTCGGTCGCGAACACGCCGTGATTGGGCGTGCCGCACAACACGGCGTGGCTGACATCGCCGGCACCGCCATTTTTGATGACGTTACGGATCGCATAGCCACCTCGGGAGCTGCCGACCAGCGCCAAGCGCGACGCGCCGGTACGGCGCTTCAGGTCAGCGATGGCGGCGGTGAGCTCGCGGCGCTGGTCTTCTGTCGATGACCGGTTCGCCTGCTCGACCTTGTCGTCGCTGCGCGCAAGCGGATCGGTGAAATTGATCGCCGCCATGCGATCGCGTGCGACGCCGTTCGATTCCATCCGCCACAAGGTCGTCATCCAGAGCGCGTCGTAGTCGCCGTTGCCGTGGACGAACAGGATCGGCGGCAGCTCAGTGCTTGGCGTGGCGGCCGGTGCGGTTTGGGCCATCGCGCCTGCCGGCAAGCTCGCAACTGCGAAAGGCAAGCTGCTGACCCCTTGCAGGATCGTCCGTCGCGACAGCTTCATCTGTTCCTCCCCGGCAAACGCCTCTTTGCACCGCTTATACTGGCCTAATCACTGGACAGCGAAGGACTTTCGCAGGCATCACTGAATTTGCCGGAATCGCCAGGACCATTTCTGCCAGACCGTTTGGAAGGGATATGACCGAGCAGAGGAACCGCCAGAAAATTGTCGCCGACGGCATCACCGCGCCGCTGCGGTACACCGTATTCCGGCGCATCTGGCTTGCCAGCCTGCTCTCCAATCTCGGCCTCCTGATCCAAGGCGTTGGTGCCGCCTGGGCGATGACGCAGATGGCGGCCTCGGCCGATAAGGTGGCGCTGGTGCAAACCGCGCTGATGTTGCCGATCATGCTGATCTCGATGCCGGCGGGCGCCATCGCAGACATGTATGATCGACGCATCGTCACCCTGGTCTCGCTGTCGATCGCGCTGGTCGGCGCGAGCGCGCTCACCGTGCTGGCCGGCCTTAATCTGATCACTCCCGAATTGCTGCTCGCTTTTTGCTTCGTCGTCGGCAGCGGCAATGCGCTGTTCGGCCCCGCCTGGCAGTCCTCGGTGAGCGAACAGGTGCCGCCCGACGCACTGCCCTCGGCCGTCGCGCTCAACGGCATCAGCTACAACATCGCGCGCAGCTTCGGTCCCGCGGTTGGCGGCGTGATCGTCGCTGCGCTCGGCGCGGTGGCGGCGTTCGCTTGCAACGCGATTCTCTATCTGCCGCTGCTGGTGGTCCTGCTGCTCTGGCGCCGCAACACCGAACCCTCGCGCCTGCCACGAGAGAAGCTCAACCGCGCGATGGTCTCGGGCTTCCGGTACATCACCAATTCGCCGCCGATCAAGATCGTGCTGTTGCGCACGCTGGTGATGGGCCTGATCGGCGGGGCCGTGATGGCGCTGATGCCGCTGGTCGCGCGCGACCTCTTGCATGGCGGCGCGCAGACCTACGGCATCATGCTCGGCGCCTTCGGCATGGGGGCCGTGATCGGCGCGCTCAACATCCATGAATTGCGCAAGCGCATGAGCGGCGAAGCCGCGATCCGCGCCTGCACCATCTCGATGGCGTTTGCGATGGCCGCGGTCGGCTTGAGCACGGAGCCGGTGCTGACGGCAACTGCGCTGGTGCTGGCCGGCGCGGTCTGGATGGCCGCGATCGCGCTGTTCAATATCGGCGTGCAGCTCTCGGCGCCGCGCTGGGTCGCGGGCCGCTCGCTCGCGGCGTTCCAGGCCTCGATCTCGGGTGGCATCGCGATCGGCGCCTGGGGCTGGGGCCATCTCACCGACTATGCCGGGGTCGAGGTCGCACTCCTGGTCGCGGCCGGCCTGATGCTGATCTCGCCGCTGCTCGGCGTCTGGCTAGCGATGCCGCGCGTCGGCGCGCGCAATGAGGATGCCGAGGTGTTGGCCGATCCTGAGGTGAAGCTGTCGCTGACCGGCCGCAGCGGGCCTCTGGTGGTTGAGATCGAATACCGCGTAAGCCAAGAGAATGCCCGCGCCTTCCACAATGTGATGCAGGACGTACAGCTCTCCCGGCAGCGGAACGGCGCCTATGGCTGGTCGATCGCACGCGACATCGCCGATCCGGAATTGTGGACCGAGCGCTATCATTGTCCGACGTGGCTTGACTATTTACGCCAGCGCAACCGTTCGACTCAGTCCGAACGCGCTCTGCATCAGGAAGCCATGGCCTTCCACATCGGCCCCGAGCCGGTGCGGATCCGGCGCATGCTGGAGCGTCCGTTCGGCTCGGTGCGCTGGAAGGAGGACACGCCGGACCGCGCCAATAGCGAAGTGCTGCCGGTGGTCGCGACCGCGGCGGGGAGCAGCACGTAAGCCTCACGTTCGTCATTCCGCAGCGCGCCGTCAGGCGCGAGGCCGGAATGACAGGTTACTGCCCGTGATCCGTCAGCACCTTGTCGCAGCCTTTGCTCAGCCGGGTGCGGTTCTGCTTCAGGCAGGCGAGCACAGCGCCGTCGCCATTGTTCATCACGGCGCGGCAGAAGCGACTGACATCACGCGCGCAGGCATCGTGGCCGGGCTGCTGCTGCGCGGACGCGGCCGATGCGCACAGGAGCAAAGAAATAACGAAAAGAAATCTAGCCATCGCGTAATGCCTTCTACCGCAAAGAATGTGCGGGCGAAGCTAGTGCGATGGTCCTAAGGCCGCAACGGCTTTGTTGACTGGCTGCAACGTGCCACCGCATGGCGCCGGCTTGACCCCGGGGTACATCGCGAGGGGAGCTATCCGACGCAACGATCGCCGTGTTGCTTACTGCTTGTCCTGCGCGTCAGCGACCTTGCGCGACGCGCCCTTGGCGAGGTCCTTGTCCATCACCGCGCGGCAGCCGGCGGTTAAGTCAGAACGATGCTTGATCATGCACGCCGTGATCTTCGGGATGTTGGGAATGTCCGCGGAGCAGAGTCGGAAGGCATCGCCGGTGCACATCTGCTGCGCTTCGGCCGAGAAGGCGAAGCCCGAGGTCGTCGAGACGGTCGACACGATGGCGGCAAAGCCCAGGGCCAGACTGGTGTCGCGGATCTTGCTGGAAAACGACTTGGTCATTTGAAGCTCCCATTGGCACCGTCGGAACGGCGCCGGTTGTTGATGGGAACTACGATGCTCCGGCCAAACCGTTTCCACTGTGATGATGGTCACGGGAGGCACAGCCTCTGTGACCTCAGTCACTTTGGCGCACTTCGCTGAAATTCCTACGCGACCGGCGTCGCGTTGGTGTCACGTTAACTGTTCCTTCGCATTAATGGCTCGTCGCGCGGGAAATTCCGCCGGTTTGGTTGCGTAATTGGAAAGAATAGCGATGCGTAATGCGTTGGGCCTGATGCTGGCCAGTGTAGTTGCGGCGGTCGTGATCGCCGCCGGCGGTTGGTTTTATTATTCCGCGCGCGCCGATCAGGGCGCCCCCAAGACAGTTGCCGCCCGTGCCGCCGATCCATTGCCGGCACCGGCGAAGCTCGCCGCCAAGGATGACGTCGAGACCACCGCGGCGATCGCGGCCAAGCCGGCGGCAGCTGCCGCGGCGCCCGCCCCGGCCATGCCGGTGCAGCAGAAACAGGCCTGCGCCAATCCGAACGCGCTGGGCGTTGCCCGCGTGGTCGAGATCGACACCACAGGCGGTCCCGGCTTCGGCTTCGAGCACTTCAAGCAGTTCGACTTTCTCACCGAGAAGGAGGTCGTGCTGACCTTCGACGATGGTCCGTGGCCGGTCAATACGCCCGCCGTACTCAAGGCGCTCGCGGATGAATGCACCAAGGGCCTGTTTTTCTCGGTCGGCAAGCACGCAACCTATCATCCGGAGATCCTGCGCCAGGTGCTGGCCCAGGGCCACACGGTCGGCACGCACACCTGGTCGCATGTCAACCTCAACAGCAAGAAGATGACGGAGCAGCAGGTCAAGGACGAGGTCGAGAAGGGCTTCAGCGCCGTGAGATTCGCGCTCGGCACCAATCCGGCGCCGTTCTTCCGCTTCCCGCAGCTTCAGCACAATCCCGCGATGGTGACCTATTTCGGCACCCGCAACGTCGCGATGTTCTCGACCGACATCGACTCCTTCGACTTCAGGAAGGGCGCCACGCCGGAGAAGATCGTCGAGACCGTGATGACCAGGCTGGACAAGCTCGGCAAGGGCATCATCCTGATGCACGATTTCCAGAAGCACACCGGCGAAGCCATGCCGGCGCTGCTCGCGCGGCTCAAGGCCGGCGGCTACAAGATCGTGCAAATGAAGGCCAAGACGACCATTCAGACGCTGCCGGAATATGACGAGGCATTGCTGAAGGACTTGAAGGTGCCGACCTCGAGCGCCCGTCCGATCGCAAGTGTGGTGCAGACGGTTTCGCAGTAAGCGCGATCACCGCTTCAATATGCGCATGGCCGGGCCCTTCCCCCGGCCATTTGCTTTGGGCAAGCGGCTGTTACCAGTAGATGCCGTGGCGGTGCAGCTCGCCGATGATGCGACGTTCGGTCCAGCTGCGCTTGTGCTTCGGCTTGTCCGCCGTTGCCGTGGTCTTGCTGGCGGGCTTGATCGTCGTGACCTGCGCGGAGCTCGTCGTGGGCGTCGTCACGGCCGGAGCGGTCGGCGCAGCCGGCGCAGAAAGCGACACTGCCGGCGGACGATCGGAATATTTCGGAGCCTCATTGGCTGGCACGACGTCGCTCACCTGCGTCGGAGCGGCCGTCGCCGAAGTGGTCGTGATTTGCGGCGCGGAGGTCTGCTCGCCTGCCGCGGCCAGTGACAGGCTGCGGGATCCGCCTGCCTGGGCAGACGCAGAGGCCAGGAGCATGGCGGCAACCAGAATGATCTTGCGCATGTGAAATCTCCCCGTGTTGGCGTAACCGGGACGTTACGGGAAGCCCGCCTGAGGTTACGTGATCACGATCACTCAGGCTGCGCCCTTCGCGCGCGCAGTGAACGTGCGGGCCGAGCTATAATGGCCGTGCCAAGAAATGCGTGGAGTGAGTGACCCTGCAACCCTCGACAGCCCGTTCGGCACGAGGTTGTCACCCATGTCTCAGGTACGACCTGTTACCTATGTCTCCGGGCTGGACAGCTAAGTGGTGGTGCCGCAAGAGGGATTCGAACCCCCGACCCCGTCATTACGAATGACGTGCTCTACCGACTGAGCTATTGCGGCGAACCCTGCCGGAGCCAGGACAATGCCGGCCCCGATACGCGCGCCCCTGATATCGGGCATGGCCCGAATTGGCAAGGACAAGCGGCGTTCGAAATGGGCCTCACGCGCCCCAGCGAGACCAGAATCCGCGCCACCCGCCGGCCTGGGCCTTTGGCGTGCCGATTTGTTCCGTAAATTCGTCGCTCGGTCCCTCGTCGTCGACCCCGGGATCATCCGGCGCGCGGACGATCGGGATCACGGCAGGGATGGGGGCCGGTCCGGGTTTGCTAATGTCGGCGCGGCTCCGGAATACCGGCGTTGCCGCCGGCGGCGATGATTCGGCAGGCGCGGGAGCCGGATCAACCGGCTCGGAAGCCACGATCGTTGGTTCTTCCTTGGCAGCCTCCTTGGGAGCTTCCATGGGAGCTTCCTCGGAACCTTCCTTGGAACCTTCCTTGGCCTGAGGAGGGGAATTGTCCTGGGCAGCCGGCGCTGGCGCCGTCTCCACCGGTTCCACCGGCGCTTTGCTGGCCGCCGTCACTCGCTTCGGCGGCGGTGCCGCCAGCATGGCCTCCTCGAAGGCCGAGGATTCGATCGTGGTGCCCTTGTCGGAAGGCAGGCTCGCGACCGGCGTCTGCCACTGGAAGGCGTCGAGACGGCCGGTGACCGGAGAGACCGGACGCCAGCGGTCGCTGACATAGCCGTCCGCAGTCCAGGCCGGATCGAGGCGGGCCCGCACCGCACGCAAGGTCCAGGCGCGCGCACGGCCGCCATCGCCGTGCTCGGTACGCTCGATCTCGGCCATCAGCAGCGCAACGCGCTGGGTCGGATCGTCGAGGTACGGTGCGAGCACCTCGCGCGCGCGGGCGAACTCGGAGGCATCGATCGCAGCGCGCGCGATCGCGAGCTGGCCCTCGACATGGCCGGGCTTGTCGGCAGGCGTCTTGGCCGCGAGCGTCTCGACCCGCTGCAAGCGCTGCCGGGCGGAATCGCCGAGCTTCACATGGGCATAGGCATCCGCAAGATCGGGATGCGGATTGGCGAGCCAGGCGGCCTCGAGCAGCTTCATGGCGCGGCGCACCTGATGCGCTTCGCTCTCGAATTTTGCGGCGAGCACCGCGGCCGGCACCAGGGTCGGCGCGAGCTTGATCGCCTCCATCACGCTCTCGCGCGCGACGTCGCGGTCCATGGTTTCCAATTCCAGCGCGCGCGCGGTGAGCAGGACGCCGCGCTGCCGGCGATAGGTCCCCTTGTCGATCAGACCCGCGGACAGATTCGAATCGAGGATCGCGAGCGCGCCGCCCCAGTCGCCGCGCGCGCAGCGGAAGCCAAGCACGGCATGGGAGGCCCAGGTCGAGGATGGCGACAGCTTGATCGCTTCCTCCGCGATCGTCACGGCGCCGAGCGCATCGTCGGCGCGCTGCGCCTCGATGAAGAGGCCGCGCAGGCCGAGCAGCCGCGTGTCCTCACGCTCGGTCATGGCGCGGAAGACGCGCTGCGCTTCGTCGCGATTGCCTTCGAGCTGCGCCGACTGCGCGTGCAAGAGCAGCGCGAGCGGATCATTCGGCGCATGCCGTCGGGCCGCTGCCGCATGTCGACGGGCAAGCGCGGTGTCGCCATGACCGATCGCGAGCAGGCCGTGAGTGATCGCGTGGCGACCGCGGGCATGGCGCTTCTCATGACGACGGCGGCGCAGACGCCCCGGCATGCGCCAGATCATGGTCAAGACGCTCCAGACCAGCACGATCGCGGCTGCGAAGATGCCAAGCCCGAGCACGAACCCGGGAAAGGTCGTCGTGGCACGGAGACCGCCCCAGGTCAGGACCAGATCGCCGGGCTGATCGGCAACCCAGGCTCCGCCGGCCGCCGCCAATGCGATCAGAATGAGAAAGAGGACGATGCGAAGCATGGCGATCCCTATAAGCGCCGATCGTTGCGCGAATCTTTATTGAGCAGGCTTGGCTGGATCAGATTTGGCGAGATCCGCCATGGCATCGTCGGCGAATTTGCGGGAGGCGGCGAGCGCGGCGTCGCGAGCATCGGCCTTGTCGAGCCAGGCTTGCGCGGCGGTGCGATCAGTTTCCGGAAGCGACTTCAGCTCGCGACGTGCCTCCGCCACATCGTTGCGCAGCGCCGCCGAGGTGATGCGCGCCACGATGGCACCGCGGTCATTGCCGATCCCGTCGGTGCGTTCGATGCGGACGAGCTTCGACGCGCCCGCCTGGAGACGCTCGACGATACCGGTGCCGCCGGTCTGGGTTTCCGCCGGCGGCGACAGTTTCGGCACGATATTGAGAAGCTCGCGGCTCAGCGCGACCGGCGTCGGGATGCCGGACGATGCAAAGGCGTCGAGCGGCTTCAGCATATCCGGCTTTGCCGTCAGCGACCGCGCCGCGGCCAGTTGCTGTTGATAGGGATCGCCATGGCGAACGGCTACGTCGAGCAGGGCCGCCGCCACCACATGGCGCAGCGGCTTGTCGTCCATCGTTTTGGCCTCGGCGATCTTCTCGCCTTGCTGCGCGAGCTCGGCTCGTTCGGTCCTGCTGGCGCGCTCGAGCTGCGCAATGCGGTCGTTGAGCGTGGCAAGATCGGGCGCGGCAGCATCTGGAGCGGATTTCACGTCGTTCAGTGCGCTCGCAGTCTTGTCGGATTGTTCGCGCAGATTGGCGATGTCGCTGCGCAGACTGCTGACGGACTTCTCCAGCGCGTCGATCCGCGCCGCCATCGCTGGATCGGCGACGGGCTTGCCGGCCTTGGCTTCGACTGCGCTCACCCGCCCGCTGAGCGCATCGACCGTCGCGCTCGTGACTTGCGGTGCGGCAGGCGGCGCCTGCACCGCGGGCCAGCCCAGCATCCAACCGACCGCAATCACGACTGCGGCTGCGACAGCGCCGGAGAGCGGGGCAACGACCCAGGGCGAAATCGGCTGCGATACAGGCGCGGATGCCACAGCGGCCGGCGCCTCGTCACGTTCCGGCTCAGCGTCGGCAAGTTCGGACTTGGCCGGCTCGGATTGTGCCGGCTCGGTCTCGGCGTGCTCCGGCGTCGGCTGAGCCTCGGGCTCGCCCGCCGCCTGCTGCGGCTGGGTCGAGACTTCGCTCGCCTCGAGGTCGATGGTGGGAGGGGCGCGCTTGGCACGACCGCTGTCGGGGGCCAATCCTGCGTCTTCAGGCTTGTCGTCGACCATCGTGACGGTTCCTCACATCCATACCTTGCACAGATCCTTCGGATCCGATTGCGTCGGATTCGGCTCGACCTCTTACGCCAAACGGGTGCGCAAAGCACGCTCCAAGGTGTCGAATAAGGCATTTTCGTCCGGCGTCGCCGCAACCAGAACCTGCGACGCGCCGGCCTCTCGCAGCACGCCGGCAACCGTCTCGGACAGGCAGCATTGCGGTATAGCCAGCGCCGAGATTTCGACACCTTCGTCCCGCGCCGCCTCCAGGAACGCCCGCGCGCTGCGCCGGGAATAGTGCAGCACCGCCTCGATCCCATGGCTGGCAAAGCCCTCGCAAACTTCTCGCGGCAGCAACTTGACCGGAGCCATGCGATAAGTGGTCTGCGTGACCACATTGAATCCTTCGGCGCTGAGCTCGGCGCCGAGATCACGCGACAGATCCGCACCCGCCAGATAAAGCAGCGTGCTCCTTTTCTTCAGCACCTTGTCACGTGCACTCTGCACCACCTTGTCACGCAAGGCCGCGGCGTCGCCACCGGCGACGATCACCTCGGCAAAGCCGGCGTCGCGCGCCGCAATAGCCGTGTGCTCGCCGACCGCAAACAGCGGCAAGTGCAACAGACCAAGACCCGGCAATTGCGGCGCGACGGCACGGATCGCATTGGCCGATGTAACGATGATGCCGTCATAGCTCGTCTCACTCTCGTCATGAAAGGCGACCGGCTCGAACTTGAGCACCGGCGCAAGCAGCACCACATGCCCTCGCGCGCGCAAACTCGCCGCCGACGCCTCATTGTCGGGATGTGGTCGTGTGACGAGAATGGACATCGCTTGGTGTTCCCGAACCATTTGACGGTGGCCATTTGCGAGGGCGGCCGCGCGTGACGATTGCGCAAGCCGTGCCCGGAATGCTACCGGACGTACCAGAACTCTGCTTTACGGATGAGCGCAAGGGCGCAAGTTGGATAACAATTCGCCAATGCTGGTATTGGGCATCGAAACCACGTGCGACGAAACCGCCGCGGCCGTGGTCGAGCGCGCGCCTGACGGTGGCGGGACGATCCTGTCCAACATCGTACGGTCGCAGGTCGAGGAGCACGCCCGCTTCGGCGGCGTGGTACCGGAGATCGCTGCCCGCGCCCATGTCGATCTGCTCGATGACATCATCGACCGCGCCATGAGTGAGGCCGGCGTCGGCTTCGCCCAGCTGGGCGGTGTCGCGGCGGCCGCGGGCCCGGGGCTGATCGGCGGCGTCATCGTTGGGCTCACCACCGCCAAGGCGATCGCGATGGTGCACGGCACCCCGCTCGTCGCGGTGAACCACCTGGAGGCGCACGCGCTGACGCCACGTCTCACCGACGGAATCGAATTCCCCTATTGCCTATTCCTCGCCTCGGGCGGACATACCCAGATCGTTGCGGTCACCGGCGTCGGCCAGTATGTGCGGCTCGGCACCACGGTCGACGACGCCATTGGCGAGGCCTTTGACAAGGTCGCGAAGATGCTGGGCCTGCCTTATCCCGGCGGTCCGCAGGTCGAGCGCGCGGCGGCAAGCGGCGATGCGATGCGCTTCGCCTTTCCACGCCCGATGCAAGGGCGCCCCGACGCCAATTTCTCCCTATCCGGTTTGAAGACGGCGGTCCGCAACGAAGCGAGCCGCATCGCCGAGCTCACGCCGCAGGACATCAGCGATCTCTGCGCGAGTTTTCAAGCCGCCGCGCTGGAGTCGACGGCCGACCGCTTGAGCGTCGGTCTAAGACTTTTCCGCGAGCGGTTCGGCGCGCCGCGCGCGCTCGTGGCCGCCGGCGGTGTGGCCGCCAATCAGGCGATCCGCGAGGCCCTGAACGACGTCGCGCAGCAGGCCGGGACCCAGCTGATCATGCCGCCGCCCGAGCTCTGCACCGACAATGGCGCGATGATCGCCTGGGCCGGCGCCGAACGCCTTGCGCTCGGCATGACCGATACGATGGACGCGCAGCCCCGCGCACGCTGGCTGCTCGATGCCAACGCGACGGCACCGGCGGGCTACGGCAACACGCGAGCGGGATTCTAGTGATGACCGCGTTCGATTCCGTCGCCGTGGTCGGGGCAGGTGCCTGGGGCACGGCTCTCGCAACCGTGGCGGCGCGGGCAGGACGGAACGTGACGCTGTGGGCGCGCAATGCCGAACATGCGACGCGGATTGCCTCGACGCGCGACAATCCGCGGCTGCCCGGCGTGCGGATCGCTCCGGAAATCGTCGTGACGAGCGATCTGGCGCTCGCCGCGCGCGCCGACATGCTGCTGATCGCAACGCCCGCGCAGCATCTGCGCGGCGCGGTCAACCTGCTGGCCTCGCACATTGCAAGGCCGGTACCCGTCGTCGCCTGCGCCAAGGGCATCGAGCACGGCACCCACAAATTCATGACCGACGTGATCACCGAAGCTGCACCGGGCGCGCAGCCGGCGATCCTGTCAGGCCCGAGCTTCGCCGACGATGTCGCGCGCGGCCTGCCGACCGCGGTAACGCTGGCGGCGAAACAAGAAGCGCTGGCTACCCGCCTAGTGCAGGCGCTGGGCTCGCCGAGATTCCGGCCCTATCATTCCACCGACATCCGTGGCGTCGAGATCGGCGGCGCGGCCAAGAACGTGCTCGCGATCGCGGTCGGCATTGCGGTCGGACGCAAACTTGGCGCCTCGGCCCAGGCCGCGCTCACGACCCGCGGCTTTGCCGAGCTGACACGCCTTGGTCGCGCGCTTGGTGCGCGCAGCGAGACACTCACGGGCTTGTCCGGCCTCGGTGATCTCATTCTGACCTGTTCGAGCCCGCAATCACGCAATTTCGCGCTTGGCCTCGCACTGGGCCGCGGTGAGAACCCGCCCGCAGGCAAGCTTGCCGAGGGCGAGTCCACCGCGCCGGTTCTGATCGAGCTTGCGGCTTCGCAACACATTGAGATGCCGGTATCGGAAGCGGTCGCTTCGATCCTGAGCGGCCGGAGCACGATCGATGCCGCTATCTCGGGACTGTTGACGCGCCCCTTCAAGGCAGAGGAATGAACATGGCTTATTGGCTGGTGAAATCCGAACCGTCGGTGTGGTCCTGGGACCAGCAGGTGGCGAAGGGCGCCAAGGGCGAGGCCTGGACCGGCGTGCGCAACTTCACCGCGCGCCAGAACCTGGTCGCCATGAAGAGGGGCGACAAGGCGTTCTTCTATCATTCCAACGAGGGCAAGGAGATCGTCGGCATCGCGGAGGTCATCAAGGAAGCCTATCCGGATCCGACCGACAAGACCGGCAAGTTCGTCTGCGTCGACATCAAGGCCGACAAGCCCCTGAAGACACCGGTGACGATGGCCGCGATCAAGGCCGAGAAGAAGCTCGCCGACATGGCGCTTGTGAAATATTCGCGCCTGTCGGTGCAGCCGGTGACGGCGGAGGAGTGGAAGCTCGTCTGCAAGATGGGTGGGATGTCGTCGTAGGTACGTAGCCCGAATGAGCGAAACTCGGCCCTACGTCTGCGGCAACGCAAACACCTCGCACGGTGCGGCGATCCCACGCAGCGAATGCGATCCGAGCGCGATCAGAGGCATGTCCGTCTCTGCAGCGAGCGCGCCCGACACGAGCACGGTCCGCCCCAACGGCTTGCACAACCCTTCGAGCCGGCTGGCGAGATTGACGGCGGAGCCGATCGCCGTGAAATCGAGCCGGTTGGCAGCGCCGATATTGCCCCAGAGCATCTCGCCGAGATGGAGGGCGGCACCGAACGCGAGCGGCGGCAAGCCGTTGCCGCGGCGCTCCTCGTTGAGATAGGCCATCCCGGCTTCGGCCGCGCTTGCGGCGCGCAGAGCGGCCTCGCAGGCACGGCGCGGTGACGCTTCGATCACCGGAAAGATCGCCAGCACGCCGTCGCCGATGAATTTCAGCACCTCGCCGCCGAAGGCGTGAACGGCGCCGGCGATGCGGTCGAACCAGGCATCGAGCGCTGCGATGACATCGCCCGGCGGACTTGTCTCCGACAAACCGGTGAAGTTGCGCAAGTCGGCATAGAGCAACGCGGCCTGAATGGTCTCGCCAAGATCGCGCCGCAGCGGCGCCGCCAGCACCCGCTCCGCACTGCGCTTGCCGAGATAGGCGTCGAGTGTCGCCCGCAACGTGGCACGCGCGGCGAGCACGGCGAGCGGCGTCGCGGCAAAACGTGCAGCCTGGCGCAATCGCTCGATCTCGCCCGAGGTGAACGGACCCGGCCCGATCCACCCAAGCAAAGGCCCATCGGCCCGTCCGACGATATCTTCGTGCACCTCACCGCCCGCGATATCGCGCAGCCAGCCGCGGCCGGCATCGTTCGGCGGGTCCGGTGCCAGCCCGCCCGGCGCAAAGCCGAGCGCTTCGATCACCCGGCCAGTGTCGGCGCGCCACAACCAGGTCCGCTTCGCGATCAGCGGGTCAGGCACTTCCAGCGTCAGCGCCCCCGCCGCAAGCGGCACGCCATCAGCAACCAAATGGGCGCCGAGTTCCGCAAGCAGGCGGTCCGCCCCAAGACTATCTGCGGCGGCATCGACAAGCCAGGCGAGGGTCGGGGAGAGATGCATGGCTCAATCATGACGAAAGCGCGCCGTCTTTGTCACGGGCAATCCTTGACGGGCCGCTCCGGCCCCGCCATGTCCGAGTGTCAGCCCAGGGATGATCGCCAATGACCGAACCGTTCATAGTGCGACGCGAGACCCAGATCGCCGCCCCGCGCGCGACTGTTTTCGCCTATCTGACCGACCCCGAGAAGATTTTGAGCTGGATGGGTTCCGACGCGACCACGGAGCCCCGTCCCGGCGGGCTCTATCTGCTTAAAGGCGTCGGCCCGCGCGGCGGCGTCGCCCGCGGCGCTTTCCGCGAGGTCGTGCCGGTGCATCGTCTCGCCTACACGTTCGGCTGGGAGGGCGGCCAGGAAGTGCCGCCCGGCTCGAGCCTGATCGAGATCGACCTGATTGAGCAAGACGGCGGCACGTTGCTGCGGATGACCCACAGCGGCCTGCCGACCGCAGAACAGGCCGCCGCACATGCGACGGGGTGGGCACATTATCTGGAACGGCTCACCACGGCAGCTGCCGGTGGCGATCCCGGTCAGGACCGCGGCGTTTCGAACAAAGCGTAGCCGACAGGCGGATCAGACCGCCGCGGTCGCCACCACTTGCGCCAGAAGCTGCTCGCGCCTCGCCTGCGAGCGCTGGCCCTTCATGGTCGCGGCAAAGCGTTCGAGGATGCCGTCCTCGAAGGCGGTGACGATGGTGTCGTGGACGTAGCTCTTGCGGCAGATCGCCGGCGTGTTGGAGAGCTGGTCGGCAGCGGCGCGGATTGCGTCAAGCACCTGCTTCTTGCGGCCACGCTGGCTGGTCGCCGGCGTGATCCGCGACAGCGATTCCACGACCACGGCGGACGCCATCAGCGTGCGAAAATCCTTCAGCGAGATCTTGATGCCGGCGATCTCGCGCAGAAACGCGTTCACCTGCGTGGTATTGACCGCGCGCACGATGCCGTAGGCGTCGCGATACTGGAACATGCGCTTGCCCGGAACGCGCTGCAAAATGCCGATGGCGCGGACTAGCTTGGCTGCGTCGCACTCCTTCCGCACCGCCTTGCCGCCCTTCGCCTTGAAAGTCATCACAAAGCAATCGTCTTCCAGCGTGACGTTGGACTTGAGCAGCGTGGTGGCGCCGCGAGTGCCGTTGAGACGGGCGTAGGATTCGTTGCCGGGACGGATCGCGGTGCGGGCGATCAGTTCGATGACGGCCGAGAGCGCGAACTCGCGCGTCGGCTCGTCCCCTGACAGGAACGCCGAGACCTTGCGCCGGATTTTGGGCAGCGCGCCGACGAGCTTCTCGAGGCGATGCGCCTTGCGGTGCTCGCGGACCTTCTCCCAATCGGCGTGATAGCGATATTGCAGCCGGCCCGCGGCATCGCGTCCCACGGCCTGGAGATGCGAGCTCGGATCGGCGGAGTAGCGCACCTCGCGGTAGGCCGGCGGCACTGCCATGGCGTGCAGCCGGCGGATGGTGCGGGCGTCGCGGATATGAGCCCCGTTCGGGCGGACGAAGGAGTAGCCCTTGCCGCGCTTGATGCGCCGGATGGTCAGCTCGTTTTGATCGCCGAGCCGCAGGCCGAGTTCCCTTGCGAGCGCCTCGACGGTCGCCGCCGGCCTGGTGTCGAAGGTCTTTTTGGGGCTGGAACGCCTGAAACCAGCCGGTTTCGGCCATTGTCCAAGGGCTTTGGCGAGGGCAATGGCCGCAGGATCGGCTGAAGCGGGCCGCATCGTCCCGAGATTCTGCTGATCCATCATAGTGTTAAGCCTTGGCCCTGTTTCTTACCGTTCAATGCCGCTGTTCTGATTTTTGTTCCTGCGGTCGCTTTGGACCCGGGTTGGCCATTTAGGGTGTTCCGAACCGTATTGCCAGTCCTGAATCAGTGATAGGCGGTTGCCGGATACCTCCAGTCGGCGCATGCGGGTCTGCACCCCGCTATTTCGGAGATCTGGGTAAAGAGCCGAAAGGCGCCTCTTGGCCTGTTTCAGGTTTGCGCCATGCCGCCCTGCGGACCTTGATCCCGCCCGCCGAAGGTCCAGCTTGTGCTCCTTGTCGGGTCCGGTTAGCCCGACGCATAATCGTTCAGCGATCAAGTCGGCTTGCCAATCGCACGCGTTCGGCTTGCCGTATGTGGAGGGAAACATGTCCGAGAAGATCTACGACGTACCCGCAGAGTGGGCGAAGCGGGCCTGGGTCGATCAGGCCAAGTACAAGGACATGTATGCGCGCTCGATCTCGGACCCGAACGGTTTTTGGGTGGAGCAGGCCAAGCGCATCGACTGGATGAAGGCGCCGACGAAAATCGAGAACGTCTCGTTCGCGCCCGGCAACATATCGATCAAATGGTTCGAGGACGGCGTCCTCAACGTTGCCCAAAATTGCATCGACCGGCATCTGCACAAGCGCGCCAACCAGACCGCGATCATCTGGGAAGGCGACGACCCCTCGCAATCCCGGCACATCACCTACAAGGAGCTGCACGACGAGGTCTGCCGGATGGCCAACATCCTGCGCACCCGCAACGTTGGGAAGGGCGACCGCGTCACCATCTACCTGCCGATGATCCCGGAAGCGGCCTATGCGATGCTGGCCTGCGCGCGAATCGGCGCGATCCACTCCGTGGTGTTCGCCGGCTTCTCGCCCGACAGCCTCGCCCAGCGCATCAATGACTGCCAATCCAAGGTGATCATCACCGCGGACGAAGGCCTGCGCGGCGGCAAGAAGGTGCCGCTGAAGGCCAATGTCGACGCGGCGCTCGCCAAAACCGACGGCGTCGACTGGGTCGTCGTGGTCAAGCGCACCGGCGGCAAGGTCGACATGAACCCGACGCGCGACCTCTGGTACCACGAGGCGGCGGCGATGGTGACGACGGAATGCCCGGTCGAGCACATGCATGCCGAGGATCCTCTGTTCATCCTCTATACCTCGGGCTCGACTGGCCAGCCCAAGGGCGTGCTGCACACCTCGGGCGGCTATCTCGTGTTCGCCTCGATGACGCATCAATACGTCTTCGACTATCACGACGGCGACATCTACTGGTGCACCGCCGACGTCGGCTGGGTCACCGGCCACAGCTACATCCTCTACGGGCCGCTCGCCAACGGCGCGACCACGCTGATGTTCGAAGGCGTGCCGAACTATCCCGACAATTCCAGGTTTTGGAACGTCATCGACAAGCACAAGGTCAACATCTTCTACACCGCGCCGACCGCGATCCGCGCGCTGATGCAGTCCGGCGACGAGCCGGTGAAGAAGACCTCGCGCGCCTCGCTTCGTCTGCTCGGTTCGGTCGGCGAGCCGATCAATCCGGAAGCATGGGAGTGGTATTACCGCGTCGTCGGCGACGACCGCTGCCCGATCGTCGACACCTGGTGGCAGACCGAGACCGGCGGCATCCTGATCACGCCGCTGCCGGGCGCAACAAAACTCAAGCCGGGCTCGGCGACGCAACCGTTCTTCGGCGTTGTGCCGGAAATCGTCGATGCCGACGGCAAGGTGCTCGAGGGCGAGGCCACCGGCAATCTGTGCCTGACGCGATCGTGGCCGGGCCAGATGCGCACAGTCTATGGCGACCATGCCCGCTTCGAGCAGACCTATTTTTCGACCTACAAGGGCAAATACTTCACCGGCGACGGCTGCCGGCGTGACGCCGACGGCTATTACTGGATCACCGGCCGCGTCGACGACGTAATCAACGTCTCCGGCCATCGCATGGGCACCGCGGAAGTCGAGAGTGCGCTGGTCGCGCACGAGAAGGTGTCGGAGGCGGCCGTGGTCGGGTTCCCGCACGACATCAAGGGCCAGGGCATCTACGCCTATGTCACGCTGATGGCCGGCGTCGAGCCGACCGACGATCTGCGCAAGGAGCTCGTGACCTGGGTGCGCAAGGAGATCGGCCCGATCGCCTCGCCCGACCAGATCCAGTTCGCCCCGAGCCTGCCCAAAACCCGCTCCGGCAAGATCATGCGCCGCATCCTGCGGAAGATCGCCGAGGACGAGCCGGGCAGCTTAGGGGACACCTCGACGCTGGCCGATCCCGCCGTGGTCGACGACCTCGTCAGAAACAGGCAGAACCGGAAGCAGGCATAGGCTCAACCCATCGTCATTCCGGGGCGGTCCGCAGGACCGAACCCGGAATCTCGAGATTCCGGGTCACGCTGTCGCGCGCCCGGAATGACGCGGCTCACATCCTCACGCACTCGTCAGGGTGCGCGGCACAGGTTCGCATCTTTCCCGCCGAGTGTTGTTTTCAGGTCATTTACTTTATTTCGAACATTTCCTTTGTTCCCCCCGCTGGCTGGCCTTTGGCGACCGTGCGTGGAAACCATCCGGTTAACAAGCGCGGTTAGGAATGTCTGGGCAAGCCGCAATTGCCGGGTTTGCGTGGTTTGGACGATCCTTTCGGGGCAAGGGGAAAATGATAACGATGAGGATTGCGGTGGCGCTGGCCGCCACCATGGGGTTCGGGGTCTTGATGCTGACGGCGGCCGAGGCGCGGCCGGAAATGGTCGGGACGAACCCGGCCGATTATTCGCCGGGCACGATCGTGGTCAAGACCAGCGAGCGGCGGCTCTACCTCATTCTCGATAACGGCCATGCCGTGCGCTATCCGGTTGGCGTCGGCAAGGCCGGCAAGCAATGGGCCGGCACGACCAAGATCGACGGCAAGTATCTCAATCCGGCCTGGGCACCGCCTGCCGAGGTGAAGCGCGACAAGCCGAGCATTCCCGACGTCATCCCGGGCGGCTCGCCGCGCAATCCGATGGGCGTTGCGGCGATGACGCTGTCCGGCGGCGAATATGCGATCCACGGCACCAACGTGCCGGGCTCGATCGGCGGCTTCGTCTCCTATGGCTGTATCCGCATGCTCAACGACGACATCACCGATCTCTACGGCCGCGTCCCCGTGGGCACGACGGTGGTCGTCACGCACTGATCGAAGAGTTCGGAAGAGGATTGCCAAAGCCGCGTCTTGCGACGCGGCTTTTTGCTACCAGAAGCGCCAGCCCCGCGCGCACCAGCCGTCGCGATGGCCGCCATTGTAACTGCGCACGTAACCGCCCGCGAGCAGCGTCGCCGCAACGTTGGCAGTCCGCCGGGTCGCGACATCAGCGAGAATGCGTCCGTATTTGTCGGGTCCGAGATTGGAAATCGTTACGTCCCCCTGGCCGAGCAGATTGCGCAGCGCATCGGTGGCGGCTTCGGCCTTGTTCAGCTCATCCTGGCAAGATGCCTTCAGTTCCGGCGCATCGATGCCGCGCAGGCGAACCCGCACAACGAGATGGCCGCCGCTGCGCTGATGCACGCGCGCCAGGAACGTGTCGCCGTCGACAGTGCGGATCACCTCGACCGGCTGGCGAGCGCCAGCATCTCCCGCCTGCTGGAGGACGACTTCGGTCGCCTGGCCGTCGGCTCCATGCGGGACGGGCCAGTTCGTGCCGTGCCGGAAGGCAAGCACGACAGCCGTCACGACGCCGACCACGAACATCCAGGGCAACAGTCCGGAGAATCGGCGATGGAACGGAGAGCCGCCGAACTGCGGCCGATAGGCACTGGGGCGATTGGGGAGGCGCATCCAGCCAAGCTAGGGCTGAGTCGGGGAAACCGACAAGTGCGACGCTCCAGATGCGACAATTCCGATCGACACACGAGCCTGCAGGAAAGTTCCACTTTTCATGGATTGTCGACTCGATGGGCGAGGCAAACGAATTCGCGGTGCGGCAGGAGCGGGATCGTGCGCTAACGTCGCACTCGTCGGCGGCGCATTCGTCTTCTCTGTGCTGAACATCGCCCGCCCGATCGTCGCACCGCGAGGTGCTGTTACAGCTCGCGGTGCCAAGAAGACAATCGAGATTCCCTGTTTCGGTCGTGGTGACGAGGTCGGCGTGCGGCCAAAACATTCAAGGAAGCCTGATCCGCATCGAGCAGATGGAATCCGAGCAGAGACTAAGCAAGCCGCGCGGGCAAGTTCATCGAGATCATGTCGCCTGTCGCTCACCGAGCGCGAGCATCGCGATCTGTGATGGCCACGGCGGACACCCCGCTGGACCAGCAAGGGCTCAAAAGTCGGAGGCGATGCCCTTGCTCTCCCAATCGCCATAGCGGGTGGGCTCTGGTCCCTTCGGTCCCTGAAGCTCCTTCGGCCGCGCTTTGGCTTCGGCTGCCGCGGCCTGCCGCCGCGCTTCGGCTTCAGCCAGCGCGCGCTGGGCAGCGGGCGGCAGCGGCTTGCGATCGGGAACGGAAGGCTGGTCACTCATCGTGCGGCTTTTCTAGCGCAGGACGGCCCGCAGCGCGACGTCCAATAACGCATCCCTGAAATGGGGCCCAAGGGCTGAAAAAGCCGGAAGCGATTCTTACATTTGGCATATTCGCGTGCCACAAATGAGCCGGTTAAGGCATGCGCCCATCGCGGCGGAACTGCCGCTCGCTCAGAACCTTGCTTCCGCATGCCATCTCAACGTTTCGCCCCTCCGTCCGAAGTGCCAGGTCTTGCGGCACGGCGGATTGCCGCCGACATCGTCGACGGCGTGCTGCACAAGCACCGCACGCTCGACGACCAACTCGACGGAAGCGGCGCTCATCCCGGACTGAAGTCGCTGGCCGACCGTGACCGCGCGCTGATGCGCCGCCTGGTCGCCACCGTGCTGCGCCGGCTCGGCACGCTTGGCCACGTGCTGTCCCGCCTGCTCGACAAGGGCATTCCCTCCGACGCGCCGCGTGCGCAGAGCGCGCTCCTGATCGGCGCGGCGCAGATCCTCTGGATGGACGTGCCCGACCACGCCGCCGTCGATCTCTCCGTTCGCCTCGTGCAATCCGACCGGCGCGCCGCGCGTTATGCCGGGCTCGTCAATGCCGTGCTGCGCCGCTGCGCGCGCGAAGGCAAGGCCCTGGTCGAGGAGGTTGCCACGCAATCCCTGGACCTGCCGCCATGGCTGCTCGCGCGCTGGAGCGCGCATTATGGCGATGCGACCGCAAGAGACATGGCGCTCGCGCTCGGCCACGAGCCGTCGCTCGATTTGACGGTGAAGTCGGATGCCGCACAATGGGCAAGCCGCCTGCATGGCGAGACGCTGCCGACCGGCACCGTGCGGATGCTGCTGCATGGCGCGGTGACCATGCTGCCGGGCTTTGCCGAGGGACAATGGTGGGTGCAGGACGCCGCGGCCGCGCTACCCGCTCGACTGTTCGGTGACATCAACGGCAAGTCCATCGCCGATCTCTGCGCCGCCCCGGGCGGCAAGACCGCGCAGCTGGCACATGCCGGCGCGCATGTCACGGCCATCGACCGCTCGCCCGCCCGGGTAGCGCGGCTGCGCGAAAACCTGCGGCGATTGTCGCTCCAGGCCGAGACCGTCGTCGCTGACGCCGTGGAATGGGCCGGCCCTGCCGAAGCCTTCGACGGTATTTTGATCGATGCGCCCTGCACCTCGACCGGCACGATCCGCCGTCATCCCGACGTGGCATGGCTCCGGCAGCAATCTGACATCGCCGCCCTGACCGCGCTCCAGCAGCGGCTGCTGCGCAAATCGCTGTCGCTGCTCAAATCCGGGGGGACGTTGGTCTACTGCACCTGTTCGCTGGAACCCGAAGAGGGTGAGCAGGCCATCGCTGCGCTGCTGGCCGCAGAGCCCGCGCTTCGCCGCGCTCCGATCGAGGCGTCCGAGGTCGCAGGTCTCGACGAAATCCTCAGCGCGGAAGGCGATCTGCGCACCCTGCCCAGTCATCTTCCAAACGCCGATCCCAAGCTCGGCGGGCTCGACGGATTCTACGCGGCTCGGCTCGTTAAATCCTGATTTTGCACTGGATTTTGCACCCCCGACGCTAATTCGTACCCTTTCAAGGTGGTGTCAGCCGTGCGATTTTGGGATTAATAAGGATTCGTCGGAATCCTTCTCTCCCCTTCAAGGCAAGGCGTGTCGGTCGCTCAACGCAGACGTATCTCGACGCTGGTGATGAACCGCTTCGCGCGGAACATGCTCGCGCGCGCGAGCGGCGGACCTGTGGCGGTGTCGCGGGTCTGGCCCAGCCGCACCGACCGGCTGATCATTGCCCCGCATGACCTCCGCACCGCGGATGCGACCCGCGCCGCCGAGATCTATGCCGGCCGCTTCGTCTTCGCCGGCAAGATCGTCAATTGCCACGGCCGCTCGATCTTCGATCTCGAACCGCCCTCGGAGGATTGGGAGGTCGCGCTGCTCGGCTTCGGTTGGCTGCGGCACTTACGCGCCGCCGACACCGCGCTGACGCGAGCGAATGCGCGCGCACTGGTCGAGGACTGGATCTCGAACCCCGCCAACAAGCGCCGTCCGGTCGCGCGGCGCCCCGACGTGCTGGCGCGTCGCGTGATCTCGCTGCTGTCACAGGCACCCTTGGTGCTCAACGACACCGACAACAAGTTTTACCGCCGTTACTTGCGCGCCCTCGCGCGCGAGATCCGCCTGCTGCGCTACGCCATGCTCGACATTCCCGACGGCGTGCCGAAGCTCCAGGTGCTGATCGCGCTGTGCTACGCGGCGCTATGCCTCGCCAACCAGGCGCGCCACATTCGCAGCGCCTCGAAAAAGCTCTCTGACGAATTGCAGCGGCAGATCCTGCCCGACGGCGGACACATCTCTCGTAACCCGGGCGCCCTGATCGATCTCCTGATCGACCTGTTGCCGCTTCGACAGACCTTCGCGGCCCGCAACATCGCGCCGCCCCCGGCGCTGCTCAACGCGATCGATCGCATGATGCCGATGCTGCGCTTCTTTCGCCATGGGGACGGCAATTTCGCGCTGTTCAACGGCATGAGTGCGACCCCGTCCGACCTGCTCGCGACGCTGCTCGCCTATGACGATACCCACGGCGCACCGATGGCGAACATGCCGCATACAGGGTTCCAGCGGCTCGACGCCGGCCAAACCACGCTGATCATCGATACCGGACCGCCGCCACCGGCGGGCGTCAGCCACGACGCCCATGCTGGCTGCCTGTCGTTCGAACTGTCCTCCGGCATCAGCCGCATCGTCACCAATTGCGGAATGCCGACCACGGGCCGCGACAATTGGCGGCCGTTCGCACGGGGCACCGCAGCGCATTCGACGCTGGCCTATCACGACACCTCATCCTGCCAGTTCGTCGAGATGTCGGCGATGAAGCGCCTCCTGCACGGTGCGCCCGTCACCAGCGGCCCGGTCGAGGTCGAGAGCTATCGCGAAATAGTCCAGAACGGCACGCTGCTTACAACTTCTCATGACGGCTATCTCGCTAAATTCGGCGCGATTCATCGCCGCGTGCTGATGATCGCCAATGACGGTGCGCGCATCGACGGCGAGGACACGCTGTCGCCGCCGCAAGGCGGACGCTTCAAGGGCGCTGATGCCGATTTCGCGCTGCGCTTCCATCTGCATCCGGCAGTGAAGGCGAGCCGGTTGTCGGATGCGCGCGGCGTCATGCTGGTGTTGCCGAACCGCGACGTCTGGACGTTTGAGGCGCTCGACGACAAGGTCGATCTCGAAGACAGTGTGTTCCTGGCCGGCAATGACGGGCCGCGCCGCACCGCGCAGATCGTGATCCGACAGGATGCGCGGCAGGCTCCCTCGATCCGCTGGAGTTTTGTGCGTTCCACCGCCTCGCCAGCGGTGACCAATGCGCGCCGCAATGCCCGTCGCGAGCCGGAACTTCCCTTGTAAACAGGCGCGATCCGGCGCTATCTAGCCGTTGAGAGCGACGCCGAAAGCTGCTATCGAGCGCTCGTTCGCGCGACTGGCGACCTTGGATGGAGCACCATCGGGAAGCGCGATACATATCCGCCGCGCGCCTGGGCATAGACACTCCCTGAACAGAGGATCTTGCTCATGACTGACCATCTCCGTCGCGTCACCCGCGCCCTGCTCTCCGTTTCCGACAAGACAGGCCTGATCGAGTTCGCAAAGGCGCTTGCCGCGCACGATGTCGAACTGGTCTCGACCGGCGGCACCGCCAAGGCGATCGCCGCAGCCGGCCTCAAGGTGAAGGACGTCTCCGAGCTGACCGGCTTCCCCGAGATGATGGACGGTCGCGTCAAGACGCTGCATCCGAAGGTGCATGGCGGCCTGCTCGCGATCCGCGACAACAAGGACCATGCCGACGCGATGAAGACCCACGGCATCGCCCCGATCGACCTCCTCGTCGTCAACCTCTATCCGTTTGAAGCGACCGTCGACAAAGGCGCCGGTTTCGAGGATTGCATCGAGAACATCGACATCGGCGGCCCCGCCATGATCCGCGCCGCCGCGAAGAACCATGACGACGTCGCCGTCCTGGTCGAGGCAGAGGACTACAAGGCCGTGCTCGACGAGCTCGCCGCCAACAACGGCGCAACCACGCTGAAGCTGCGTCGGCGTCTTGCGGCAAAGGCCTATGCCCGCACCGCCGCCTATGACGCCGCGATCTCGAACTGGTTCAACCGGCAGCTCGAAATCGACGCGCCGGACTTCCGCGCCTTCGGCGGCAGGCTGATCCAGTCGCTGCGCTATGGTGAGAACCCGCACCAGACCGCTGCGTTCTACGCAACCCCCGACAAGCGCCCGGGCGTCTCGACCGCGCGGCAGCTCCAGGGCAAGGAACTCTCCTACAATAATATCAACGACACCGATGCGGCCTATGAATGCATCGGCGAGTTCGATGCCAAACGTACCGCGGCCTGCGTCATCGTCAAGCACGCCAATCCCTGCGGCGTCGCGGAGGGCTTGAACCTCGTCGACGCCTATCGCAAGGCGCTCGCGTGCGATTCCACCTCCGCCTTCGGCGGCATCATCGCGATGAACCGTCCGCTCGACGCCGACACCGCGCGCGAGATCACGAAGATCTTCACTGAGGTGATCATCGCGCCCGATGCCAGCGAGGAGGCGATCTCCATCATCGGCGCACGCAAGAATCTGCGCCTGCTGCTGGCCGGCAGCCTACCCGATCCACGCGCGCCGGGCCTGACCGCCAAGACGGTGGCGGGCGGCCTGCTGGTGCAGAGCCGAGACAATGCCGTGGTCGACGACATGACGTTCAACGTCGTGACCAAGCGTGCGCCTGATGATGCCGAGATGCGCGATCTGAAATTCGCATTCCGTGTGGCAAAACACGTGAAATCCAACACCATCATCTATGCCAAGGACCTCGCCACCGTCGGCATCGGCGCGGGCCAGATGAGCCGGGTGGATTCAGCGCGGATCGCAGCGCGCAAGGCCCAGGACGCGGCGAGTGAGCTGAAGCTTGCCGAGCCGCTCACCAAGGGCTCGGTGGTGGCGTCGGATGCGTTCTTCCCGTTTGCTGACGGCATGCTCGCCTGCATCGAAGCCGGCGCCACCGCCGTGGTGCAACCCGGCGGCTCGATGCGCGACGACGAGGTGATCAAGGCCGCCGACGAGCACGGCATCGCGATGGTCTTCACGGGGACGCGGCACTTCAGGCATTGATTGATTGGCGGTAACCACGTCGTCATTGCGAGCGAAGCGAAGCAATCCAGTCTGCGCGGAGAGAGTCTGGGTTGCTTCGTCGCTTCGCTCCTCGCAATGACGGCGGAGATGGAATTGCGTGGTGCGGCTAATCCCGCACCCGCATCAACAGCCCCAATCCCGCGACGAAGAACACCACCAGCACGGCCATGCCGGCTTTCTGGCTCGCCGTCGCAGCGGTGATCATGCCGATCAACAGCGGACCGATGAAAGACGTCACCTTCCCGGTCAATGCGAACAGGCCGAAATACTGTGCGATGCGGTCCTTCGGCGCCAGACGGATCAGCAGCGTGCGCGAAGCGGCTTGCAACGGGCCGCCGGCGGCGCCGATCAGGCACCCCAGCACCAGATAGGCACGCTCCGCCGCGCTCGAGAACAGGGCCGCACCCGGCTGCGGCGGCGCGACCTTGACGAACAACACACTGTCCTTGTCGACCAGCAGGATCGCCGCCACCGACAGCAGGAGAATCAGCAGGCTGCCGGCGATCACGCGCTTCGGCCCGAGACGATCGTCGAGCTTGCCGCCAAGCCACGCACCGAGGGCACCCGCGATCGCGAGCATGATGCCGAACGTGCCGATCTGGATCGTGTGCCAGCCGAAGGTGCCGGCGGCATAAATGCCGCCGAAGGCGAACAGCGACACCAGACCGTCGGTGTAGATCATGTTGGCGAGCAGGAACGCCGCGAGCGACTTCTGCTTCGGCAGACCTTTGATCGATTGCTTCAGCTCAGACAGTCCTTCGCGCAGTGCCTCGCGCACCGGGCGCTTTGCCGGATAATCCGGCGTGAACAGGAACATCGGCATCACGAAGATGATGAACCACAGCCCGGTCAACGGCCCGGCAGCACGGTCGCCCTGATGCGTGATGGGGTCGAGCCCGAATAGCGGCATCAAGCCGAGCAGCGTGCGGCCGGTCTCGGGATTGGCGGCGAGCAGGCCGAGCACGATGATCAGGCTGACAATGCCGCCAATGTATCCTGTCGCCCAGCCGGTGCCGGACAGCCGCCCGATCCGCTCCGGCGGCACCAGAGTCGGCATCATCGCGTTGTTGAAGAGGGTAGCGAATTCCGCGCCGACGCTGGCGAGCGCGACGGCGGTGAGCAGCGGCGGAATGATGGCGTCATCGCCGGGCTTGCCGATCCACAGCGTGCAGGACGCCAACACCAGCACCGCGCCGAAACCTGCGATCCATGGTTTCCTGCGGCCCGAAGCATCCGCGATGGCTCCGAGCACCGGCGACAGCAATGCGATCGCAAGGCCCGCGGCCGCCATCGCAAAGCCCCACAGCGATTGACCGATGGCGGGATTTGGCGCGATGCCGGTCGCGAAATAGGGCGCGAACACGAAGGTCGTAATCAGTGTGAAATAAGGCTGCGCGGCCCAATCGAAGAAGATCCAGCTGACGACGGCGGCGCGCCGCGGATAGGTCCGCGGCACGCCGGCCATGCGCACATCCTGGGCGATCGTTGTCATCACGCAGTCCCCATCACGAACAGTTTTGCCTGTCTCGGGGCAAACCGTATAGCATTGCCGTGACGCGTGTGAACTGGCCGGAAGGCGCGACGGGAATTTTGATGATGTTGTCATATTCGACACGGCGGACATTTTTCGCCGTCATAGCCACGCTGGCGTTCGGTCTTGTCGCTGTGACGGCCCAGGACGCGCGGCGGGGCTATGTCCCGCCCGCGCGCGATATGGTGCGCGCCGTTGCTGCCGAACACGGCATGGTGGTGGCGCAGGAGAAGATATCTGCGCAGGTCGGCGCCGACATCCTGCGCCGTGGCGGCAATGCCGTCGATGCCGCGGTCGCCACCGGCTTTGCGATGGCCGTGACCTATCCGCGCGCAGGAAATATCGGCGGCGGCGGCTTCATGGTGATCCATTCCGCCGATCGCAACGAAGACATCACTATCGACTATCGCGAGACCGCGCCAGCTGCGACCACGCCGCAAGTTTTCCTGGGGCCCGATGGCAAGCCTGACCCGACGAGGTCACGGGATTCCGCGCTTGGCGTCGGCGTGCCCGGCACCGTTGCAGGTCTCGCGCTCGCATTGGAGAAATATGGCTCCGGTCAGTTCACGCTGGCGCAATTGCTCGAGCCGGCGATCGCGCTCGCTCGCGATGGCTTTGCCGTCAGCGACGACATGGCCGATACGCTGCCGGCCTGGCACCGGCGGCTGGCGCGCTGGCCTTCCTCGGCCAAGATCTTCTCGCGCCCCGACGGCACGCCACTTGGCGAAGGCGACAGGCTGGCGCAGGGCGATCTCGCCGAAACGCTATCGGCCGTGGCCGCACAGGGGCCACGCGGCTTCTATGAGGGGCCAGTTGCCGAGAAACTCGCCAAGGCCGTGGCTGACGCCGGCGGCATCATGACGCCTGCCGATCTGAAGTCCTATCAGGCGGTGATCCGCGCGCCGGTGCGCGGCACCTATCGCGGCTACGACATCGTATCGATGCCGCTGCCCTCGTCCGGCGGCGTGGTGCTGGTGGAAACGCTCAACATTCTCGAAGGCTTCCAGCTCGCCGATCTGAAGCAGGGATCGCCGGCATCGCTGCATCTCCTGATCGAAGCTATGAAGCGCGCCTATGCGGACCGCGCGCGCTATCTCGGCGATCCCGCCTTCGTCAACGCACCGATCGAGACGCTGACCGCGAAGGACTACGCTGCCAAGCTGCGCGCGGGCATCTCCGCCGAGCGCGCCACGCCTTCGAAAGAGCTCGTTTCTGCTGCTATCTCGCCGCGCGAGGGCAGCAACACCACGCATTTCTCCGTCGTCGACGGCCGCGGCAATGCCGTCAGCAACACCTACACATTGAACTTCAGCTATGGCGTCGGCCTCGTTGCCGACGGCAGCGGCGTGCTGCTCAATAACGAGCTCGACGACTTCACCGCGGCGGTCGGCGCCTCGAATGCCTACGGCCTCGTCGGCTTCGAGGCCAATCTGCCAGGGCCTGGAAAACGCCCGCTGTCGTCGATGTCACCGACCATCGTGCTCAAAGACGGCAAGCCGGTGCTGGTGACGGGCTCGCCTGGTGGCAGCCGCATCATCTCGACCGTGCTCCAGGTGATCGTGAACGTCCTCGACTACAAGATGGATGTGGCTGCCGCCGTCTCCGTACCGCGGCTGCATCACCAATGGCTGCCGGACGAGGTGCGCGTCGAGAGCGGCTTTCCTGCCGATGTTCTGCTGGAGCTGAAGGCGATAGGCCACTTCGTCGTGGAGCCGATGGGACAGACATCGGCCAATTCGATTCTGGTGACGCCGAATGGGCCGCTCGGCGCGCCCGATCCGCGCACGCGTGGGGCGGAAGCTGCGGGACAGTAACCCTGTCACTGCGCCGAGATGATTTAGCGCCCGACCTGATAAGGCCCGCCCTTTTCGAGCGCGCGGTTATACGCCGGCCGCGCGTGGATGCGCTCCAGGAACGCCATCGCCTTGGGATGGCCCTGCTCCAGCCCGCCGCGCGCTTGCGCTGCTTCCAGCGGAAAGCTCATCTGGATGTCGGCTGCGGTGAACTCGTTGCCGGCGAACCACTCGCTCTTGCCGAGCTCGCTTTCCCAAAAGTCCATGTGCTGCTTGAGCTGCGGATTGACCAGCGCGGTGAGCGCCTGATTCGAAACCTTGCGCACCAAGGGGCGCAGCAACGCCGGCGCGCGCTTCGGCATCAGCGTGAACAGCAGCTTGAGCAGCAGCGGCTGCATCGCCGACCCTTCCGCATAATGCAGCCAATAGGTGAAGCGCAGCCGTTCCGGCGTGTTCGGCGGCGGGATCAGTTGGCCGTTGCCATAGGTAGCGATGAGATACTCGATGATCGCGCCCGACTCGGCGATGGTGTTGCCGTTGTCTGTAATGACCGGCGATTTGCCAAGCGGATGGATGGCGCGCAGCTCCTTCGGCGCGCGCATGTCCGGCTGGCGCTGATAGCGCACGATCTCGTAGGGCACGCCCAATTCCTCGAGCAGCCACAGCACGCGCTGCGAGCGGGAATTGTTGAGGTGGTGAACGGTCAGCATCGCGTGGTCCCCAGCTTGGCTTGGTCGTCGCGCCGTTGGTGCCAGCCCGGGAACACAATGTCGAGCCATCGGTGCGCCTATTTTCACCCGGGTATATTGACGCCTTAAATTTACCCGGGTATTAAATCGCCAACACAGTCAATCTGGCAATGATTCCAATGCAAGCCACCTTCACAGCCTTCATGGGCCAGCGCCGGCTGGCCTCGGGAGCGGCCGGCGATGTCGCCCTCGCAGTCAAGCGGGCCGGATCGAATCCGGACCAGCCGATCATCATTTTCGACGATGGGACTGGCCGGTCGATCGATTTCGACCTGCGCGGCGAGGATCACGAGGTGCTGGCGCGGCTGGCCGAGATCATGCCGCCGCCGACCGAAATCACCGAACCACTGAGCGAGCCGCGCGGCCGCGGCCGGCCGAAGCTTGGTGTGGTCGCGCGCGAGGTGACGTTACTGCCGCGCCACTGGGAGTGGCTCAACGCGCAACCCGGCGGCGCCTCGGTCGCGCTGCGCAAGCTCGTCGACGAGGCCAGACGCGCCAGCGGCGACAAGGACCGCGAGCGGCAGGCGCGCGATGCGGCCTATCACTTCATGTCGACCATGGCGGGCAATCTGCCGCAGTTCGAGGAAGCCTCGCGCGCGCTGTTCGCGGATGAACGACGGCGCTTCACCGGGCTGATCGCCGACTGGCCGACTGACATCCGCGACCACATCGTCAAGCTCGCCTACAGCGACCGGGCTTAAACCGCGCAGCATTCACCCTATCAACGGCCGAGCCGCGCATCGCGCGGCAACGGCTTCGCACGCCTCGATGAAAGGCAAATTCATGTCCGCATCCGCGCCTCTCTGGACGACGTTTCTTCGCTTCCTCGCACCTCTGATGGCAAGCAACGCGCTGCAATCGCTGTTTGGCACCGTCAGCAACGTCTATCTCGGCCAGATGATCGGCATCGACGCGCTCGCCGCAGTCTCGGCATTCTTCCCGGTGATGTTCTTCCTGTTCGCCTTCGTCATCGGCCTGAGCACCGGCGCCACCGTCTTGATCGGCCAAGCCTTTGGCGCGGGGGAGCACGGCAGGATCAAGCTCGTCGTCGGCACGACGCTCGCGATCGGCCTCTCGCTCTCGGCAACGGTTGCACTCGCTGGCGGGATCTTCAGCCGGCCACTGATGGTCATGCTCGCAACGCCCGCTGACATCCTCGACCAGGCCAGCGCCTATGCCCGCATCATGCTGCTGACGATGCCGCTCGGCTTCATCTTCCTACTGATGACAGCGATGATCCGCGGCGTCGGTGATACGTTGACGCCGCTCCTCGCGCTGGCGCTATCGACCGCGATCGGCCTCGCCCTGACGCCGCTGCTGATCCGCGGCGCGTTCGGCTTGCCGGCAGCGGGCATCACCAGTCCGGCATGGGCAGCCGCAATTGCCAACGCGCTGACGCTGATCGTGCTCGCCGTCCATCTGCTCCGGAGAAAGCATGCACTGGCACCGGACGCTGCACTGCTGCGTCATCTGCGGCTCAACGGCGCCGTGCTCGGAAAAATCCTCGGCATCGGACTGCCGAGCGCAATTGGCATGGTGGTGATGGCGATTGCCGAGCTGGTGCTGCTTGGGCTCGTCAACGGCTTCGGCTCAAACGCCACGGCCGCGTACGGCGCCGTCAATCAGGTGATGGGTTACACGCAGTTCACGGCAATGTCGATTTCGATCGCGGTCTCGATCCTCGGTGCGCAAGCGATCGGCGGCGGCGACAGGGTGCGGCTCGAGGGCATCGTGCGCACCGGCCTCGCGTTCAATGTCGTTCTGACCGGCGGGCTGGTGGCGCTGATCTATCTGGTACCGCGCGCCGTGCTCGGCATCTTCATCACCGACGGCGCCGTGCTCGATCTGGCGAAGACTCTCCTCTACATCGCCCTGTGGAGCTCGGTTCCGTTTGGCCTCGCCACGGTGTTTTCGGGCGCCCTGCGCGCCGCCGGCATCGCCTTGACGCCGATGCTGCTCTCGATCTTCGCGATCGTCGCGATCGAGCTGCCGGCTGCAATGATCCTAAGCCGCACGATCGGCCTCGAGGGCGTATGGGCCGCCTATCCGATCGTGTTCTGCGCCATGTTCGTTTTGCAGATGGGCTGTTACCTCCTGGTGTGGCGCAAGCAGACGATCCGGCGTCTGCTCTGACGGGACATCAAGGCATTATGACCGTCATTAAACGATGGACCTGTCGCGCGGCCTGCGCCACAATGGATGAAAAGCGCCGCCAGGGAGATCGAATTGACCCGCACAGCCCCGCAATTCCTGTTCGATTTCGGCAGCCCGAACGCCTATCTCAGCCATCTGGCGATCCCGGCAATCGAGCAACGCATCGGCGTCAAGTTCGAATATGTGCCGATCCTGCTCGGCGGCATCTTCAAGGCGACCAACAACAAGTCGCCGGCCGAGACGCTCGCCGGCATCAAGAACAAGCGCGAGTTTCAGGCGGTCGAGACCGAGCGCTTCATCAAGCGCTTCAAAGTCCAGCCCTACATCATGAATCCGTTCTTCCCCGTCAACACGTTGAATTTGATGCGCGCGGCGATCGCAGCGCAGCTCGAGGGCGTGTTCGAGACCTATGTCGAAGCCGCCTTCCACCACATGTGGCGCGAGCCGAAGAAGATGGACGACCCTGAGGTCGCGACGAAGGCGCTGGCGTCATCCGGCCTCGATGCGCAAAAGTTATTCGCCCGCGCGCAGGAACCCGAGGTGAAAGGCAGACTGATCAAGAATACCGAGGAAGCGGTGGCGCGCGGCGCGTTCGGCTCGCCGACCTTCTTCGTCGGCAATGAGATGTTCTTCGGTAAGGAGCAGCTGCGTGAGGTCGAGGAGATGGTGCTGGGGACGTAGTACCTTCATTCTCCAGCGACAGAATGTGATCGCGGCAACATTCTGGATTGCTTCGCTTCGCTCGCAATGACGATTATAAGTAGCCACCAAGAGCAACAATGGAGTATCCCATGCGTATCCTCGTGGTCGGCGCCGGCGCCATCGGCGGCTATTTTGGTGGCAGGCTGTTGCAGGCCGGCCGCGACGTCACCTTCCTGGTGCGGCCGCGCCGCGCCGGCGAGCTCGCGAGCGCCGGCCTCGTCATCAAGAGTCCGAATGGCGATGTGACGCTGAAGGCCCCGCCGACAGTGCAAGCGGACAAGCTCGCGGAAAAATTCGACGTCGTGCTGCTGAGCTGCAAGGCGTTCGACCTCGACGACGCCATCAAGTCGTTCGCGGCCGCCGTCGGGTCGAACACCGCGATCATCCCCATGCTCAACGGCATGAAGCATCTCGACGTCCTCGACGACAAGTTCGGTAAGGAGCGCGTGCTCGGCGGCCTCTGCGCCATCGCCGCGACCCTCAACGAGCAGCGGGAGGTGGTGCAGCTCCAGCCGATGCAATCGATCAATTACGGCGAGCGCGACGGCAAGCTGTCGGACCGCGTCAAGGCGATCGACGAGGCCTTCAGGAGCGGTATCAATGGCGCCACCGCCAGCCAGAACATCCTGCAGGACATGTGGGAGAAGTGGGTGTTCCTCTCCACGCTCGCAGCGTCCACCAGCCTGATGCGCAGCTCCGTCGGCAATATTCTCGCTGCCCCCGGCGGCAGGGATTTTCTGCTTGGCATGCTGGACGAGACCAGCGCGATTGCCGCTGCGTCGGGCTATCCGCCGGCCGGACCGTTCTTCGAGCGCGTGAAGGGCAATCTGACCACCGAGGACTCGCCGATGACGGCATCCATGTTCCGCGACATCAAGGCCGGCCTGCCGGTCGAAGCCGATCACGTTATCGGCGATCTCATCGCACGCGGAGATGCGGCGAAGGTTCCCGTGCCGAAGCTGCGCATCGCATATACGCATCTGAAGGCGTATGAGAAGCAGAGGGCGAGGTAGCGGCCGCCCCGGCGAAGGCCGAGACCCATACTGCGTGACCTATCGGAAGCGACGCTATCAGTACCGCGCGATGCTCGAAAAACGACCTGTCTTCGCCAAACCACATCCTGTGGTTATCGGTCCCGTCGTCGGGACGACGGTGGAGTTTGGGGCAACAGCCTTGCGCTACTGCAAATGCGCCAGGTAGTGCGCGACTGCTGTAATCTCTTCCTCGCTCATGTGATAGGCGACATCGGCCATCGCGGCGACGCCGCCGCCGACGCGCTGCCCGGACTTGTAGTCGTGCAGCGCCTTCACGAGATATTCCTCGCGTTGGCCCGCGAGCCGCGCCACGGCCTTGGTGCCGGCATAGGTGTCCGTATGGCATGAGGCGCAGCGGCGGCCGGCTGCGACCTGGGCGCCTTTCTTCGACAAGTCCGGGTCCTCGTCTTCCGGTGCCTTCGGCGGCGCCAGCTGCGAAAAATAGGCGCCGAAATTGCGAATGTCTTCGTTGGTGATCTCTTCGACGATCGGCTGCATCTGATCGTTCTTGCGCGAGCCGGCGCGGAAGAACACCAGCTGCCATTGCAGGAATTGATCGGGTTGGCCGGCGAGCGAGGGGACGTTCTCGGTCTGCGAAATGCCGTTCTCGCCGTGGCAGCCGGCGCAGGCAGCCGTCTTCTCCTTGATCGCGGCATTATCGGCGGCCTGGGCCGAGACGAATGCAAGCACTGCGAGCGAAAGCGCGCCGATGACATACGGAAAAAACTGGCGGCGCATGATTAGCACTTCCGATCTGTCGAGTTCGTCATTGGGGGGCGGGGCGCGCCGCTTGGCGGGAGCCGGAATCCATAGCCCCCGTTCGTGGATATGGTTTCCGGACTTGCGCGCAAGTGGCGCGCAATCGGGAACGGCATCGAAGTTGAAAGCAAACGAGGCTGCGGCACCTCGCGACCACCGCAGCCTCTTATCGTCCGCGCGCTATTTCTTGCTGTAGCTGATGCGATAGATCGCGCCGGCCCAGTCGTCGGCCACAAGGATCGAGCCGTCCTTGGCAAGAAGGATGTCGTTGGGACGGCCGAGATAGCCCTGATCGCCCTCGAGCCAGCCGGAGGCGAAGATTTCCTGCTTGGGATTCTTGCCGTCAGGCCCGACGATCACGCGCACGATGCGTGCGCCCTGGTACTTGTGCCTATTCCAGGAGCCGTGCTCGGCGATCAGGATATTGTTCTTGTACTCGGCGGGGAATTGGTCGCCGGTATAGAATTTCATGCCGAGCGGAGCGACATGCGCGCCGAGATTCAGCACCGGCGGCGTGAACTCGGAGCATTTATGACCCATCGCGAACTTGTCATCAGGCAAATTACCCTGGTGGCAATAGGGATAACCGAAATGCTCACCGATCCTGTTGATCATGTTCAGCTTGTCTGAGGGCAGATCATCGCTGATCCAGTCGCGCGCGTTCTCGGTGAACCAGTATTTGCCGGTTCGCGGATCGACGTCCCCGCCGACCGAGTTGCGGACGCCGAGCGCCCAGATCTCGGCATTGCCGGTCTTGGGATCGACGCGCCGGATCTGCGAGACGCTGGTCGGCGGGATGCCGACATTGAAGGGCGGCCCGAACGGCAGGAAGAACCAGCCATCCTTGTCGACCGCGATATATTTCCAGCCATGCGCGGCATAGGACGGCATGTCGTCATAGACGACCTTGCCCTCGCCGAGATTGTCGAGCTTGGCTTCGGCGTCGTCATAGCGGATCAGCTTGTCGACGGCGATGACGTAGAGCGCGCCGTCCTTGAAGGCAAGACCGGTGGGCATGTTCAGGCCCTTGAGGACGGTCTTGACCTCCTTCTTTCCGTTGTTGTCCTTGATGGCATAGACGTTGCCGAGGCCGAACGAGCCGACGAACAGCGTGCCCTTGTCGCCCCAGGCCATCTGCCGCGCGGCCAGCACGCCGGAAGCATAGACCTCGATCTTGAAGCCCGGCGGCAGCTTGATCTTCTTGACGATGTTAGCGAGCTCGGTGTCGGAAGCGCCGGTCGGCGGACCCGATGGCGGCGCAAGGCCCTTCTGCGCCTCGGTCTCGTCGCCGAGGAACCAGTCATCCGGCGGATGGGTCCAGAACTCCTTGGTACCGGATTCGTATTTCTTCAGCGCCCGGTTCTTGTCCTGCTGTTGCGCATTGCCAGCGCTAGACCCTGCGAGAAGGGCAACGGCTGCAAGCGCCAACACGGATCGATGGAACATCGATGTCATCGCGTCACTCCCCAAAGGCAGCCGTCAGGGCTGCAATTTATTTTATTTTGCTAGTCGAGAGGCGAAGTTTGGAGTCTGCCGGGAGGCAGACGCAAAAAGCTAGCACATCTGCGAGCGCTGAGAAGGGCATCGCATGCACTGCGGTTGCACTCCGGAAAAATTGAGACGGAATGTCAATGAGGGGCGAACGGCGCGATGCCAACGCTCTCGCTGCAACGCGGAATCGATATCGCGCGTGACCATTTTCAGGCGGCGCGAGGGGCGGACATCCAAAAAATGCGAAAACAACCCCATGCACAGTAGATCGGCTCAGGCCAGCCTGCGCTCGGCGACACCGGACAGACAGTTGAAGCATCGAGCAAAATTGCGGTAAGCGCGCTTACGGGTCGACGGGGTAGAGCCCATCGTCGAACTCCGCCTCATGATAGCCTTTCGACCCGATCTCGCGTGCCAGCGCGCTGCGGAAATCGCGGCCATCATGCAGGCTGCGCAGCACATGCGCGAAGTCGAATTCAGGCCGCCAGCCCAGCTCGCGCCGCGCGCGTTCGTTGACATAAACGCGATCGATCGCGGGGAAGAGGCGCCAGCCGCGCGCCGCATAGAGCTGCACGCAATCCGGATAGAGCTCGCGCACGACACCGGCAGCATCGCGCGCGAGCGCCGCGAGATGGCGTTGCTCGAACGGGCTCGTGGCCGCTTGTGCAGCGTCGCAGTGTGAATCACCGCGGTGACGCCCGCCATCTGGCGCCGCACGAAGCCTGGGTCGGCGATCGATCCGACCGCGTCGGTGAAGGAAGATGGCTTCAGATCGACCCCGCGCGCAGGCAATCCGCGCCCCCGCAGCGTCCGGAGAATGGCCTCCCCAAGGTGGCCCGCGCTGCCGGTGACCAGAATCGTCATGTGAGACCCAATGCAGTCGCCGGCGGCGTGGAAAACCACGGCCCGGCCCGGTTCGGCTGGATGCTCTGGGAAAAATTGGAGCGGGCGAAGGGGCTCGAACCCTCGACCCCGACCTTGGCAAGGTCGTGCTCTACCACTGAGCTACACCCGCATCCTGTGTCGGTCGCGTGACGCGCCGGCAACGGCTGTCGTATGCCAAAAGCGGAAGGGGAATGCAACAGCTACAGGCGGCATAGATTCGCAGTCGGAGGCCCCATATGGACGCTGAATGCGACCAAATCGCCCGAAAGCGCCCCGGAACCGGCGAATCAAGGCACCTGGATTGAAATTCGGCCCATTCGGCCCAATTTAGGAGCCGACACCAAGCATATGCATCGGCGGCGTGTTAAAGAGCCGCCATTCCAGACATGACGAGGGGATCCCGTGACGATCATCGACCAGGGTAACGGAGCGGCGGGCCCGGCTGCCGCCGATCTGATCAAGGACACCACCACCCAGACTTTCGTGAAGGACGTCATCGAGGAATCGAAGCGCCAGCCGGTGCTGATCGATTTCTGGGCGGAGTGGTGTGGCCCCTGCAAGCAGCTCACCCCGATCCTGGAAAAGGCGGTCAAGGCGGCCAAGGGCAAGGTCAAGCTGGTCAAGATGAACATCGACCAGCACCCGGCGATTCCGGGGCAGATGGGCATCCAGTCGATTCCGGCGGTGATCGCCTTTGTCAACGGCCAGCCAGCCGACGGCTTCATGGGTGCGGTGCCCGAGAGCCAGCTCAATGCCTTCATCGAGCGGCTGACCAAGGGCGTCACCGCGCCGGGCGAGGTCAACGTCGCCGAGATCGTGCAGGAGGCCGAGGCCGTGCTCGCCGAGGGCGACACGGCTGCGGCCGCGCAGATCTATGCCGAGGCGCTCCAGCATGATTCGACCAACATCGCGGCGCTTGCGGGCCTTGCAAAGTGCTACGCCGTCTCCGGCGCGATGGAACAGGCCAAGCAGACGCTGGCCATGGTGCCGGAATCCAAGCGCAACGATCCCGCCGTGAAAGCCGTGCAGACCACGATCGACCTCGCCGAGCAGGCGGAAGCGCTGGGACCGGTGGCCGAGTTGGAACAGAAAGTCGCCGCAAACCCGCTCGATCATCAGGCCCGATTCGATCTCGCCACCGCGCTCAACGCGCAAGGCAATCGCCCGGCCGCCACCGAGCAGTTGCTCGAGATCATCAAGCGCGACCGCAAATGGAACGACGACGGCGCCCGCAAGCAGCTGGTGCAGTTCTTCGAGGCCTGGGGCGGCACGGATGATGCAACCGTCGAGGGACGCAAGCGTTTGTCGACGATCCTGTTTTCGTAGGGCGTGCTGGCAACGCCAGGGGGACCGGGCAGATGCCGATCAACATCGAATATCGCGGGCCCGCCGACCTTCCGGAGGTCATTCCGGTATTTCCGCTGCCGGGTGCGCTGCTGCTGCCGCGGGGCCAGATGCCGCTCAACATCTTCGAGCCGCGCTATCTCGCGATGGTCGACGATTCCTTCCGCGACGGCCATCGCCTGATCGGCATGATCCAGCCTGATGTGGCGCACTCGCCGAAGAATTCCGACAAGCCGGCGCTGTTCCGCGTCGGCTGCGTCGGCCGCATCACCCAGCTCGCTGAATCCGGTGATGGCCGCTACATCCTCGAGCTCACCGGCGTCTCGCGCTTCAAGGTGGTCGAGGAGCTCGACGTGCTGACCGCCTACCGGCAATGCAAGGTGGATTTCTTCGCCTTCGTCGACGATTTCACCGCGCGTATGGGCGAGGACCAGGTCGATCGCGAAGCCCTGCTGGCGGTGCTGGCGGACTTCCTGAAGGCTAACAACCTCAAGGTCGACTGGGAGGGCGTCGAGAGCGCGCCCAACGAGGCGCTGGTCAACGCGCTGGCGATGATGTCGCCCTACGGACCCGCGGAAAAGCAGGCCATGCTGGAGGCGCCTGACTTAAAGACCCGCGCCGAGATCCTGATCGCGGTCACCGAAATGGATCTCGCCAAGAAGCGCACCAGCGGCGATCCGCCGCTGCAGTGAGAACACCTACGCGGCACGGACAGCCGCTTCGGCTTCGGCCTTCCGCTGGGCCACCTCCGGGATCCTCGAGGCCTGCATTGGCGGGCTGAAATAGTAGCCCTGCGCCTCGACACAGCCTTGTTCGCGCAGGATGTCCAGTTGCTCGGCGGCTTCGACGCCTTCAGCGGTCGTCGTCTTGCCGAGGCTGACCGCGAACGCCACGACGGCACGGGCGATCCGATGCGCCTCTTCGCTTTTGCTGGACAGCTCGCTGACGAAGCTGCGGTCGATCTTGATCTTGTCGAATGGAAATTTCTGCAGAAAGCTCAGCGATGAATAGCCCGTGCCGAAATCGTCGAGGGCAATTCGCACGCCGAGCTCGCGCAGCTGCCCAAGCGCTGCGAACACCGCGTCGCTGTCGTGCATGATGACGGTTTCGGTGACCTCGAGCTCGAGCCGGTGCGGCGCAATCTCCGAGGTCGCCAGGGCGCCGACAATGATGGAGACGAGCTCCTTGCTCCTGAACTGAGCGGGAGAGAGATTGATTGCGATCATCAGATCGGAAGGCCACTTGGCTGCCTCAGTGCAGGCAGCTCTCAAGACCCATTCGCCCAGGGGCAGGATCAAGCCGGTTTCCTCCGCAAGCGGAATGAATTCGGCAGGCGAGACCAGACCGCGCTCCGGATGGTGCCACCGCAATAACGCCTCATAGCCGCAGGTTTGGCCGGTCTCCACACTCACAAATGGCTGGTAGTGGAGCTCGAATTCGCCCCGCGCAAGCGCTCTGCGCATGTCCTTTTCCAGGTTGCGGCGGACATGCATGAGCTGGTCCAGCTCCGGTTCGAAGAAGCGGAATGCGCCGCGTCCGCCACTCTTTGCCGCGTACAGAGCAAGGTCTGCGCTCTTGAGGATGACGTCGGAATCAGCCCCGTCGCGGGGCCCGATGGCGATCCCAATGCTGGCGCCCACGGTGACTTGATGATCGCCAAGGTCAAAGGGTTCGCAGAGCGCAGCCTTGATCGTCTCGGCGAACGAGGCCGCATCCACGACGGGATTTGTAACATAGTCCACGACGGCGAACTCATCGCCACCCAGTCGGGCAATCAAGGTGGTTTCCCGGCTGCACTCCCGCAAACGCGTCGCGGCCGCACGCAGCAGCGAGTCGCCCGCCGGATGTCCGAGCGTGTCATTGACCTCCTTGAAGCGGTCGAGATCGATCATGAGGACCGCCAGATGGCGAGCTCCATTGCGCGTCTCGGCGAAGGCCTGCTCCAAACGCGCTCTCAGCAGCACGCGATTTGGCAACTCCGTCAGCGCGTCGTGCTGCGCCATATAGGTAATCTTGGCTTCGGACCGGCGTTGCTCCGTGACATCGAGATGCGTTGCCACCCATCCGCCACCAGCCATCGGCTGTCTCGTCACGCAAATCAACCGGCCATCAGCGAATTCGTCGATTCGGCTCGAGACCGCATTGACTGGCAAAGCATCGAGCTTCGAGATCAGTTGCTCGGCGGCAATGTCGCTTGCGTCGCTTTTGAGTGTACCGCTGATGATGCGATGCCTGATGATGTCGCGGTGCGAGGTTCCCGCGCGCAGCAATTCCGGCGGCAGCCGATACAGATTGGCGTAACGCTCGTTGCAGATGACCAGCCTCTTCTCGGCATCGAACATGCAAAGGCCTTCGACCATGTGGTTGATGGCCGTGTCCAGCCTCAGCTTCTGTTCCTGTAGCTCCTGCTGCGAGTCTTCGAGCTGCTGCCGTGCGTCCGAAAGCTGGCTGATGATCCCTTCGAACTTCACGGTTCTGCTTGCCAGGCGACGATCGGCCACCACGCCGATCAGGCTCATGCCCAGCACGGAGAGTGCTACACCGGCGATAGCCAGCGCGAGCACGGCCGGAGAAAGCGATAGGACACCTGTCGCACGCATTGGGTCCGGCGTGATTTGCACGGCACCCATGGCCGTGAAGTGATGCGATACGATGGCAAGGGTCAGCAGGACCGCCGCCGCGAGCGTGCCGCGGTAGTTCTGGTACCTGATCGCCACAGCCAAGGCCGCATAGCCGAGGCACATGCCGAGAGTGATCGAGACGAGCACGAGGTCCGGCGACCAGGCGACGCGACCCGGCACTTCAAGGGCCCACATGCCGAGATAGTGCATGCTGGCAATGCCGCCGCCGATGATGACGCCGCCGGCCGCTGCGCGCCACCGGCCGGAATCGCCGAGCGCAACACTGAAGCCCCCCGACGTCAGCAGCATTGCCGTAGCCAGTGAGAGCGTCGTCAGCACGATTCCATAACCGGTCGGGACGCCAGGCTCATAGGCGAGCATCGCAACGAAATGGGTTGCCCAGATTCCGTATCCGATCGCAGCGCCAGCAATGGCGATCCAGATCAACCGTGATCTCGCGCGCGCAGCGATCGCGCGATGGAAGATACTGATCGCAACGATACTCGCGACGAAACAGACCAGGCCAGCCAGCAGGACCAACCGCCAATCATGCTCGACGGTAAGGCAGGAAAAAACGCGGAACATCCAATATCGCTCCATCGTCAATAGTGTCGATGGTGAACGGGCTAAACGTCGTTCGCGTTAATTTTGTGCAACGCCTGATTGCATGCTTACCGTGACGTTAATGCTTCCTGCGCAATTCGATTTTGCCGAGCATTGCGCATGCGTCACACCGCCATCGCGCCCAAGGAGAGCGAAGGAGACCTGCAAGGATCGGCAACAAGCCCTAGAGGCGATTGCGGATGCGCTTGCGTCCGGTGAACATCGCGCGGATCAGGTTCTCGCGCTGGAGCGTCCCCATCAGCACCACGCCGAGCACGTGCAGCACGACCAGGATGATGACGGCGTCCGATGAATAATGGTGGGTATCCTCGACCCACCAGACGCCGAAAAAAGTGACGGTCACCGACATCGCGCCCGTGATCGTCGACACCGCGAGCGAAGCCAGCAGCGCCACCAGCATCAAGGTGCCGGCAGGATTGAGTCCGATATAGCGGCCGGTGATGCCGCGGCGCAGGTTCCAGAGATAGCCGGGCGCCGCGCGAAGTCTGACCCCGACCATCCGGAAGCGCGAATAACGGCCTCCTATGAAGCCCCAGACCAGTCGGAAGCCAAGTAGGCCGATGACCGTATAGCCCACGATGCGGTGCAGGCCGTCATAGACGGTCGGCGTGAACCACGCGATCAGAACCGAGGTCGCGAGAAGCCAGTGCCAGAGCCGCAGCGGGAGGTCCCAGACCGCGACCGCCCGCGAAGCAGTTCGATCCGCGGGGGTCCCGTTGGACACCCCGCGCGCTTGTGGCATCGCTTCTGCCATCAATTCCGCTTCACTTTGCGCAAGTCATTTGGCGCGAGTCACTTGGCGCAGACTACTTCGCGCAAGTCATTTGGCAATCGTATGCTTCAGGCTGAGATCTTCGGGGCTGTAGAACAGCTCGTAGAGCTTGCCTTCCTTGACGCCGTACACCTCGTAGCACGAGCCTTCGATCTTGGAGCGCCGCACCTCGTAGCCCAGCGCCTTCGCCTTGGCTTCGGCCTCGCTGGCCGGCTTCCATGACGCCTTGTCGAGCTTGGTGCAGTCCTTGAAACCGTCGGCCATGACCGCCGATCCCGTACCAATCCCGATCGTCAGTGCAATGGCAACAACTCGAATGACCTTCACGAACGTCTCCTCCTCTGTCGTGTGCGCTGTGTGCTCAGCGCGAAGCGCAGCCGAAGGAAGCAAAGGCGAAGGTGAAGTCAATCCGGTTTGGGGTGACCAATCTTAGATTTGTTCTAATGGTCGCCAAAAGATCAGCGCTCTCCGCATGCAACGCGCATTTGAAGTGCGGCTGCGGCCTTACGCCTCACGGGCCAAACGCGAGCGCCGCTAGTAGCCGGCAACCGCAAGCGCCACCACAGTGCCCATGCCGACCCAGCCAAAGTGGCGGCCGCGCGTCGCGAGGGCGTTGGCGAGTGCCGCGCAGCCGAACACGACGGCGAGTGTGACGACGATCCAGTGCCGGGCGAGGTTCGACTGCATCAAGGGTGCCGCGAGCAGCAGCACGCCGCCGCCGATCCAGGCCACCGTGCCGGCCTGCCACACCAAGCGGATCAGCGTACGAAGGCGCGGCGGCTCGATTGTGGCACGAGCGAACACCTTGGTCTCGCCGAGCATGCCGTGGATCAGCGCCAGCACGATCGCGGCAGCGCCGGAGCATTGCAGCAGGAGATCGCGCATGACGGAAACTCCGATCTATCCAGTGGCCATACAGGTGTGTATGGTATGGACCCGCGCACGGTGACCTGTCAATACACTCGTGTATGGTCCTGATCATCGGGAACTCGCCATGACCGAACAGCTCGCCGCCGACGACTGGATCAAACAGGGGCTGAAGGCGCTCGCCAGAAGCGGCTTCACGGCGCTGAAGGCCGATCCGCTCGCCAAGGCCATGGGCGTGTCGCGCGGCAGCTTTTATTGGCATTTTGCCGATCTCGGCGCCTTCCACGCGGCCTTGCTGAAGCGCTGGCGCGAGATCGCGGCCGAGCAGATCATCGCCGATGTCGAGGCTGGCAGTGACGAACCGCTGACGGCGCTGTTGCGAAGATCTTTCAGCGCGCGGCTCGACCTCGAGCGCGCCGTGCGCAACTGGGCGGCGTTCGATGCGGCCGCGCAAGGCGCAGTCCGTGCGATCGACCGCCGCAGGCTCGATTATATCGAGGCGCTGCTGAAGAAGCGGGGACTCGACCCGGCGATGGCGCAGGCGCGCTCGCAGATCCTGTACTGGAGCTTTCTCGGCTTCGCGTTATCGGGCACGCCCGTGCCGCAGGCGCGGCTCCAGGCCCTGCTCGACGAGCTCTTGCGGATGATGTCCGCTTAGGCCGCGATGGGCGGATGCGAATTTCTGTGCTAGAGGCAATCCGACTGCCGGAGACCATCATGAACGCGCCCACCGAACGCCCCGAAGCCAGCGTCGATCCGAAGCTGCTGGAGATTCTGGTTTGCCCGTTGACCAAGGGCCCGCTGGAGTTCGATTCTGCCAAGCAGGAGCTGATCTCGCGCAGCGCCAAGCTCGCTTACCCGATCCGCGACGGCATCCCGATCATGCTGCCGGAAGAGGCGCGCAAGATCGATTGAAGTCACGGCACGTATCCCGGCTGGAGCGCGATGGCTTCACCACATTCTTGATGTCGTCCCGGCCTAGCGCGCAATTGCGTGCGGGGGGCCAGGATCCATAACCACAAAGGGAGTTATGGCGCGAAGCTGGTAACTCCAAGCCCGCAAATCATTGCTGCGGCGTATAGTCCCGGATCTGCGCGCGCTCAGAGCGCGCTTGTCCGGACGATGAAGAGAGGGTGGGGCGAGCGCTCTTGAAACCTCCGCCTACAACGCTTCGCCCTTCAACAAACGCGGCACTTCACCGGTCAAGCCGGCGGCCTGTCGGATGAAGAGATTCTTAAGCGGCGGGGCGCGGTCGACGAGGCCGAGGCCGATATCGCGCAACGAGCGCAGGAGCGTCGATTGGTTGGAGAACAGGAAGTTCAGCGAGTTGGTGGCGACGCCCATCGCCATGGTGTCGAAGCGGCGCCAGCGCTGGTAACGTTCGAGCACATCGACGCTGCCGAGATCCATGCCGAGACGCGCGGCATCGACCACCACCTCGGCCAGCGCGGCGACATCCTTCAGTCCCATGTTGAGGCCTTGGCCCGCGATCGGATGGATGACATGAGCGGCGTCGCCGACCAGCGCCAGACGCTCGGCGATGAAGGAGCGCGCGACGAAATAGGACAGCGGGAACGCACGCGGCGTGTCGAGTGCCTTGACCTCGCCGAGATGCAGACCGAAGCGCTGCTCGAGCTCGCCGTGAAATTCCGCCTCGCTCAGCGCGATGATGCGTGCGGCTTCGCTGCGGCGCTCGGTCCACACCAGCGAGGAGCGTTTGCCGGATAGGGGCAAAATCGCGAACGGACCGGCCGGCAGAAAATGCTCCTCGGCGCGGCCCTCGTGATCGCGCTCGTGCCCGACGGTGACGACGATGCCGGACTGGTCATATTCCCAGCCATGGGTAGCGATGCCGGCGCGCTCGCGCAGCTTGGATCTGGCGCCATCCGCGGCGACCAGCAGGCTTGCGGCGATCACGCTGCCGTCGCCGAGCGTCACGTCGATGCCTTCGGAACGCGCGTCGTACGAGGCGACAATGGTGGCACGCAGATCGATGCCCTCGGCCTCCGCACGCACCACCAGTGCATCGATCAGGCGACGGTTTTCGACCATATGCGCGAAGGGCTCGCCCGGCGCGACATCGCCGGCGAAATTCAGGAACACCGGACGCGTCGCGTCCTCCAGCTTGGAATCGGTGACGACCATGTCGAGGATCGGCTGCGCCTCGCCCCTGACATCGTCCCAAGCGCCGATCGCCTCGAACAGCCGGCGGCAAGCCGCCACGATCGCAGTTGCGCGCGGATCGCGGCTTGGACGCATGCTGAGCGCGGGATCGGCGACGATGACGGGAATCTCGGGCCCGAGCCCCTGGCGCAGCGCCAGCGCCAGCGCCAGCCCTGCAAACGCGCCGCCGCCAATGACAATGCTCCCCTGTACCGACATACCCGACTTTCCCGGCCAATTCCTGGACTTGCTAGCAGACTTGAGGTGGGCGAAACAGTGCGGTGAAACAAGGGCGGAACGGCAATCGTTCCGTCAGCCGGAGCGCGCGCGAGCGCGAACCCGGAATCCGGAGGTTATCGGCTCGGGATTCCGGGGCATCGCTGTCGCGATGCCCGAAATGACGAGGCACTCGAAAGCAGCAGCATGTCCAAAGGCCTGATCGACCTCATTTCAATCCTCGACCTCGAACAGCTCGAGGTGAACCTGTTCCGCGGCAACAGCCCAAAAACGAGCTGGCAGCGGGTGTTCGGCGGCCAAGTGATCGGACAGGCGATGGTGGCGGCCTGCCGCACCGTCGAGGGCCGGCTGCCGCATTCGCTGCATTGCTATTTCATTCTGCCGGGCGACCCGCAGATCCCGATCATCTACCAGGTCGAGCGCCTGCGCGATGGCAAGAGCTACTCGACGCGCCGCGTCACCGCGATCCAGCACGGCAACGCGATCTTCTCGATCATGGTATCGTTCCACGCCGAGGAGGAGAGTGCGTTCGATCATCAGGACAAGATGCCCGACGTCCCGCCGCCGGAAAAGCTCACGGCGGAGGAGGTGGCGAAGCAGCCGATGTTCAAGGAGATGCCGGAGTTCATCCGCCGCTATTATGAATCCGATCGTCCGATCGAGTTGCGCCCGGTCGAGCTCGGCCGTTATTTCGGCCAGAAGATCGACGATGGCCGCATTCACGTCTGGATCAAGACGGCTGCGAAACTGCCCGACGATCCGGCACTGCACATGTGTGCGCTCGCCTATGCCTCGGACTTTTCGCTGCTGGATGCGATCATGGCGCGCTATGGCCGCACGCTGTTCGACAAGCGCATGATGCCAGCGAGTCTCGACCACGCGATGTGGTTTCACCGCCCGTTCCGCGCCGACGAGTGGCTGCTCTACGCTCAGGATTCGCCGAGCGCACAAGGCGGCCGCGGCCTGACCCGCGGCTCGATCTTCAAGCCCGACGGCACGCTGGTGGCCTCCGTCGCGCAGGAAGGCTCGGTGCGCGAGCGGAGGGCGTGATAGCTTAGAGCGAGCCGCGCGGAGCGAGCTCGGTCTGCGATGCAAACCAGTTCATGATCCAGCGATACACCCACGGGATCGGGATGATGAAGCTGCACAGGATCACGGCCACGATTCCACGCCACAGAATGTCAAGGCCGCTGCCCTTGAAGACGATTTCGCGCCGCGTGCCTTCGACGCTGCGGCAGAACCAGCGCATCTGCGCCGCGGCGACCCAGGCCCAGCCGATGATGGTGATGATCGAGACCGCGAACAGCAGGCTCCAGCCGATATAGGCCCAGATCGAGCCGGTGAAGCTCAGGCCCAGCGGCTGCCCGTTGGAGGCGAGGTTCGCGACCATCCATTTGATCAGCAGCCAGTAGAGAACGATCTGGACGATGAACAGCAGGTTGCTCAAGATCTCGCTGCCGATGAAGGAGATGGCGATCGCCAGGACGATGAAGCCGAAAAACCAGGGCACCAGCGTCATCGCATTGCCGGTGAAGCTGAGGTTCGGACGCCCCGGGACGTTCACGCAGGACACGATCCATTGCGTGTACCAGACGAACACCCACGGCGCTGGCAGGACGAAGATCATTCCGATCAGCAAGACGATGCTGCGCCAGGTGAACTCGAGGATGCCGAAATCGACCGAAAGTGATCCTCCACCTGCGCCATCATAGCCGCCAGCGTGAGCATATCCGCCGGCCGGCATCATCGGCGGCGCGGCGCCGCCGCGGACCAGGCCAGGAATTTCGGCGGCCTTCTGCCAGCCGGCCATGCCCTCGGTCCACACCAGCGTGTCTGGGCGCACGATTCCTTGGGCGACGAGGTCGCGAAATTGCCCCTCCGGAAAGGGCCCCTGCTGCTTGCCCTCGGATGCGTAGAACCAACTCGCCATGTAGCCGTCCCCCTCGAACATACTTATGTACCGGCCGGGACGCCTGGGTTCACCGCATCCATGCCAAAAATGCATTGTGAAGGATGAACGGCTGCCCTGTACAGAGGCGGCCGTTCACATGGCCAAACGTTTTTCCGCTTCAACCTGCAACTTTTTTGTGCCATTTGCCCGGAAAGATGCCAGATTGACGCAGCGCCGAGGACATACGGCGCATCCCGGGGAATAGGCCTGACCATGAAACTCGTCGTCGCGATCATCAAACCCTTCAAGCTCGATGAGGTCCGCCAGGCCCTCACGGCGATCGGCGTGCACGGCATGACCGTGACCGAGGTGAAGGGCTATGGCCGCCAGAAGGGCCACACCGAGATCTATCGCGGCGCCGAATATGTCGTGAACTTCCTGCCCAAACTGCGCATCGAGATCGCGGTCGCATCCGACGTGGCCGACAAGGCGGTCAGCGTGATCACCGCGACCGCGCGCACCGGCCAGATCGGTGACGGCAAGATCTTCGTCACGCCGATCGACCACGCGCTGCGTATCCGCACCGGCGAAACCGACAGCGACGCGCTCTAGATTCTGGTTTGACGCGTTGTCTTGGGGCGAGCCGGAATCCGCTTCGCTCAAAAACGCGCTGATATGTCTTCGTCGATCGCACCGGGCAACGACGCCACAGTGTGCGACGTCATCACCATGCTGGGGGAACGACATGGCGGGATTGTTGCGCCGCGCAGCTTGTTTGGCTGTGCCGATCGGACTTTTGTCGATCATTGCCTCGCCGGCGCACGCCGCGGGCTCCGAGATCAACACCGCCGACACCGCTTGGATGATCGTCGCCACCGCGCTGGTGCTGATGATGACGATCCCGGGACTTGCGCTGTTCTACTCCGGCATGGTGCGGAAGAAGAACGTGCTTGCCACCATGGCGCAGAGCCTCGCCGCAGTGACGCTGATCTCGATTCTCTGGGTCGCGTTCGGCTACTCGCTGTGCTTCGTCGGCGACGGCCCCTGGATGGGCACGCTCGACCGCTGGTTCCTTGCGGGCATGACCATGGACAGCATCAATCCGGCGGCCAAGACGATCCCGGAATCGCTGTTCATGCTCTACCAGATGACGTTTGCGATCATCACGGTGGCGCTGGTCGCGGGCTCGGTCGCCGATCGCATGCGGTTCTCCGCCTATCTCTTGTTCTCCGTCGCTTGGTTCATGTTCGTCTACATTCCGCTGGCGCATTGGGTGTGGGGCGGCGGCTTCCTCGCCAGTATGGGCGTGTTGGATTTCGCCGGCGGCCTCGTGGTGCATCTGTCGGCCGGCACCGGCGGCCTCGTCGCCGCGATGGTAATGGGGCGCCGTCACGGCTATGGCACCGAGAATCTTTCGCCATTCGATCTCTCGCTCGCGGTGATGGGCACCGGCCTGTTGTGGGTCGGCTGGTTCGGCTTCAACGGCGGCTCGGCGGGCGCGGCCAATTCGCGCGCGGTGATGGCGATCATCGCAACGCATCTCGCCGCCTGCGCCGGCGCCCTGACCTGGGGCGCGATCGAATGGTCGACGCGGCGCAAGCCTTCGGTGCTCGGCATGATCTCCGGCGCGGTCGCGGGGCTCGGCACCATCACGCCGGCCTCCGGATTCGTGGCGCCCTGGCACGGCATTGTCATCGGCATCATCGCCGGTGCGGTTTGCTATTGGGCCTGCACCTGGCTGAAGCACCGCTTCAACTATGACGATTCGCTCGACGTGTTCGGCGTCCATGGCATCGGCGGCCTGACCGGCACCCTGCTTGGCGGCGTGTTCGCAACCAGCGCCATTGGCGGCGCCGCCGGCCTGATCGAGGGCCACCCCCAGCAATTGTTGATCCAGTTCTATGGCGTCGCCGTCACCTTCGTCTGGTCGGCAGGCGTGAGCTTCATCCTGCTCAAGCTGGTCGGCCTGTTCGTGCCGTTGCGCGTATCCCATGAGCACGAACTCGAAGGCCTGGACATTTCGCAGCACGGCGAGGCCCTGCAATAAGCCTTACGCTACGAAATTACCTTCCCGTTGCCCGAGGCATGAGCAACATTGTGTCGACAGCCTGTCCTGCCCGCCTTTTGGGCAGTCGTGACCACGTTTTGAGCGCGACGTAATAGCGCACTGCGCAGCAGCACGCGCCAAGCGCGAAAACACCCGTTTTCATAATCTATTAGGCAACGCGCCTGATCTGGCACGGCATTTGATTCTAGGGTCCCGGCTGTGCCCGCGTAGTGAACTTCTCCCTCGTGGCGAACCAGTCGAGAACGCCCGGCCATGTCCGGACCGGGCCAAAGCGGGGATAGGACCCATGAAAATTGTTATGGCGATTATCAAGCCATTCAAGCTGGAAGAAGTCCGTGACGCCCTGACCGCCATCGGCGTTCACGGTCTCACGGTGACGGAAGTCAAGGGATATGGCCGCCAGAAGGGCCATACGGAAATCTACCGCGGCGCCGAATATGCCGTGAGCTTCCTGCCCAAGATCAAGATCGAGGTCGCTATCGCCTCCGACCAGGTCGACAAAACCGTCGACGCCATCACGTCTGCCGCGAAAACCGGCCAGATCGGCGACGGCAAGATCTTCGTCATCAACCTCGACCATGCGGTGCGCATCCGCACCGGCGAGGCCGACGCCGCGGCCCTTTGATTTCGCGCTCAACCTTTATCCAATCAGGAGTGAATAAAATGACGTTTAAGCGTCCCTATGGCGCGGGACTGGCGGCTCTCGCAGTCGGCCTGTTCGCTGCGACCGCAGCCTATGCCGAGCCAACGGTCAACAAGGGAGACAACGCCTGGATGCTGACATCGACAGTGCTTGTGCTGTTGATGACGATCCCCGGCCTCGCGCTGTTCTACGGCGGCCTCGTCCGTTCCAAGAACATGCTCTCGGTTCTGATGCAGGTGTTCTACACCGTCTGCGTCGTCACCGTGATCTGGGCCGTCTACGGCTACAGCCTCACCTTCACCGGCGGCTCCGACTTCATCGGCGGCTTCTCCAAGGCCTTCATGATGGGCGTGACCACCGATACCAAGGCCGCAACCTTCTCGGTCGACGCCAACATCTCGGAGCTCATCTATGTCTGCTTCCAGATGACCTTCGCGGCGATCACGCCCGCCCTCATCGTCGGCGCCTTCGCCGAGCGCATGAAGTTCGCGGCGATCGCGCTCTTCATCCCGCTTTGGGTCACGCTGATCTACTTCCCGATCGCGCACATGGTCTGGTACTGGCCCGGCCCGGACATGATTCAGGATGCGGCCAAGGCCCTCGCAGCGGCGGGTGACGCGGCAGCCAAGACCGCGGCGCAGGCCAAGCTCGACGAGATCAATGCCGACGCCGGCTGGATCTTCAAGAAGGGCGCGATCGACTTCGCGGGCGGCACCGTGGTGCACATCAACGCCGGCATCGCAGGTCTCGTCGGCGCTCTGCTGATCGGCAAGCGCGTCGGCTACGGCAAGGAGCTGATGGCTCCGCACTCGCTGACCATGTCGATGATCGGTGCCTCGCTGCTCTGGGTCGGCTGGTTCGGCTTCAACGCCGGGTCCAATCTCGAAGCCAACGGCGGCGCCGCGCTCGCCATGACCAACTCCTTCGTCGCCACCGCAGCCGCCGCGCTGTCGTGGATGTTCGCGGAGTGGATCATCAAGGGTCATCCCTCGGTGCTCGGCGTCATCTCCGGCGCTGTCGCGGGCCTCGTGGCGGTCACGCCTGCGGCCGGTTACTCCGGCGTGATGGGTGCGATCGTTCTCGGCCTCGTGGTCGGCGTGGTCTGCCTGTTCTTCTGCACCGCCGTGAAGAACGCGCTGGGCTATGACGACTCGCTCGACGTGTTCGGCGTGCACTGCGTCGGCGGCATCGTCGGCGCGATCGGCACCGGCATCCTCGTCAACCCCGCGTTGGGTGGTGCCGGCATCATGGACTATACCGCGATCCCGCCGAAGGCTGCCGATTATGACTTCGCAACGCAGATGATCGCCCAGCTCTGGGGTGTCGGCACGACGCTGGTGTGGTCGGGCATCGGTTCGGCGATCCTCTATAAGGTCGTCGATGTGATCGTTGGTCTCCGCACCAATGTCGAGAGCGAACGTGAAGGCCTCGACATCACCGAGCACACCGAGCGCGCCTACAACATGTAACTCTCCTCCCGGTCGCGATCTCCTTGGGGACCGCGACCAGACCTACGGTTCGGGCACATACCCGGCAATGCCCTGACCGTTGAGGGGCTCCAGCGCAAGCTGGAGCCCCTTTCTTTCGATCGGGGTGCCGAAGAAAGGATTGCCGTTGCGCGACTGTCGCGAAGCTCGTCTTGGCCGGGCTCGTCCCGGCCAAGACGTCGCCGAAACATCCACGTCCCGGGAAGAGCACGATCAAGCGCCGCCAGCGACGAGAAGCGAGGACCTCGACAAAAGCGCCATGGATCCCGCCGTCATCCCGCCTCAATATTCCCGCTCTGGACGGAGGCGGCGGTCGATGGTTAATCGCGTCTTAACCTCGCCCTATCTATGGTGAACTGAACCGCTTCCCGCCGGTGCCTTCGCGCGACCGGCTGTTCCAAGAGTGCTGGCGCCCAGAATGGCTATGACCGCTTCATCCCGTGCGCCGCAGACCGGTGGAAGCTCCGAGACCGAACGCTCGCCCTTCGTCCGGCTGAACGAGCTCTTGGCCCCGCATCAGCCGGGTAAGCCCTTGATCACGCTTGCGGTCGGGGAACCCCAGCATCCGGTGCCTGATTTCGTCGGCCCGGTGCTGGCCAAGCACATCGCCGATTTCGGGCGGTACCCCATGAACAAGGGTACCGACCCGTTCCGCAAAGCCGCCGGCGCCTGGCTGTCGTCGCGTTTCAACCTGCCCCGGGCGCTCGACCCCGAGAGCGAGATTCTCGTCCTCAACGGCAGCCGCGAGGGGCTGTTCCTCGCCGCGATCGCAGCCGCGCGCTATGTCGGCCCGCGCCCGGGCAAGCCCGCCGTCCTGATGCCGAACCCGTTCTATCCGGTCTATGGCGCCGGCGCCCTCGCAGCAGCTTGCGAGCCGGTCTATCTGCCGACCACCGTCGACAACGGCTTCCTGCCCGATCTCGATGCCATCGATGAGGCGACGCTGGCGCGAACGGTGGCGTTCTATCTCGCCTCGCCCGCCAACCCGCAGGGCTCGGTCGCCACACCCGATTATTTCAAGCGGTTGAAGCAACTCGCCGATCGCCACGGCTTCGTGATTCTCAGCGACGAGTGCTATTCGGAAATCTACACCCGCGAGGCACCGGGCAGCGCGCTCGAATGCGCCGGCCCCGATTTCACCCGCGTGGTCGCGTTCCAGTCGCTCTCGAAGCGCTCCAACCTTCCGGGCCTGCGCGTCGGTTTTGCCGCCGGTGACAAGAAGTTCATCGGCATGTTCCTGGAGCTGCGCAACATCGCGGCGCCGCAAGTGCCGGTGCCGCTCCAGCATGTCGCGACCGTTGCTTACGGCGACGAAACGCATGTCGAGGAGAACCGCAGGCTCTACCGGATCAAGTTCGATCTCGCCGACCAGATCATCGGCAATCGTTACGGCTACCGCCGGCCCGATGCCGGCTTCTGCGTCTGGCTCGACACGTCCGCGATCGGCGACGACGTGTCCGTGACGCTGAGACTCTTCAAGGAAGCAGGCGTGCGCGTGGTGCCCGGCAGCTATCTGGCGCGGCTCCAGCCCGACGGCTTCAATCCCGGCGCAGGCTACATTCGCCTCGCGCTGGTGCAGGATGGCGAGACCACGGCGCAGGCGCTGCACCGCCTGGTCGAGACTCTGGGTTAGGCGGGGCCCATGAGCATGTCGGCAATCGAACGTGTCATTCCACTGGTCGGCCATCTGCCGCCCTCGATCCGCGAGGGGTTGGCGCGGCGCCTGCGCGAGCTCACCGGCCTCGGCCTGGTCGCGCTGTCCGGCGGCGCGTCGGCGGCGCTGATGACCTGGTCGGTGCAGGATCCCAGCCTCAGCCACGCCACCTCACGGCCGATCCGCAACATCCTCGGCTATGCCGGCGCGATCGGCGCCGATCTTGCAATGCAGATCCTCGGGCTCGGCGCGATCATGCTGGTCCTGACCGTCGCGGTCTGGGGCTGGCGCATGATGACGCATCGGCCATTCGACCGCGAAGCGCTGCGGCTCGGCTCCTGGATTCTCTGCACGGTGATCGCGGCGGGCTTCGTCAGCTGCTGGCCGCATGGCGGCGCCTGGCCGCTGCCGACCGGCCTTGGCGGCGTGGTCGGCGATGCCCTGGTGCGCGCACCCGCAGTGATCTTTGGGCCGGCCGGCACGATCTACCGCATCTTGCTCGGCACGATCCTGTTCGCCGCGATGACGGCGACCTTCCTGATCGCCTGTGGTCTCGGCGCGCGCGAGCATGACGACGAGTTCGCGGATATCGAAAACGACGACAAACCGCTCGACGCAGACGAGGAGAGCGATCGCGGCTCGGTGTCGCTGGGCTGGCTGTTCCACGCCTTGATGAGCACCAAGGCGCGACTGATCTGGCTGCTCGGCGCCGCTTACCGCTCGCTGGTCTCGAGCGGGCCGAAGACCAAGCCCGTTGCGTTCAGTCGTCAGGAGCCCAATCTCGGCGGCGGCCGCGGCGCGCCCTCGATCACACCGCAGTCCGAAGACGAGGACCACGCGGACGAGTACGAAGAAGAGGAAGACGAGGAGGAAGAGGAGGAGCCCGCCGCGCGCGCCCCGCGCAAGAAGGCTGCTCCGAAAACTCCTGCCAAGAAATCCTCCGACAAGTTCGATCTTCCGTCCGTCTCCATGCTCGCCGCGCCAAAGGCCGGCGACCGCCAGCCGCTCAGCAAGGCCGAGCTTGAAACCAATTCCCGCTCCCTCGAAGGTGTGCTCCAGGATTTCGGCGTGCGCGGCGAGATCGTGAAGGCCAATCCGGGTCCCGTCGTCACGCTGTACGAGCTGGAGCCGGCGCCCGGCATCAAGTCGTCGCGCGTGATCGGGCTTGCCGACGACATCGCGCGCTCGATGAGCGCGCTATCCGCCCGCGTCGCGGTCGTGCCCGGCCGTAACGCGATCGGCATCGAGCTGCCGAACGCGCACCGGGAAAAGGTCTATCTGCGCGAACTGCTGGTGGCGAAAGAGGCGACCGACACGGTTGCAAAGCTGCCGCTCTGCCTCGGCAAGACCATCGGCGGCGATCCCGTCATCATCGACCTAGCGCGCACGCCGCACATGCTGATCGCCGGTACCACCGGCTCCGGCAAATCGGTCGCCATCAACACCATGATCCTCAGCCTGGTCTATAGGCTGCGCCCCGACCAGTGCCGGCTGATCATGGTCGATCCGAAGATGCTCGAACTCTCCGTCTATGACGGCATCCCCCATCTGCTCACGCCGGTTGTGACCGATCCGAAGAAGGCGGTGGTTGCGCTGAAATGGGCCGTGCGCGAGATGGAAGAGCGCTACAAGAACATGGCCAAGCTCGGTGTGCGCAACATCGATGGCTACAACACGCGCCTGCTCGAATTGAAGGCCAAGGGCGAGGAGCCGACGCGCACGGTGCATACCGGCTTCGACAAGGAGACCGGCAAGGCGATCTACGAGGAAGAGAAGCTCTCGCTCGACCCGCTGCCCTACATCGTCATCATCGTCGACGAAATGGCCGACCTGATGATGGTCGCCGGCAAGGACATCGAAGGCGCGGTGCAGCGTCTGGCGCAGATGGCGCGCGCCGCCGGCTTGCACGTGATCCTCGCCACGCAGCGTCCGTCGGTCGACGTCATCACCGGCACCATCAAGGCGAACTTCCCGACCCGCATCGCTTTCCAGGTGACGTCCAAGATCGACAGCCGCACCATTCTCGGCGAGATGGGCGCCGAGCAGCTGCTCGGCCAGGGCGACATGCTCTACATGGCCGGCGGCGGCCGCATCAGCCGCGTGCACGGACCTTTTGCCTCCGACGAGGAGGTCGAGAAGGTGGTGCGTCACCTCAAGACGCAGGGCCAGCCCGAATATCTCGAAGCGGTCACGGCCGAAGAGCCCACCGAGGACGAGGATGGCGCGGTGTTCGACGCCACGGGCATGGGTGCCGACGGCGGCGGCGATTTATTTGCGCAGGCCGTTGCCATCGTCAAACGTGACCGCAAGGCCTCGACCAGCTACATCCAGCGCCGCCTGCAAATCGGCTATAACCGCGCTGCATCGCTGATGGAGCGCATGGAACTGGAAGGCATCGTCGGGCCCGCCAACCATGCCGGCAAGCGTGAGATTCTGGTCGAGGAAGAAGACAGCCATATGTGAGGCAAGGGACCTCGAGACATCATTTCACGCAGAATCGATATCTGCTTTTGGCCGAAATCACGCTAAGAAGGCGCCCAGCCACGTTAGGACGACGCGTTGATCAGACATACGGACATTCGATTCGCTGCCACCATCGCTGCGCGTAGCGCGCGGGTGGCCGGCGTGCTTCTGGTGACCGCCGCGATGGTGACCGCAGCGTCGCTGGCGCAGACTGTGCCTGTGCCCAAGCCCGCGCCGAAGGGACGTGACGGCGGCGCCGCGGGCGGGCCAGCTATCACCGGTGCGACGCAGACGCCACCGAATCCGGTCATCCCGGATCCGCGCCGCAACGTGCCGAGCAGCATCTTCCAGACCTTCGACGCCAACCAGAAGGCACAGGCCGCCAAGGTCAGCGCCTATCTGTCCTCGCTTCAGACGCTGGTCGGGAATTTCGTTCAGGTCGGCCCCGACGGCAGCAAGACGCAGGGCGATTTCTACATCCAGAAGCCGGGCAAGGTCCGCTTCGAATATGATGCGCCGAGCCCGATCGACATCGTCGCCGACGGATCGTCGCTGGTGGTGCGTGATCGCAAGCTCGCAACCCAGGACGTGTATCCGCTGTCGCAGACGCCGCTGCGTTTCCTGCTGTCCGATCGCATCGACCTGATGAGAGACACCAACGTCGTCAACGTATCGGCTGACGACGTCTTCATTAGCGTTACCATCGAGGAGAAGCAGGCGCTGGTCGGCACCAGCCGTCTCCTCTTGATGTTTGGCGCCAAGGACGGTCAGTTGAAGCAGTGGACCGTCACCGATCCGCAGGGCTACGACACCACGATCGCGGTCTACAATCTGGATTCGAGCAAGAAGCTCGATCCCAACATGTTCAAGATCGATTTCACCAATTACGGCCCATCGCCAGGTTGAACGTTCTATCGCCGTAGGGTGAGCGAAGGTGCCCTTGCGCCGTGCCCACCATCTCTTTCCTCGCGGCAGGCATGGTGGGCACGCTTCGCTCTTCGAGCTGCACCGGACAAATTGCTGTGCCCGTGCTGCGAGACCTCGCATTTCCAAGCTGGAAAAGACGTGGGCACGTCGCGCTGCGCCTTTGCCCATCCTGCGAGAGCTTGCTAAGACGCACGTCCCATGCGTTTTTCCCTGACAACCTGGAACATCAATTCGGTGCGGCTACGCATCGATCTGGTCGCGAAATTCCTCAAGAGCGCGCGGCCGGACGTGCTGTGCCTGCAGGAGACCAAATGCATCGACGACGCCTTTCCGCTCAAGCGTTTCAAGCGGCTCGGCTATGAGCACGTCGCGCTGAACGGGCAGAAGGGCTATCACGGCGTCGCCATCGTCTCGAAGATTCCGTTCGAGTCGAAGGACATCCGAACCTTCTGCGACAAGCTGGATTCCCGCCACATCTCGGTGTCGTTCGGCGGCACGGCCAACATCGCAAAGCCGCTGATCGTGCATAATTTCTACGTGCCCGCCGGCGGCGACATTCCCGATCCCGCGCTGAACGAGAAGTTCGACCACAAGCTGCGCTTCCTCGACGAGATGAGAGCCTGCGAGCCGCTGCATCCGCGAGGGCAGGACCGCCACATCCTCGTCGGCGACCTCAACGTCGCCCCGCACGAGAACGACGTCTGGTCGCACAAGCAGCTTCTGAAGGTGGTTTCGCACACCCCGATCGAAACCGAGAAGCTGAAGGCGGCGCTGGCTGCCGGCGAATGGATCGATGTCGCGCGCGAGCGCATCCCGATGTCGGAGAAGGTCTATACGTGGTGGAGCTATCGCTCCCCCGACTGGACCGTCGGCGATCGCGGCCGCCGGCTCGACCACATCTGGGTCTCGCGCGCGCTGAAGGATGCCGTTCAGGATTTCAAGATCCTTCGCGATGCGCGGAGCTGGGAGCGGCCGTCGGACCATGTCCCGGTGACGGTGACGCTCGAGGTTTAGCACCGTCCATCACGCCTGACGCCCTCATTCTGAGGAGCGCGCGTGCGCGCGTCTCGAAGGATGGGCTGCGGGCGATGTCCGGGCCTTCATGGTTCGAGACGGCGCTGACGCGCCTCCTCACCATGAGGATCACTCACGACGTCAGCTTCGCACCGGCCATCAAAATATCGCTGGCGATCTGGCTGGAGCGGACTGCGAATTCGTCGCGCAGGCGAACCGCGGCGGCGGGGTCGCTTTCGAGCACGCGCTGGAACAGGCTGCGCGCGATGCGGATGACGGAGGCGTGCTCCAGCGCGACCGCGGTCGACGGCCGCTTCATCGGCACGACCAGCGCGAGCTCGCCGATCAGGGCGCCGGGACCGGCGATCATTTCGGCACCGGCGCCGTCATCGACCCGGAAGGCGCCGCGCTGGACCACGAAGCCGGCGTCGGCATCGTCGCCGAGATTGAACAGGACGTCGCCGCGGACGAAGTTGCGCTGCTCGGAGCCGATCGCCAGCATGCGCAACGAGGCGTCTCCCAACAGGCGCAGTGTCGGGACACGCTCGAGAAGCGCTACATCGTCGTCGATTGACATTCAGGTCCGAGGCTCAAGGGCAGGCGATCTAACGATTCGCAGGCCCCTGAAGCGTATCACGGCACCAGCTTGTAGCCACCGGCTTCCGTGACCAGGATTTCCGGGTTGGCGGCGTCCTTCTCGATCTTCTGGCGAAGGCGGTAGATGTGGGTTTCCAGCGTGTGGGTGGTGACGCCGGAATTATAACCCCAGACCTCCTGGAGCAGCGTCTCGCGCGACACCGGCATCTGGCCGGCCCGGTAGAGGAAGCGGAGGATGGCGGTCTCCTTTTCGGTGAGGCGGACCTTGCGCGCGTTCGCTGCCGTCAGCATCTTCGAGCCGGGGCGGAAAGAGTAGGGGCCGACCGAGAACACCGCGTCCTCGCTGGCCTCGTGCTGGCGAAGCTGGGCGCGGATGCGGGCGAGCAGCACGGCGAAGCGGAAGGGCTTTGCCACATAATCGTTGGCGCCGGACTCCAGCCCCAAAATGGTGTCGGAATCGGTGTCGTGGCCGGTCAGCATGATGATCGGGGCCTTGAAGCCGCCCTTGCGTAACGAGCGAACCACCTCGCGACCATCGGTGTCGGGCAGGCCGACATCCATCAGAACGAGATCGGGAGCATTGGCCTTTGCGGCGCTTGCGCCCTTGGCGCCGGTATCGACGGCGGATGCTTCGAATTCTTCGTGCAGCGATAATTGCTCCACCAACGTATCGCGCAGATCGGTATCGTCATCCACGATCAGGATCTTGCGGGCATTGGCCATAGGGGGTCATCCTTTTGGATCCGGCTCGGCGCGCATCCATGCCGCACCCAGCCGCGAGGGAAAGTTAGGGGTCGCCGTTGTTATTGTTGTTCGTGTTGAAGTAGTGGGCTGTTACCGATTCACAAGCCAGAACCACTCTAACCCAGAATAGCAGGGCGTTTTGATGAATGTCCTGTAATGAATTCGACATCGCACGTTCACATGAAAAACAAAGCTGCGTCAGCTAGTTACACCATGAACCGAAGTGCCGGGCCGCTGTCCGCGATCCGCGTTAGGCGTGCCGCCGGCAATCCCCGCCGGGGCTGGCTGACGGCCGGAGCACTGACGATACCGGTGGCGCTGGGACGCGGCGGCATCCTCGCCAACAAGCGCGAGGGCGACGGCGGCACCCCGAAAGGCAGCTTCCGCCCCAGGCGGTTGTGGTGGCGGGGCGATCGGCACAGCCGTCCGCAGACATTCTTGCCGGCCCGGATCATCACCGGCGAGGACGCCTGGTGCGAGGACCCCAAAGACCGTCATTACAACCAAGGTATCCGGCTCGGCGAAGGGCAGGGCGGTGACCGGCTCAAGCGGAGCGACCATCTCTATGATTTCATCATCGAGATCGACCACAACACGAGGCCGCGCATCGCCGGCCGCGGCAGCGCGGTGTTCTTGCACCTCGCCCGCGACAATTTCGGCCCGACCGCAGGCTGCGTCGCCATGACGAGATCTGCGATGCTGCAATTGCTGCGACGATTGGGACCAAGAACGAAAATCATCATCGGGTGAGGACGCATGCTCGACAGGGATCAGATCGGGCAGCGGAGGTGGTGACCCCGGGCATGGGCCATCCGCCGCTGCCGATCCAGGCCGGCGATCATTTTGCGGTGGATTTCGGCGTGCTGGGCAAGGTGTCGGTGGGGTTTGCGTAGGTGCGGCCCCTTCCGCCGTCATTGCGGGGGAAGTGAAGCAATCCCGAAATGCATACGTGGAAAGACTCTGGATTGCTTCGCTTCGCTCGCAATGACGAAATCAAGACCGTTGCCCCACGGCCCTTCGCCTACGGCTCTCACCGATGCCCGAAGATCGCGCTTCCCACGCGGACATGGGTGGCGCCGAGCATGATCGCGGTCACAAAATCCGCGCTCATGCCCATCGACAGGTTCTTCAGGCCATTGCGCGCCGCGATCTTGGCGGTGAGAGCAAAGTGCGCCGCCGGCGGTTCGTCGATCGGCGGGATGCACATCAGGCCGGAAATCGTCAGCCCATAGGTGTCGCGGCAGCTCGCGAGGAAGGCATCGGCCTCGCCGGGCGCGACGCCGGCCTTCTGCGGCTCCTCGCCGGTGTTGATCTGGACGAACAGCTGCGGGTGCTTGTTCTGGGATTCGATTTCCTTGGCTAACGCTTGGCAAATGCTCGGACGGTCGACCGAATGGATGGCATCGAACAGCGCGACCGCCTCCTTCGCCTTGTTGGATTGCAGCGGCCCGATCAGATGCAGCGCGATGTCCGAGTAGACAGACATTAACGCGGGCCACTTGCCTTTGGCCTCCTGGACCCGATTTTCGCCGAATACGCGCTGTCCGGCGTCGATCACCGGGGTAATCGTATCCGCGGCGAAAGTCTTGGACACCGCGATCAGCGTCACGGAGGCGCGATCGCGCTGCGCATCCTTGCAGGCACGTGCAATTTCGGCCTCGACTGCGGCGAGCCCGTTTGGTGAATGGCCGGTTGCCGGCGCGGCGTTGGCTTCTGTCATGACGTCGATCGGTTGTGGTCGTAACCGCAGGTAAGTCCAATTTTACCGAGTTCAAGAAAGAGTTTTTGAACCCTTCGCTTTACCTTGCCCGTGGGGTGGGTAGCGAAGATGGCAAGCGTCAGTCTCAACCGCAAACGAGCCAAACTCAAGCAGGTTCTCGGAATCCGGGCGCGGCTCGCGTTGCTCGCGGTGATTCTGGTGGCCCCCTTGATGCTCGAGCGCATCCGTTCGCTCGAAGACACGCGCGCGCGGCAGATCGCGCAGGCCGCCGCCGAATTCACCACCGTCGCAAGGCACAGCGCCGATGCGCAGCGCGAGGTGATCTCGTCGGTCGAGACCATCCTGAAATCGGAGGCCTTCATTCGGGCGTCCGCCGGCGGGATCAGCAAGAGCTGCGACGTGCTGCGTGCGAGCCTGCCGTCGAGCCTGCCCTGGATCCGCACGCTTCTAATCGCGGGCCAGGACGGCCGCATCCAGTGCGCCACCAACAACATGTATGTCGGCCTCGATCTCAGTGACCGGCCCTACTTCCTGCAGGCACAGGAAACCGGCCGTTTCGTGCTGAGCGACTTCATCCTGTCGCGGCCCGCGCCGACGCCGACCGTCATGGCGGTTTATCCGGTGTCCGCCTTCAGCGGCGTTCCGGATGCCGTCGTGCTCGCCACCGTCAACCTCGACTGGATGTCGAAGGTTATGAGCAATCTCGGCGGACGCGCCGGCATCACGGCGGTTCTCGTCGACAGCGCCGGCACCGTACTGGCCGCGCCCGCCGACCAGCACAGCGCGGTCGGCCGTCCCCTCGACAACATGCCGCTGATGTCGGCGATCGCCGACAGGGCGCTGCGGTCCGACCAGGATGAAGGCGCGCTGTCCTTTCTAGCTGCCGACGGCTCCCGCCGCGCGGTCAGCTACATCCGCATCGCCGGCACCAATGCCCGCCTGATCGCAAGCATCGACGAGGACAAGGTGTCCGCGGCGGTGAGCCGCGACATCCGCACCGCCTATCTTCAGCTCGCCTTCGTCGTCGTGTTCGTCCTGCTCGGCGCGCTGATCGCCGCCGAGAAACTGGTGATCAAGCCGATCGAGATGCTGGCCGACATGGCCAAGCGTCTCGGCGAAGGCGATCTGTCGGCGCGGGCGGCGCGTACTCGCCTGCCCGCCGAGTTCGTGCCGCTGGCGCGCGCGTTCAATGCGATGGCCGCGCAATTGAGTCAGCGCGAGCGCGAGCTGATCGCGAGCAACGACCGCCTGACGGTGATGGCATCGATCGACATGCTGTCCGGTCTCGCAAACCGTCGCGGCTTCCAGAGCCGGCTCGATTTCGAATGGATGCGCGCCCAGCAATATGGCAGCGACCTCGCGCTTCTGATGATCGACGTCGACCACTTCAAGCTCTTCAACGACACTTATGGCCATCTCGAAGGCGATTCCTGCCTGACCCGGCTCGGCGAATCGCTGTCCGGCATTGCCGCCGACACGATGGGTTTCGCGGCGCGCTATGGCGGCGAGGAATTCTGTCTGCTGCTGCCGAACACCGACGTCGCCCGCGCCGTCGAAATCGGCGAACTCGTCCGCGCGGCCGTGTTGAAACTCTGCCTGCCGCATATCACCTCCGCGCATATGATCGTCACCGTCTCGATCGGCGTTGCAGCGACGAAGCCAAACGAGACACTGCGCCCCGGTGACCTCATCGAAGCCGCCGACGCCGCGCTCTACGCCGCAAAACACCGCGGCCGCAACAACGTCGTCGAGCACGGCGTGCAGGCGATCGAGACCGGCGCGACCGAGATCGCGATGGCAGGCTAGCCGGCCATCCGCTCCCGATCGAACTCGCTCTCCGTAACGGCGCGATTGCGGCCGCTGCTCTTGCAAGATAGAGCGCGCGGTTGCCGCGCTCGAGACTGGCGCTCAGCTCGTTAATTGCACCTCAAACTGGACCTACCTCGGTAGCGAACCGGAGGTTTGAAGCGGAAAACGTGAAATCTATCGGCGTTCGGCAACCCATTGACCCCTTACAGGCTTTTATGGCCTAGTCCGCCGTCTTTAGCCGGCCGAACCCACGAAAACCCAACGATTCCATGACCTCCGAACGCTACAATGCCCGCGACGCCGAACCGCGCTGGCAACGCCTCTGGGACGAACAGGCGATCTTCGTCTCCCGAAACGACGATCCGCGGCCGAAATATTACGTCCTCGAGATGTTCCCCTACCCCTCCGGGCGCATCCATATCGGTCATGTCCGCAACTATACGCTCGGTGACGTCCTGGCCCGGTTCATGCGCGCCAAGGGGTTCAATGTGCTGCACCCGATGGGCTGGGACGCCTTCGGCCTGCCGGCCGAGAACGCCGCGATCGAGCGCAAGGTCGCGCCCAAGGCCTGGACCTACGACAACATCGCCGCGATGAAGAAGCAGCTCCGCTCGATCGGGCTGTCGCTGGACTGGTCCAGAGAGATCGCGACCTGCGATCCTTCCTACTACAAGCACCAGCAGAAGATGTTTCTCGACTTCCTCCGCGAAGGGCTCGCCGAGCGCGAGAAGCGCAAGGTGAACTGGGACCCCGTCGACATGACCGTGCTCGCGAACGAGCAGGTAATCGATGGCCGTGGCTGGCGCTCCGGCGCCGTCGTCGAGCAGCGCGAGATGAACCAGTGGGTCTTCAAGATCACGAAGTACTCGCAGGAGCTGCTGTCGGCGCTGGACGGGCTCCACCGCTGGCCCGACAAGGTGCGGCTAATGCAGCGCAACTGGATCGGCCGCTCGGAAGGCCTGTTGATCCGCTTTGCGCTGGATGCGGCGACGACGGCCGGCGAAAACGAGCTGAAGATTTTCACGACGCGCCCGGACACGCTGTTCGGCGCGAAGTTCATGGCGATCTCGGCGGATCATCCGCTGGCGCAGGCGGCCGCCGCGAAGAACCCTGCGCTTGCGGAGTTCATCACCGAGATCAAGAAGATCGGCACCGCGCAGGAGGTCATCGACACCGCGGAGAAGCAGGGCTTCGACACCGGCATCCGCGCAGTGCACCCGTTCGATCCCTCCTGGAAGCTGCCGGTCTATGTCGCCAACTTCGTGTTGATGGAATACGGCACCGGCGCGATCTTCGGCTGCCCCGCGCACGACCAGCGCGACCTCGACTTCGTCAACAAGTACAATCTCGGCAACACGCCGGTGGTGTGCCCCGAGGGGCAGGATCCGAAATCGTTCGTCATCACCGATACCGCCTATGACGGTGACGGCCGCATGATCAATTCCCGCTTCCTCGACGGCATGACGATCGATCAGGCCAAGGAAGAGGTGGCGAAGCGGCTGGAAGGCGAGCTGCGCGGCAACGCGCCGGTCGGCGAGCGGCAGGTCAATTTCCGCCTGCGCGACTGGGGCATTTCGCGCCAGCGCTACTGGGGCTGCCCGATTCCCGTCATCCACTGTCCGAAATGCGATGTGGTGCCGGTGCCGGATGCGGATTTGCCGGTGAAGCTGCCGGATGATGCGACCTTCGACCGACCGGGCAACGCGCTCGATCATCATCCGACCTGGAAACACGTCACCTGCCCGAAATGCGGGGCTAAGGCGCAGCGTGAGACCGACACCATGGACACTTTCGTGGATTCGTCCTGGTACTTTGCGCGCTTCACCGATCCCTGGAACGAGAACGCGCCGACGACGCCTGCGGTCGCCAACCGGATGCTGCCGGTCGATCAGTATATCGGCGGCGTCGAGCACGCGATCCTGCACCTGCTCTACAGCCGCTTCTTCACCCGCGCGATGAAGGCGACTGGGCACATCGCGCTCGACGAGCCGTTTGCCGGGATGTTCACACAGGGCATGGTGGTGCACGAGACCTACCAAAAGGCCGACGGCTCCTATGTGCAGCCGGCCGAGGTCAAGGTCGAGGTCGGCGGCAATGGTCGCCGCGCCACGCTGCTCGCGACCGGCGAAGACATCCAGATCGGTCCGATCGAGAAGATGTCGAAGTCGAAGAAGAACACTGTCGATCCCGACGACATCATCGAGACCTACGGCGCCGACGTCGCCCGCTGGTTCATGCTGTCAGACTCCCCGCCCGATCGCGACGTGATCTGGAGCGACGAGCGCGTCCAGGGCGCATCGCGCTTCGTGCAGCGGCTGTGGCGGCTGGTGAACGATGCGAAGGAACTCGGCAACGACGCGCCGGCGGCCCGGCCGGCTTCGTTCGGGGCAGATGCCACCGCCTTGCGCAAGGCCGCCCATGGCGCCCTGGACAAGGTCACGACCGGCATCGAGCGACTGCACTTCAACGTCTGCCTCGCCCATATCCGCGAATTCGCCAATGCCCTATCCGAGGTGCTCCAGCGCCCCGGCCAGCCCGCCGCGGACCTGGCCTGGGCAATCCGGGAGGCCAGCCAGATCCTGGTCCAGCTGTTCTCCCCGATGATGCCGCATCTGGCCGAGGAGTGCTGGCAGGCTTTGGGCCAGAGCGCGCTGGTTTCGGAGGCCAATTGGCCCCAAATCGAACGCGATTTGCTGGTTGAAGACAGCGTGACCCTGGTGGTCCAGGTCAACGGCAAGAAGCGGGGTGAGGTCACAGTTGCAACACTGGCCCAGAATCCGGAAATCGAGGCTGCCGTTTTGGCCCTCGATGCGGTAAAGCTGGCCCTGGACGGCAAGCCCGTCCGCAAGGTGATCATCGTCCCCAAGAGGATCGTGAATGTTGTCGGCTAGGATCCGCATCGCAGCCCGCTTGCTGGCGGTCGCCGCCCTGGCGGCGCTGACGGCCGGCTGCTTCCAGCCGATGTATGCCGAGCGCAACGACGGTACCCCTGGCCTGCGCGAGAAGCTGATGGGGGTCGAGCTGCCGCCGATCGCCAAAGCGAACGCCTCCCGCGAGGCGCGCGTTGGCGTCGAGGTCCGCAATGCCCTGGCCTTCAAGCTCTACGGCACGGCGACGGGAATGCCGCCGACCCACCGCCTGGAGATCCGCTTCACCACCACCCGCTCGTCCCTGATCGTGAGCGCCGCGACGGGACTGCCGACCAGCGAAAATTACGGCATCGATGCGCAATACAATCTGATCGACGTCGCGACCGGCAAGTCGGTGATGACCGGGACCACCTTCTCGCGCGTGTCCTACGACATGCCCGGCTCCTATCAGCGCTTCTCCCGCAACCGCGCCGTGCGCGACGCCGAGGATCGTGCCGCCAACGAGATCGCGGAGAACATCAACACTCGGCTCGCCTCGTTCTTCACCGCGGGCACGTAGTTCATTTCCGTCATTCCGGGGGCACACGAAGTGAACCCGGAATCTCAATTCCCAACCTCTGGATTCCGGCTTTGCGCGATGCGCGCCCGGGAATGACAATCTAGGCATGGTCGCGCTGCGCGGAAAAGAGATCGATGCCTTCCTCGCCCGCCCGGATGCGGGCCGCCCGATCATCCTGCTCTACGGTCCCGACGCGGGCCTCGTGCGCGAGCGCGCCGATGCGCTGATCGCATCCGCCGTCGACGATCCCAACGATCCGTTCTCGCTGGTCAAGCTCGACGGCGACGAGCTCTCCGCCGAGCCGTCGCGCCTCGTCGACGAAGCCATGACGGTGCCGCTGTTCGGCGGCCGCCGCGCCATCCGCGTCCGCGCCGGCTCGCGCAGCTTTGCCAGCGGCATCGACACCCTGGCCGAGATGAACGTAAAGGATTGCCGCATCGTGATCGAGGCCGGCGAGCTGCGCCCGGAATCGCCGCTGCGCAAGGCGTGCGAGCGCGCCAAGACGGCGGTCGCGATCGGCTGCTATCCCGACACCGAGCGCGACCTCGCCAAGCTGATGGAGGAGGAGCTCCGCATCGCCAATCTGCGCATCGCGCAGGACGCCCGCGCGGCGCTGATGTCGTTCCTTGGCGGCGACCGCCAGGCCTCGCGCAACGAGCTGCGCAAGCTCACGCTCTATGCCCATGGCAAGGGCGAGGTCACGCTGGATGACGTGATGTCCGTGGTTGCCGACGCCTCCGAGCTGAAGCTCGATCCCATCGTCGATGGCGCCTTTGCCGGCCGGCCCGACATTGTCGAGGCCGAATTCGCCAAGGCCATGATCGCCGGCACCTATCCCGGCGTGATCATCTCCGCCGCGCAGCGCCAGGCCGCGTGGCTGCACAAATCGGCGCTCGCGATTGCCGACGGGACGCCGGCCTCAGCCGTGCTCGACGGCGGCTTTCCACGGCTGCACTTCTCGCGGAAGCCCGCGGTCGAAGCGGCGCTGCGCAATTTCAGCCCGGCCCGGCTCGCCGCCATCATCGAGCAGCTCGCGACCGCCGCGCTCGACACCCGCAAGCAATCCACCCTCGCCGCCGCCATCGCCCAGCGCACGCTGATGGCGATCGCCGCGAATGCGAAGCGGCGGGGCTGAGCCGAATTCTCTCCACGTCATTGCGAGCCAACGGGTCCGCGCAAAGCGCGGCCCGATGACAGGCTCCGCGAAGCAATCCAGAATCCCTCCGCGGAAAGATTCTGGATTGCTTCGTCGCTGATGCTCCTCGCAATGACGTGTGGAGAGAGTCCCGCGTCACAATGATGGCGGTAATCCCTCATCCTGAGAGCCTGACTCAAAAAGCGCGTGGACGCTATCAAGGTTCTGGCTAGACGGCGAATTAGGAGCCTTAGATGGGCGGCGAGCAGCCAAGC
>NZ_JADPKH010000059.1:0-1301 GCF_023073835.1 Bradyrhizobium sp. 153 | reverse complement strand
CGCGCTCTTGTGTCTGGGAAATCTGCCAGAATGTGCAAACGGGCGGTTCTCGCAAAACCGCCCGTTGCTGGATCTGAGCCCGGTCGCGCTCAAAGGCCGTGAGCCTGTCGGGGAGCGAGGGACAGATCCGGTGGTCTTCCTCAACCCGAACAGTTGCATGGGCTTCGAGCCCGGACCGAGCAAGGAAGGGATTGGATGATGGCACAAAACGATCTTGTTGTCGCCGGTATCGACGTGGCCAAGGACAAGGTGGATGTGTGTATTCGATCATTGTCGCAACGGCGGACGTTCGCGAGCACGGCAGAGGGACGGCGAATGCTGATCCGTTGGCTTCGCAAGTACAAGATCACTAAAGCAGCGATGGAAGCGTCCGGCGGCTATGAGCGAGAGTGGGTCAAGGCGCTGCGCGAGGCCGATATCGGAACCCTGATTGTCGATCCGAAGCGGGTGCGCAACTTCGCAAGATCGGCCGGGCAACTTGCCAAGAACGATCCGATCGATGCGGAGATGATTGCCTGGTTCGCCGAGACTTTCATCGAGGCAAGAGGCCAAGCCTATGATGCAGCACGTGAGGAACTGGCGCAGATGGTGACTGCGCGCCAAACTCTGATTGAAGTGCGGACCAGCCTGCATAACAGGGGGGAGCATTCCACACCTGACGTTGTACAGAAAATGCAGAGTCGCCTGCTGAAGCAAATCTCCTTGGAAATTACCAAGCTCGAAGCAGCGATCGCGGCCCTGATCAAGGCCACGCCGCGTTTTGCCGAACTCGCCGAGATCATCGAGAGCGTGCCGGGTCTTGCCGAGGGCACGTCCGCCGGGCTGATCGGGGGGATGCCGGAGCTAGGCCAGATAAGCAACAATGTTGCCGCGGCCTTGCTGGGTGCTGCGCCTTACGACGACGACAGCGGCAAGCGTCGGGGTGTTCGTCATATCCAGGGCGGGCGGCGCAAGGTCCGCAATCTCTTTTACATGGCGTGCATGGGAGCCGCGACACGGCACAACCCGGTACTCAAGGCCTTCTACGATCGCCTGATCGCCAAAGGCAAAGAGGCGAAGGTTGCGCTCACCGCCTGCATGCGCAAGCTGATTGTGATCCTCAACGTCATGATCGCGCGCGGAGAAAAATGGGACGCCGGCCGGTACGAAGTGAGCGGCCTCGCTCGGCTTCCGCCGAGCGAATGCCCAGCCTAAAGACCGTTGAGCGGGCGGGGTCAAGGCCGTCAGCCGCCGGAGGCGGGGGCGCGCAGCGCCAGCCTTGAGCCCGCTCGATCACCGGTCTACTTCAACACAGTTGCTCC
>NZ_JADPKH010000039.1:0-1307 GCF_023073835.1 Bradyrhizobium sp. 153 | reverse complement strand
GCGGCGATGGTGCTGCCGATCCGGCAGTATCCGAAGCTGTCGAACACCGTCATCAACATCACGACCGTGTATCCCGGCGCATCCGCGGACCTGATCCAGGGCTTCATCACGACGCCGATCGAACAGGCGGTCGCTTCCGCCGAGGGCGTCGACTACATCACCTCGTCCTCGGTCCTCGGCACCTCGACGATCCAGGTCTACATCAAGCTGAACTTCGATCCGAACCAGGCGCTCACCGAAGTGCTGGCCAAGACGAACTCGGTCAAATATCTGATCCCGAAGGAATCCAACGACCCGATCGTCACCAAGACCACGGGTCAAACCACGGCCGTGATGTATCTCGGCTTCTCGTCCGAGGAGCTATCAGGCTCGGCGATCTCGGATTATCTGACGCGCGTGGTGCAGCCGGTGCTGTCGACGGTCGATGGCGTGGCCTCGGCCGACATTTTGGGCGGCCAGACCTTTGCGATGCGGCTGTGGCTTGATCCCGTGAAGATGGCCGGCCGCAACGTGTCGCCGGCGGACGTTGCGGCGGCGATCCAGGCCAACAACTTCCAGTCCGCGGCGGGCCAGACCAAGGGCTATCTCATCGTCTCGAACGTCTCGACCAATACGGGCCTGACCGACGTCAACCAGTTCAAGAAGATGATCGTCAAGGCCAAGGACGGCGGTTTCGTGCGGATGGAGGACATCGCCACCGTCGAGCTTGCGGCCCAAAGCACGGACGCGAGCGTTGCCTTCAACGGCGAGCATGCGATCTTCATCGGCGTGCAGGCAACGCCGCAGGGCAACCCGCTGACGCTGGTCAAGGGCGTGCGCGCGCTGTTCCCCGAGCTCGAACGCAATCTGCCGCCCTCGATGAAGATGAAGGTCGCCTACGACTCGACCAAGTTCATCCAATCCTCGATCGACGAGGTGGAGAAGACGCTGGGCGAAGCCGTGATCATCGTGATCGTGGTGATCTTCCTGTTCCTCGCCTCGCTCCGCTCGGTCATCATTCCTGTCGTCACCATCCCGCTGTCGATGATCGGCGTCTGCACCCTGATGCTGGCGCTGGGCTTCAGCTTCAACCTCCTGACCCTGCTCGCGATGGTGCTCGCGATCGGCCTCGTGGTCGACGACGCCATTGTCGTGGTGGAGAACATCCACCGCCATCTGGAGGAGGGCAAGACGCCGGTACAGGCGTCGCTGCAAGGCGCGCGCGAAATCGTCGGCCCCGTCATCTCGATGACCATCACGCTAGCGGCCGTGTACGCACCGATCGGCTTTCTTGGCGGTCTCACCGGTTCGCTGTTTCGCGAATTCGC
>NZ_JADPKH010000107.1:0-104686 GCF_023073835.1 Bradyrhizobium sp. 153 | reverse complement strand
CGTGGTCTATCCCGAGCAGCCGAGCGCAGCCAATCAGTCGAAATGCTGGAATTGGTTTCGTACTGGTGACCAGGAACGGGATGGCGGCGAGCCTTCGCTTATCGCGGGCATCACCCGCCAGGTCATGCAGGATCATCGGATCGACCCAAAGCGCGTGTACGTAGCGGGGCTGTCCGCCGGCGGCGCGGCGGCTGCCATCATGGCTGCGACGCACCCCGACCTCTACGCCGCCGTTGGCATCCATTCGGGCTTGGTTTGCGGAGCTGCCAGTGATCTTCCCTCCGCTCTTGTCGCCATGCGGCAGGGAGCCCGTTCTATCATTTCCCATCGCGGACCGCAGGTGCCGACCATCGTTTTCCATGGCGACCGAGACACAACGGTGCATCCGAACAACGGCGACCGTATCGCCGAACAATCGGGTAATGCGTCGGATTTCAATGCGAAGGTCATCGGTGGAAAAGTGCCACACGGGCACGCGTATACCCGCACCATTCTGACCGACGTGAGCGGGCGCGCGGTCTCCGAACACTGGAATGTTCACGGCGCAGGCCACGCTTGGTCGGGAGGAAGTCCGGCGGGATCCTACACGGATCCAAGCGGCCCGGATGCAAGCAGGGAGATGCTTCGCTTCTTTCTCGAGCAATCGCTCCCGACTTAGTCGGCATCAGGTTGATGCCACTAGAGCAAGCAGAGCGATTGCAGAATGAATTGGCGCGGCCCGGATTGAAGTTTGCTGAAGCCGACTGGCCGTGATCTTCACCTCGATTGAGCGCGTGCGTCCAACGGACGCTCGCGCCGATCGCGCTACGTCTTCCCGGGCACTCAAATCGGTGCTGGCGCGCTCATATTTGATGCCCGGCGCGCGGTGCGGGGAAATGTGGCAGACGTTCCAAAGTCGGAACATCGCGCATGACGGGAAGTTAGTGGGGTAGGAGCACCCGTGATGGGCCTGAAGCGAACGATCAAAAACCTCGGCCCCTATCCGTCGCTCCTTCTATTGGCAGTACCCACGGCGACGGTCGAACCGTTGAAGCTTGTTGCGTTGGCGGTTGCCGGCAAAGGCCATTGGATCACCGGGACCGCGATGATCGTCGCCTGCTATCTCCTTAGCCTGTGTGTCGTCGAAAGGCTCTTTGTGATCGTCAAGCCGAAGCTTTTGACGCTTCCGTGGTTCGCCAAGTTGTGGAATGCCGTCACCTCGGTTCGCACGGCTATTTTTGCGCCTTTTCGTAAGCTGCGCGTGGATTAGGGCTCCGACGCGCGCGACGTGCTGTCCCGTATGCGAGGGTCGTCGCCACAACCACACCCATGAGGTGCGCCGCTACGTCGAGTGCCGCGCCGATGGCGACGGGGTGAGGCTTAGCCTCTCCGTATCATCCTGTGCTCGCGCGGGCAAAAGCGGCAATCGTGCTGCCGCGCGTCCGGAACCTTGCCACCATTCGCGGGTTCATGCAGGCTGCATGCTGCGGCGAGGAGATATGCATGAAGAAGCTGATGCTGACGTGCGCGGCCGCCGCGCTGATCTCGACGGGCGCGATGGCCCAGTCCACGGTGGTCACAACCACCGGGACGAGCCACGCCGCGGCCGTGCAGATCGAGCCGGAATACCGCACGAAGATCCGGAGCTACGTGACGGAACACAAGATCCGTCCGGTAGAGAGCCGCGAGAAGATCGTGGTCGGCTCGCCCGTGCCGCGCGAGCTCGAGTCCGTGCCGGCCGAATGGGGGCCCTCTCTTACGAAGTATCGCTACGTCTACTCCGGCGAGCGCGTGATGCTGGTGGACCCGTCGACGCGCACCGTGGTCCAAGAGGTGGAGTAGTCCTCGAAGGCGGGCCGCTGAAGGAAGCGGCCCGCCTTCAGCCACGTCCGGACCGTCGAAATCGATTCCCTTCATTTGCAAGCGGCTGTCCATGCCGATCATCCGTTATTTCGCGTTCCTGAGCGGGCTGCTGCTGGCGCTGCTCTTCGCAGCGGACCGGTACCTGCCGGCGCCAGTCGAGCGCGCAGGCGCGGCCGACCCCGACAGGACGACCATCCGGATCAGCTCGGCAAGGAGCCTTCCGGAGAAGATCGTCTTCGACACGCGCCCGCGCACCGATGTTCCGGAGATGGTGCAGGCCGAGCCGACGGCCGAAGTACCGCACCAGGCAATGCGGGAGGCCCTGGCCGCCATGCCTGCTGCAGCTCCCCACCAGATCAAGAAAGAACCGCGTGCCCGCACATCTACTGAGGCGCGTCCGCATGCAAAGCGGTTGGCGAAATCGTCGAGCCGACCGCCCGAGCCACGGCTGGCCTTCGAACGGTACGACCTCTTTTCCGGCGGGTGGTGGTGAGCGGGACGATTGATCCCGGGTACAGGAAAAGGCCGCGCCCACCGCGTGCGCGGCCCTCGTTCCGTTCCAGATGGGCCGGAGTCACCAGTGGGATGATGCCAGCGGTGCCGCACGACCGGATACGAGCGATAGTAGAAGAGCTTGAAAAGGCAGATCGACTAGGTGCAATGAACGGTGTTGCAAGTTGGGTGGAGAGCTTGGCGTAAAACACCGGCGAAACCGATTTCAGTGGCTTTAGGCTGTGGCTGGACCAATCGCCTATATTGCTGTTTACGGCGCCCTGTACGCTGCGTTCGGTGCGGCATCGCCATTCTGGCCTAAGCTTTTCGAGACGAGAGCTCTGACGCCTCAGCAGATCGGTTCAATCCTCGCTGCGGCAATGTTGGTGCGGCTTGTCTCCGGTCCGTGTCTTGCAAGGCTCGCCGACGTCCTCGGTTCATTGCGCCTTGTGCTCGCAAGCTGTGCCGTGTTGGCGGCCGGAGCGGCAGCTGCCTTGGTCTGGGCAGATGGATTTTGGTGGTTGCTTGTTCTAGCGTTGGCTCAGGCTGCGGCACTTGCTCCGACGACCTCGATTGCGGACGCGTTGTCAGTGAATGCAGCGAAACCTCAAATGGGCGGAAGGCCATTTGAATACGGCTGGATACGGGGTTCGGGCTCGGCCGCCTTCGTCGTGGGCACGATCGTCGTTGGACAACTGATCGGTCCTGCTGACCTCATGCCGGTTATCTGGATGAATGCCAGCCTACTGATCGCAGCGGCCAGCGCGACGGTGTTTATGCCCGCTGTTAACGCTCAAGCCGCTCCACCTGCGCCGCCGGCATCGTTGGCCTTCGGTGAGGTAGGTGCTCTTTTGGCGATCCCGCGATTTCGGATCCTGATTTTGGTTTCCGCTTTGGTCTATGGAAGTCACTCGATGCACGACGCATTTGCCGTCATTCGGTGGAGCGACGCTGGAATAGGAACTTCCGTCATAAGCGTTCTGTGGTCGGAAGCGGTGGCGGCAGAAGTTTTGGTCTTCTTTTTCGTTGGTCCTCGGTTGATTGAACGGTTTGGCGTGCGTGGTGCGGCCATCTTAGCAGCCGCGGCCGGCATCATACGTTGGCTGATTGAGGGAGCGACGACTTCTATTGTGCTTCTCTCAATGATTCAGCCCTTACACGGGTTGACCTTTGCGCTGCTCCATCTCGCTTGCATGGACATGATGAGGGCAGTTGTCTCCCCGACGGTAGCCGCCACCGCCCAAGCCCTTTATGCCCTTGGTTCAGGCCTCGTTACCGCTGCGTTGATATCGCTGTCCGGCATTCTTTATGCTCGATATGCAGGAGCTGCGTTCTTGCCGATGGCAGCTCTCTGTGCATTGGCCCTCCCGTTGGCTTGGTACGGCTTTGCCGACCAAAGGGCGCGATGCGGCCCCGTTTGATCCAACAGGTCCAACTGCCGGCGCACCGGCATCTTTATCGGCGCAGCGCGCGCGGCACGACGCTACGCTTGCGAATATCGCCAGGTGACGAAAAGGCGCCAGTTGGCAGGAGGCGCTTGTGGCGACCAGTCCAATGCCGATCAAGCGCGAGACTTATATCGGGCGGGCGCGTCACTCCGAGTTGCACAGCATCCAGAACCTACCTGTTACTCTCTTAGCTGAGCGGCGTTACCGCCGCGCGATGACATACCCGATGAGGAAAGCGACGGCCAGCGAAGCTAGAGGAGCTTCCCTGACCACGTCACGAACAATTTGGGACCACGCGCTGTACTGTTGGCCTTGCTCCAGAGATTCTCGAACGTTGCGCCCCACCTCCCGCACACTCTCTGATACTTGCTTTACTGTGGACATTGACGCCGCTTCGTACTCGTCGGCAGAACTGCGCGCGCCAGACCGCGGCGCTCACCAAGAAGAGCGACGAATTCGCAAAGCGGCTTCCAGCCTGGTCATCCACTTCCACCGCTCTTGCCCGTAAACGCCAAGCGTATTCGAGACCGAAACCAAGGCGATCCCTGCCTCGGCAACCTTCAAGCCGAGTAGGCGAAGCCCCACGTTGCCACCTTTCTGTTTTGGCGCGGCCGCTATCGGTCACTTGAGCGCCGCTGGCGTGAACGTGTCGGTCCACAGCCTTGGAAAGGTGTGTCAAGCATCGTGCGACTTCAAAGCACTTGTCGGATCCTTCTTGCCTCATCCAACCGCCCACGCGATTTGCGAAGGTCGCAATGTTCTCCACGTTGAGCCTGCAGCTCATCTGGGCAAGGGAAAAAATCATGATGCGATTGTCTCTGTCGCATCATGATCTGCACTCAAGGCCGATTTGGTGCGAGTGTCTGTATCACCCTTTGCGCTTGCCGAGCGTGTGAGAAGAGTTGGCGTTGGATGGATAGTATAGACGGTTGCAATCATTTACACCCTTCTTTTGGATGGCTTCAGCGATTCCTGGCGTTGAGCTCACGCGCTGAGCTTCGACGCGCGCCATGTCAGCGCGTTTCACGCAGTCGACATATGGCTTATTTCCTAACCAGTCCCACTGGCCGGCCGAGGCTGGAGAGATTTGTGCAGAGCCAACAAAGGCGCCTAGGCTGAGCGCGGCGGCTAGAGCTAGAGCGAGGCGAGAAGATTTCATTGTCGTGATCCCTGGTTTTTGCGGCTGCTCGATTGCAGCGCGGGGGGACCATCCCATTTTTCGATTCAGCAACTCTATAATGTTCGTCACACTTCGCGACGATGACCATGAGGCGTCATCTCGGCGCGCGTATGCTCACATTGCAGATGAAGGAGATCAAGAGCCGCTGCCCTCGGCTGTATTCAATGAATTGGCGCCATCATTCGACGGTTCGATTGGAACGCCGAGTGGGGACATAGCAATGTTGTTTCCGCTTTCGTCTCTGTTTAAGTCTCTGACGGTCCCCCCCGATTTGGCTGCGGCTGCGGGCGAGGCCGGGGATAGAGGTTCAGTTGTCCGCGTAATAGACCGAGTAGAAGGTCGCCTATTGATGCTGTGGACGGCTCCTCCCGACGCGAAGACGGTTTAGGGTCAACCCTCTTCGTCCTTCCCGACTCCACGCCGCGAAGCCTGAACGTGAAATCGACTTTGTGGGGATCGCTACGGGGATTTTGCTGCCCGCTTTGATATGGCCCTTGCGCCGCTCGTCTCTCGACACGAAGCCAATGCAGATGGCCCTGAAGTGAACAACGCTAAAACCGTTGCCACGTCGGCTCTCCGTGGCACACGATTTATGCCATTATTCCCTATCGGGCGAGAATCGGACATCGCAAACGTCGGCAGGCGATTTTAATGCGCTAGGAATATGAAAGCGGCAATCAGTGCTACCATGCTCGCGAAGATCAGCAGTGCCGGCACCGATTTTCGAGTCATTGGCCCCGTCGAATGGCGTGCAGGCGACTGACCGGGTTGAACTCTGAGCCGTCTCTGTGACCGCACGACTTTGCTCTGTGTCATTGGCGTCCGAGCCTTTGGTTCCGGAGCTGCGCCTACACCTCCCATCTCGCTGTAATAAGCGCTGTATACTTCGCGAACGGCCAGGGCCGTGGACTCGACCTCGCTCATGATCTCGAGCCGGGCTCGATAATTGGTCAGAAAGCTTTGGGCGTTGGACGGTAGGTCATCGAAACCACCGAGCTTGGCCATCATGAGCCAAGTGGCGAAATCCGCCTCAGCCTTCGTGCGAGCTTTCTTGGCGATATTGGTGTTGGAGCTAGAGGACATGGTGGTCCGCTTGGTTTGAACGCGGCCGCGAAGCTGGTTCATCGACAGCATCCGCGCCGCGCGAACGGCAATTGGCAATCCAGTCACAATAATGACGGCGCGGGAGAGTTCAAACGCGAACCCTACCAACTAGTCGGCTTCTGGCCGCGGTTGAAGCCGGCCGAGCAGGCTAGCCAGGGTAGGGCGCGCCTCTGCTGACACCACAATGGCAGTAGCCAACATTGAATCGTGGTCCAATTCGACTCCAATTGTCACGCTCTCAATGTATGCTCCGCGACGCACTTACGACAGTGAGCGCGATAACAGCATCTGCAGACTCATCTTGCAATGTCTGCGGATATCCGCTCCTCTACACTCCCCAGTGCAAGTAGTTAGAGCTGCATAGATTTCAGCTGAGTGTCTGAGCGTCGGCATGAATTACTACGGCCACTTGCTACAAGTTAGTGGCTTCCCCAACGCTGGCTCGAGCTGAGCTTGGCCGCGAAGGCGCCAGTGCGCGAAGGACGACTTCGCGACTGCATTTTGCATCGGCGCAGCCGCCGACAAGCGCAATGAGTTACTTGGGCGGCTTCATGGTCGCTGATCGCTTCGCTGCTGGCCTGCGCGAGGTGATCGCCTCTACCTTCTTCAGCGTCTGTGCAAACTTAGATCGGAGATACTGTTCATGCTCCGGGTCTTTAGGCTCTGAGAGGAATGCAACCTTCACGAGGAAGCGGTTCAGTAGCGATGCTATCGCAAGGTTGTCCGAGTGTTGCGAGCGCAGGGCCGTGAGTTGCCGACGCATCTCAATGAGATCGATGGTTTCGCGGTCTGACTGCCTTTTTCAAATGAAACTCGCGCGAGAGGCCTACAGCCCAGCGGAAGCCACCGCGACGAGTATGGTGGCGCGACGGCTTCGACACTTGGGGACCCGGACCAAGGGCAATGTCCGGCGATAAAAAGCTAGCGCTCCGCAGCTTCGCTGCAATCAAAGTCTGCAGTTAAGCTTGATGCCGCGGTGGCGGGTTAATTCTGGAACCTGAAGGGAAGAGCGGTCAACGTGATTCGAGTGCATCATTAGCTCACGACGTACGGACCTGTGCTCGCTCTCGCTCGACTTCCTCGGCGTCCCTGTCATCGATATTCATAAGTGAGTTTTTGGCATCGTCATGAACCTTCAGGAGTCCGTCGAGCTTCGCATGAATGGCCTGTGTGTCGCGGTGCCCGGCGCGCTGGATCACGAGGGTCATTCCCCAGGTCGCAAGCGTGGCAAGCGAGTGCCAGTCCCGTCCATTGCCGAAGATGATCCAAAGCGCGGCATAAAGGAGAAACACGGCGAACGCGCCTGGTCGCGCGGCAAGCACGCCGATATTGGTCAACCAGGCTCGGACTTCGCTCGGGGCCATGGCGATCAACGTACCGCTGCTTTTGTAGGTTCGAGAGAGGAGGCGCGCTCGCTCGTTCTCCCGGAAGCATCCGGTAGCCGTCGTGCTTCACCTCACGAATTCAGTCCAGTCCTGACGAGACCTGCTTACCGCTGGCCGCCAGGCAGAGCTCATACGCCATGCGCATGCGGGGAAAATAGGTGTTGAGGTAGGCGATTGCGAATCGAGTTCGTGGTTCCAATGTTCAGAAGCGAGCAGAACGAATCCGTCGAGCTCGATTCCCTTGTCGATCCGCGCCAAGCACCTCCAGCGGCCTCGGCATCGCCCCCTCAACGCATATAGTGCTGAGGCCGCATTTCTTTCGCGGCGGCAGGCACACGCGACCTTCCTGATACCGTGCACAGAAGGAACCTGTGTTCCTTGAATGGCGGCAGCACTCCATACATTAGCCGTAGATCGGCCACAGCGGGCGGGTTCGCTACAAAGCAGGACCCGTCCCGACTGTGGACAGGGACGCCTGACGACGAGCATCATCTGGTAGAGTGATCCAATGGCTGATCAACGCACGCCCGTGCGCCGCGCCGCGGCCGGTATCGGTTCAGAACCCGCTGAGAAGAACAATGTTGGGGAGGCACTCGATCATGTGTTGCACGAGGTCCAGGCCGCGCGGCGTGACCTCAGTATGACTCGCTTCTGCCTCCAACAGGCAGAACCGTTCGCAGAATAGATCGAGCCGCAACCACACTCGCTGATCTGATGCAATCCGGAAACCGCATAAACAAGGACCCCCGGGCCTACCAGCCGTTTCAAAGGGAAGAGGCGTAGTAAGGCCGCCTCATCGTTGCTTCTTGCCTGCTCGCTTTTTCGATTTCAGGACGTCGGCCTGGCTTTGGAACGCGCGTGCTAGTGCCTGCAGTTCCTCGGACACCCCGGCATCTGCAGCCGACTTTGCTGCGCGCGCAGCCTTTTCAGCTTGCTTGCGAAACTGTTTGATTTCCTTCGCCATGGATCAGTCTCCTTGTGGTTCCCGATCAGGCCGCCAGAAGATTATATCATGTCGCCGCCGCTGCGGAGCCGAACATAGGTCCCGCTCTCGTGCAGATGCAGCCAGCCGCGCTCAATAGCGAACTTTAGGCCGGCACCGACCTCCTCGCCGCTGGCTTTGAGCGTGTGGAGGAACGGTGCGTTGATTTTTTCAATATGGATGCGGCCGTCCTGGACGGGCACGACACTGGCGGCGAGCTGGACGAGCTTTCGGGCGGCGGCTTCCGGTTTGGCGTGGGGACGTTCAGCGGCAAACTAGCGCTCCTGGGGGATGGACCCACTTACAAGGCGTGATCTGCCTTGTCTCGGTTAGCTTGACCATGCGGGGAGGTGGCGCGTACCGGGCGGTGCGACATGGTCGGCATCTGAGGGAAGCTTCCAGCTTCCAGAGCGGCGTATCTTTCGGCCGGCGGATGGCCTCTAGCGGGAGACTGGCGCGGGTCTTACAGCGGGCGCACTCTACCTCTAGCCAGCCAAGTCCGCCATATATTGAATAGGAATTTGCCCGAATATGAGAGCGACCGGTGCAAGGTCCGGGCGGCGTCTCTGTTGTCGGTTCATCGGGCAAACCGGAAGCAACCTGCCGAGTCGCCGAACGACGCTCGTGGACTCCGTTGCGTTGATTTACGCGGCACGTTCCTTGTTCGACTGTTCCTGTACGGCGGTCGCGGTTTCTTCCAACCCCTTTTCGTAATTGCCCGCCAACCTCTCAATACTGTCGGCCCACATCCTCAGCATTGAGACTTGAAAGTGCATAGTTGCCTTCAAGGCATTCATACCGATTGCAGTCGCTGCGCTGATGGGACCTTGTTGGTCGCGCGCGAAACGGTTTTCGTTAGCGGTCTCGTCTGCCATGCGTTTCTCTCCCTCGTTTTGATGTTCTCGCCGTAAGCTATGTGGTGGGTTGTGCCCTGCGTGACTCTAAGCATTCAGCCAAGACTTGATCTGCCGCGAGCCTCGCACGTCGGTCGTCGTGCAGTTCATCCAGTTTTTTTAAGTACGCGACGGCCGCTATTTGCAAGAGATCGAAATCATCTCGACCCGAATCACGAACATTGGCGACGTAGCGATAGAGGGCAGAACGCCTATTATCGTTCTCGCTGATGCCGCTGTGGAACAGCAAGTAATTCCGCCAAGCGAACGCACACGCGCCTTCTATGGTCTGAGAAGTCATGGCCACCTCCCAAAGCCCAGAGAAAGACTGACGACCCGTTTCGTTCCTGGAATCTCTCAGATGTAATATTGTTCCGTAGCTGCGCTGCAAGGTGTTTGCACCGTTGCGACGTCGATGGTGTAGTCGGCAACTGTCGATATCGCATTCGGTCAATGCGATTGGGTCCGAACGGCCTTGGAGCGCACGGATTTCGAGTGGCGGGTTTGCTCGAATGATCGTTCGTGTGTTCGCCAGAAAAATGAGACTGCACTACGTGCGAAACTTCCGCTTCTGATGCTGTGGACGGCTCCTCCACGGGCACGAGAGTGCCAATGATTGGGCGCCGTTTGAGGCTCCCACGATTCGGAGGAGCAGCGCATGCAGTTAATTTCGACGATCGGTCTGGACATCTGGAAAGTCGGTCTTTCAAGTGCATGGCGTCGATGCAGCCGGCCAGGTGGTGATTCGGCGCCAACTCAAGGGCCGTTTCATGCTGTCGTTTTTTGAGAAGTTCCCGCCGTGCCTGGTGGGGATGGAGGCTTGCGCGCCATCCCACTATTGGTCCCGCGAACTGCAGGCGTTGGGGCATACGGTGCGCTTGATGCCTCCGGCGTACGTGAAGCCCTACGTCAAGCGGCAGAAGAACGACACCAAGGACGCAGAGGCGATTTGCGAGGCGGTCACGAGACCTAACATGCGGTTCGTGCCGACCAAGACGGTCGAGCAACCCTATCCCGATAGGCAGCTCGAGCATGCTACTGCGGGCTCGTTGGCGATTGTGAAGCTAGCACGTCCGGTTCCGCCAGAAGCTGCTTTATTGCTGGTCAACCCGAAGCTACTCTCGAGTTAATTCGAGCGGCACCCACCGTGCTCCGCCACGAGCTGGGTAATCGGTGCGTTCGCTTACTTGGCAAGGGCGACAGATGCGGGCAGTGATCATCGGCGCAGGAATGGGCGGGTTGATGACGGCGTTGGCGCTGCGGCAGTCCGGCGTCTTCGCCTCGGTCGATGTCTACGAGCAAACCAAGGTGCCGAGCACTGCAGGCGCCGGGTTGAACGTACCGCCCAACGGGGCGCGAATATGTCGTTGGCTGGGCGTTGACCTGGATGGCGGGGATCCCAGGGGCCCCGACGGGGTGATCGACGGTGGCCGGGCCGCAATTCTGGAGTCGACAAGGCAGTTCAACGCCGATGGGACGGTGACGCAGAGGCCGTTCGATCATGTCACCGCCGCGGGCGACGGCGCCGGCTTCCATCACATGCACAGGCTTGACCTGTTGATGTGTCTGTACAAGCGCGTGTTCGAGTTCGGTCCCGAAAGCGGGGCGCCGTGCCCGATCACCGTGCACATGGACTGTCGGCTGACGCAGCTGCATCAGACCGCGGGCGAGGTGACGGCGAGTTTTTCGAATGGTCGAAGCGCCGCGGGAGAGGTTCTCGTCGGCGCCGACGGAATCAACTCCGCCACCTTGCAGCTGGCGTGGCCGAACCCGCGTCCCAAGCGGTGGACGGAGGTGACCTGCTTCCGTGGACTTATTCCGCGGGCGGTGGTCGCCTCGCTCCGCAAGACTGACGGTAGCCCGCTGGACCACAACCCCATCCACTCCTTCAGCATGGACCGGCACCGGAGCGAGCGGAGCGGGGCGACAACGTACTGGGTGCGCCGGGGCGAGTTGTTGAACGTGTGGATCGCCCGCTATGAGCCGGACTCTGCCGCATTCGAGCAGGAGGAGGGCGACTGGTTTCCTGTCAGACACGAGGAGATCGTTCGCGATGTGGCTGAAGCATTTACTGGGCACCCCAGCAGAGACGATCTGCTCGCTTTGGCGGGCGCGATCGTTCGACCTACGAAATGGGGCCTCTACGATCGTGACGCCCTCGAAACCTGGGTGCAAGATCGTATCTGTCTGCTCGGCGACGCGGCGCATCCGATGCTTCCGACGTTCGGCCAGGGCGCCGCGCAGTCCTTCGAGGACGCCGCCGCGCTCGCTTGCGCGTTCACCCTGCACGGCCGCGACGTGGCCACAGCACTGTTGCACTACGAACGCGTGCGGCATTATCGCGCGACCCGATTCCAGCTCGGCTCCAAGTTCGCCTTCGATCATTTGCGGGCCAAGGACACCGCTGAGCAGAAGGCTCTGCTCGAAAAGATCGACGAGCGGGTGAGCCCGGCATTTGCCCACGACAAGCGGGGCGGTGAGGACGACTCCTGGATCTATGCGTACGATGCCCGCAACATCGGCGCCGAATTGCCTCCCAAGAGATTGGGGCCGTGGGACTTCCGCCGCGCCGCAAAGGCCAACTACCCCGCGATCACCCGCGAGTTCTGGACACCGGCTGCTCCCGCCAGGGCTCCACGCCCGGTCACGCGCGAAGAAGTCGCCCTGCACAAAACGCGCGACGACTGCTGGGTCATCATCCGGGGAAAAGTCTACGATATCACGGAGTGGGCACCCCATCACCCCGGTGGCGCAGGAATCGCCCGCATGTATGCCGGCAAGGAAGCTACTGCCGAATTCGGTGACTATCACAGTCCTGAAGCTGTCGCCCACATGTCTCATTTCTGTATCGGCGACCTCGTCGACGCTCCAACACCTGCGTGACTGGCCATCACTAGCTCGCCGACCCAAATCGGACTTCAGGGTTGACCATAAGCCATGCGCCAGTGAGGACGGGGGTTGGGACGCGAGGGTCGCTTTAGTCAACATATTTGCTAAACTGTGCAGGGAAATGGAAACGGGTGGATCAGCACAACCCGCCGGCGATGCCGCTGAAGAACTTCGTGAGTGGATCGGGTTGAGATCCCCGACAGCCAAGCTCGACAGTGCGGCTCGTTGCGATTTCCGCTTAGGGGCCCTGAGCTGAATAGCGGTCCGGCTGGCAGTACGTCAGCTGTCTGGCTTGGAACGGGCACGCCGGGCGCTTCCCTCGACCGCCGCTGGTGACCTCATAGCTGCCCTTAAGCAGCGTCGGCTCTCGGGTCCCGAGCGAACAGGTGGCGGACGGTGCCACGAAGGCCGCTTGTGGTCCCAGACCAGACAAAGACGCTCCGCACAGACGTGTCTCCGGAGAGCCAAAAAACGCAGAAACAGGCTACGATCCGGCCCGACGTTGCGCCCCGATTGTCCCTCGTTGTCCTACCATTTGCAAATCTCAACAACGATGCGGAGCAGGACTATTTCGCCAACGGCATTACGACCGATCTGACGACAGATCTCGCGCAAATGCCCGAGACATTCGTGATCGGGCGCGGGACGGCTTTCACCTATAAGAATAAGCAGGTCGATCTGAAGACGCTCGGCAAGGACCTTGGTATCCGATGGGCGGTACAGGGCGCGGTGCAGCGGGCCGGAGATCGGGTCCGTATGAACGTATCACTTTCCGACCTGTCGACTGGTCGTGACGTCTGGTCGGACCGCTTTGACGGCGATCGGTCAAACCTTACTGCCTTGCAGGACCAGGTCACGGCTCGGCTCGCCCGCTCCCTCAACGTCGAGCTCATCCAGGCTGAAAGCCGGCGCAGCCAAATGGATAGGCCAACCAATCCAGACGCTGTGGATTTCAGCATGCGCGGCTGGGCGAAGCGCTATGGCCCCCGGAGCAAGTTAACGAATGCAGAGGCAAACGACCTGTTCGATAGCGCACTGCGCCTCGATCCGGACAACGTTGATGCAATCATCGGCAAGACGTTGTGCATAGCGGATGGCGTGATCTACGGATGGTCACCATCCGTAGTCGAGGACAAAAAGAGGGCGATCAAGCTAATAGATCAAGTTCTTGCAAAACGACCGGCGACCGCAAACGCGCACGTAGCCAACGGAAACATTCTGAACTACGGGAATCCTGAGGAAGCTTTACCTGAACATGACGCAGCTTTGGAAATCGATCCCAATTCGCCCGTCGCGTATGCATCCAAGGGGATCGTACTTGTTACGGCGGGACGCGCGGGTGAAGCGTTTTCTCCGATTGAGATCGCTTTGCGCCTAAGCCCCAAAGACCCGGCTGCTGGCACTTGGGTGTCGTGAGAAGGTCATGGGCACGGGCAAGAGCTAACTGCCGTCCTGTGAACGTCGGCAGAAACTCTTGCAGATCGGTGGCATGGCGAGCCGTCTGACTGGCGAGTGACTGCACCGTGGCAAGCGTATTTTTCACGTGGTGGTTCAGCTCGTCGATGAGCACCTTTTGAGTATTCTCTGCCTGCTTGCGCTCGCTGATGTCGACGAGCATGTTGATGGCGCCGACCAAGTTTCCTTCCGCATCGCGGAGCGGAGTCGGATAAGCAATGAACGGCACGCGTCTGCCGTCTGGACGCTCAGCAATTGCCTCGGCCCCGCGAACCGGGCGGTTTTCACGCAGCGCCACTGCCATCGGACATTCATTGTGCGGCAGAGGCGGACCGTCGGGCCAATAGAGTTTCCAGGTTACACACCATTTATTGCCAGGCTGGGCGTCCGCCCCGCCATCTCGACTGCGGCCCGATTGAAGAAATTTAATACGGCCGTCGGCATCAGTGGTGTAGATCGCTGCGGGCAGACCCTCAAGGAGATCGCGCATGCGTTGTAGGATGTGCGCCGAAGTTTGGAGAGAAAATCATTGGTGTGACAGCCCTTTCTCGCCGGATATTCAATCGTCAGATTCGCCGAGGGGCAGCGATTTCCGGGTTGTGGGGAAGTGTATCCGAAATCCTAGGATTGGCTTGAGTGTTGCCAGCCCGGACCATGGGAAACTGTCACGACTTAGTTTGGATCACATCGAGAAATCTCTTTAAGCGCCATAGCTTAGGCGCCCAAAGTTCAACCGCTGGATCGGCCCGACAGACTCCAATTGAACGCGAATGATCCAGATCGAACGCGAAACGACACCATTGAAAAGGAAGGATGAGATGGACGGCCGACACGGCCGTCAGAACCTTAGGTCGAAGCTCGATGACGCCCGCTTGCGTGCCGCTAAGCGATCGACGCGAAACGACACCCGAATTTGGCGCGCCGTTTCGGGCCAGATAGGCTGTTTGAATGTGTATCCGAAAATCTTGGGATTGGCTTGAGGGCTGCCAGCTCAGATCATAGGACTGACATTAGCTAGTGCGGATCACATCGAACGCGAAACGACATCGAATTAGCCGAGCGTCGGACTTTTGGGATAACAAGATGGCCCAGCAGAAACACGTCAGACTGTTCCGGAACGGCCGCAACCAGGCGGTTCGTCAACACGCCTGCTACTGCGCAGGAAGCCTGGGGGTGTTGTGCGGAGTATCTGTCCGGCACGGCGGGCTGGGAACGTCGAGGAGCGAGTGAGAGATACGGCCGCATTCAAGGCGCTAGGAGTTTCCGATTTTCGGACCAAGGCGGCGCGCGAACTGCGCGATGCTGGGTATGCCTGTCGCGCAAGAAGGCCATCTCCGTATCGCCAAAGGACGTCTGGTGACGAGCCAACGCCACGGTACCTACTATCGCGGATCGCCCACCATCGACCAATACTCGCGCTCCTGCGCGGCTTCGAGTTCCTCGAGCGTCACGGGGAATGAGCGAGAAATCGAGGTTGTAGATCGGTATCGGCGCATTGTCGGCCTGTCCCGGCGGCGACTGCGGTGCCAGCCATTCCAGCGATGTTGCCGCCTGCCACCCGCTCAAGGTCGAGATTTTCGAGCCCGATCGAACAGTGGTCGAGGGCTGGCCCTGGCGCGACCGAGTGCCGATCATCGTCGCCACGGCACGCCTGCCGGAGTTTGAGGGACCGCGCCTCAGCGCGGCTCCTGCCACCTACGTTGTCTTGATGTGGGTGGGAAAGTTGCTGATCGCGCGGGAGGCGAGCATTGCGGATTCGATCGCTGACTCGAAACATCCACCGCTGAAGCGCGTGCGCGTCCAGTCGCCGACGACATACAGGTTTGCGAAGTCTGCCGTATCCGCGGATGAAAAGCGGCTCGCAACATTCGTGCCGCTCGGCGTCTGCACATAGAGGTCCGAGCCGTCGAAATTGGCCGCGACGCAGCGGCAGGTTTGCTGGCCCGCGCCGTAGCCCGGCCACAGGATGGGCAGGTGTTGTGCGATCCACTGATCGGCCTGCTGGTTCGCTGCCTGCTGCATCGAATCCGGGGTAGGCGCGGGTTGCTGCGGCACGTGGAGACAGCCGACGAAATAGCCGATCGTCTGCGGTGCGTCTGGACAGCTCCATGATTCCGTCTGCAGCTGATGACTCATGTCTCCCCAGGAATCGTAGTTCTCAGCGAAAGCGGTCAGCACGGTCGGCCCAAGCGGCCAGCCCAGACCGGCGATGGGAGGGCCCATCCAGAGCTGCAACGACTGGGTTCCCACGGACCGGCTGTCTCCTAGCGCGGCTTGCCATCGCGCGCTGCCTTGCGCGAACGACGCCGGGGTCTTGGTGATCGCCGCGGGCGGAATGGCAAGGATGACGAGATCGAAATCCTGGTCCACCTGCAGCGGTCGCGTGCCGGCGGATGCCGTGCAGAAGCTGGATTCGAAATTGCAGCCCCGCAAGACAGAGCCGTCCTTGAGTTGATCCCAGTCCGGCTGGTTCGGCCAGCATTGCAGGTTCTTGACCGGTACCAGCGGCCTGTAGGGCGTGCCGTCCCCCGTCACGGCCTGGATCGAGATCTCGATGGACTGAATGCGCCCGTTTGCCGCGGTCATGTCGGTGAGCCGGCTGAAGAACTGCACGCATCCCGGCTGCCGCGCCTCGAGGACCTCATAGAATGGCGTGAAGATGGTGTCACCCGTTCCTGCTGCCATCTTCCACAGCGGGGCGTTGCGATAGCCAAAGGTCAGCTCCATTGCAAAGCGAAAGGTGACGCCGGCGGCCATCGAGCCATTATCGATGTTACCGGCCAGACCGTCCCGGAAGGCAAAGGCGAGATCGTAGAGCGCGCGAATGGGAGCTGAGGCCAGCGTCTCGTCGAACGCACCGCACGTCGCCAGCCATGCGCGAAAGTCCTGTGCGTTGAGCTTGTCGTAGGCGGCCTCGCCGCTGTGGGCGATATCCCGGAGATAGCCGAGGCCTGTCGCCACGCCGAGGTTGGCAAGAATGAGGAGCCGGCTCATGGCTCCAGATGCCAGCTGAAACGATTCGTTTTGCTCGGCATCGTGCCCGGCCGGTTGCCAGCCCTTGTTGCCAATCGCCTCTCTCAGTTGCTTATTGGCGATCTCGAGGTCATTGAGCTTCTTTTTCGTTCTTTCATCCGTTGGTTCGAACAGGGGAGCACGCAATGCGGCAATCGCGGCCTTGCCGCCCTTGATCAGCTTATCGAGGCCAACCGACGTCTCGAGCCAATCGGCCAGCCTTTTTACCAGCCGATGCATGGCATCCACAGGCCCTTCCGCCAGGGCCCGCGCGGCCATCGGATCTGCGCCGAGACCGTCGCCAGGTTCACCTGGAGATCGAGGCAGGTTGGCGAAGTCCCATGGCTCCCAGGCTCCTCCGCGACCGTCGGGCTCCATGAGGGTGATCTTGCGCTGAGGGATGAACGCCTGCTCCCAGGTGGAGAGCGGACTGCCCGGGCCAGGATGCCAGGCCTCATAGCACGCCCGCAGCGTCGCAAACGCGTTGTGATAGCAGCCCATCAGCATGTGGAGCCCATGCTCTTCAATACGGTCGTGCTCGCTGTAATTACGCCCGCTGGCGCATTTTCCCCCAAGGCGCCAGCCCTGGGTGTAGAGTGTGACCCGATAGCGATCGTTCTGCTCCGGCGCCGTTAGCCAAAAGGCCGCGGCGAGTCCCGCCGGTCCTCCTCCGATGATCACGACGTTGATTTGCGATCCGTGGGGCATGGCTTATCCTCCATGCAGCATCGGTGCACCGATGCTGCCAAAACCAATTGAGCTCGTCTACGTTGCAACGATCACGGCGCTGCCGGGAAGCGCTGTATAATCGATCCTTGCCCAACCGGCGAACCTGATCGGCAGGCGTGTGGTCGGGGATGTTGGCATCGTCCCGAGCAAGTCGAACACGATCCTGTGGCTTTCGCAGGTGGCAATCTCGGCGGTGAAGCTGTCGAACAGCGGGCCCCCAGCGGCGAAATTCGTCACTGCGATCGGCGAGTTGACGATTGCCTGATAGCAGCAGATCGTCGGATCGTCCGACGTACGGAATTGCTTCAGCACGACACACGAAATTTCCGGCTGGCGGGTGAGCATCTGGAGGGCATCTTCGGCGATCCCGTCGAGCAAGCCTCGCACCGCGCCGCGGGCTGCTGCCCCCGCGCTGTCCCAAGGTTCGGACTTGGCGCCCTCGTTGGTCCTGAAGATACGATAGAGAACGACGTCCTGCGCGGGCGTCGTCGGCGCGAGGACCGGGAACACCGTGGTCCGACAAGAAAAGCCCGCGCCCGGCGCATCGGTGTCGACGCCGATGCGCGCGAAAGCTTTCGGCCATCCCCAGACCTCGCGCCCGGTGACAAGGCCGATCGTGTAGTCAATGAAGATATAGGGCGCCCAGAACACCAGCCGGCTGGGAAGCGGATTGGTGCCATGAAACTCCCAGAGCGGCACCAGGATCATGGTCTCGCGCCCGGGCATGAAGCCGATCGCATCGACCGTCGAGGTACATCTTGCATTGTCGCTGAAGCTGAAGATCGCGGCGGACAGCGCAGGGGCGTAGCGCACCCGTCCGGGAGCTACGGGATTGAGAAGCGCATCCACGAGGTTCTGAACGGCGGTGGTGTCGGTCTCGATGCTGAAGAGGCTCATCGTGGCATCGGCGAAGGTGTCGGGAGCTGACAGACACGTCGCGCCGTGTCCGATCCACGATATGTAGGGTACCTCTGTCATGTTCCTGGTCCTTGCGATGGCCGGCGTTGCAGGAAGTCGTACCCGACAATGTGAGCAGGGGCGCCGCTGATCGCGCGCGCGGCCGCCGCACCGGACATCACGGCTCCCTCGATTGCCGTGGTGTTGAAACCGTGCCGGCTGCCCTCGCCGGCAAGGATGAGGTTGTTGAAGCCGGTCTGGTCGGGATGCAGCCGATACTGCGTCGTTCCCGCTGCCGACAGCGTGCAGCATTCGGTCGGGTCGATATTGGCGCGCCAGAACTGCTGGTTGAAACGTGCTGTGCCGACGGCCGGCTCCGTCACGTGCAGCACGTCGAAATCGAAGGCGCCGTTGGGATCAGCGAGTGGCCACAGGCCGTAGGACGACTCGTTGAGCCACGCGATCGCCTGGGTCCGGATCTCATCATGGGCCTGGGCGGGAACGCCTGTATTGGAGGAGGGCTGCCGGAATAGCGTCGTCTTGTATGTTCCAGTGAGATAGTGCAGGGACTGCGGCCTCGGCCCCTGCCAGGTTTCGAACGGCAACACCTGGGTCATGTCGGCCCAGATGTTTAGATACTCGGGCCCTGAAACGGTCGCGGCTTTGCCGGTGGTCCAGCCGAGGCCGGCACTGGTCGGGTCGCACCACAGCTGGACCGACTGCGTCGGCACGACACCGACATTCTGAACGTACGAGGCAAACGCTCCGTTCTTGGCGATCAGCTCCGCGCACATGCTGGCGTCAGCGCCATTCAGGGGCTTGTAGGCGCCGAGCGAGATCGCAAGGACCGCGATGTGGAAATCCGTTCCGAGATGAAGCTCCTCGGGTGGTCCGACGGGCGGCCGATCGCACCAATAGCTCTCAAAATTGACCTTTGCGGCCTTCATCTCGGCGCCGTCGACGAGTTGCTCCCAAAGCGGCTCGGCCGGCCAGACAGTCAATCCATCCGCAAGATCGTAGGTGGGCTGGTAGTCGCCGGAGATCGTCTCCACCTGCTTGTCCATCCGGATCGTCTGGATCAGCGTCCCGTCCGGCGACAAGCCGAGATGTGTCACCTTGCGGAAAAATTTGAAGCTCACGCCCAACGAAACAAGATGCTCGTACAGCGGCGCGACGATCACCTCGCCCATGCCGGCCTGGATGTCCCACATCATGGCGCCCTTGTAGGTTCCGATCAGACGCATGATGACGCCGAGCCCGGAGCCCGCGGCGTAGGATGGACGCGACACATCACCGTCCTCGTACTGATACAAGGTGTCGTAGAGGACGCGAATGACCGAGGACGTGTTAACGATCGTGGGGTTGGCGCCGTGGTTGATCAACCAGGCGCGAAAGTCGTAGCCGTCGAGCGCTTCGAGGGGACGGTCCGGCACGACCAAATCCCAGAAAATGCCGGCAGAGGTTGCTGCGAAGATATCGAGGACTTCGGTCAGGATGCGGTGATCGAGTGGAGATGCCTCCACGAATTCCGCCCTCTGTTCACCCACGAACTTCCGTCCGGCCAGCGCATCGCGCGCCCACCGGACGAGGTCGTGAAATTCTTTCATGTCCTGTTCGGTCAGCTTGCGAAGATCTGAACCGTGAGCACGCAGGTGGTTCTGCGCCGCTCTCACCGCACCCGCCGGTGTCGCAGTATCCGACGACAGCGCCAGGGCTCCGGTGGGCGGCAGCCAGCCGGCCGCAGCGACCGCCTCTGCGGGGGCCGGTTGCTGCAGGCGACGTTCAATCGCCTCCGCGATCCAGCCGGCGACCATCTGCATCATCTGGCCCCAGCTCGGCAGGAGTGTGCCGTCACCGGGCGTTCCATCGTTGGTCGGCCAGGTCAGTGGCCAGTACGTCCATCGGCCGTTGTCGTAAACGCCGATCGGCGTGTAGCTTTGCGGCGTCACGGCGGCCGTCCAGTCCGTCAGCATGCCGCCGGGCGGATTCGCCGCATAAAGCTCCTGGAGCATCTGAAAGGTGTTTTCGTAGCAGCCGAACCAGACGTGAAGGCCGTGCTCGAGATTGCGTCCCAGATCGTCCCTTCCGCTTGCTGCCTTGCCGCCGAGCCGCCAACCAAGCTGGTACACCGCGACCTCGTATCGATCGCGCAGAGCGTGGGTCTTGGTAAGGTGATAGGCCGCGCTCAGCCCGGCCATGCCTCCGCCGAGAATCGCGATCTTCTGCTTCGCCATCGATCTTTCCTCTCATGCTACGCCCGGATGGCTGAGTGACCCTCGCGCTTGACTGCTGCAGCCGTCATTAAATCGTAGCCCCACGGCCGGGCTCCCAGGCCATCGAGCATCGACATTCCCTGTTCGTAGTGGTGCTCGCGCGCGGCGTTGTCGGGCAGGGCTTGCGCGAGCCCGAGATGACCCAATGCCTCCTCAAGCGGCATCTGCAATCGTCGCGCCCAACCCTGCGCACGGCGGAACTGACGGATCGCTCGGCTCTGCCGTCCCGAGGCCAATGCAAAGCGGCCTTCGAGCACGTGCGCGCGCGGGCGGCATATCCGCGTCCGCGCTGCGTAGGCCGATACGGCGCGGCACGCCTCGGCCGTGCGCGCATGCAAGCCGTCGTCGCGCTTGCCGTCAGCCTGGCTTTGCTCGAGCAGTTCGAGGAACACGGCAGCCACGCTGCTGACGCTGTTGTACGCCGAGCCCATCGTGCAGAAGCCGGCGGCCAGGTTCTGCAATGCCTCGTCGGCACCGCGCCGTGCGCCCTCGATGTCGCCTGCCCTGAGACGAGCGGCAGCGGCAACGCCGTCGCAGAGGTGGCGTTCGGCCGGATAGAGAACGAGCTCCCGCACCGCTTCCATCCGTCGCACCGCGGCAGCAGGCGGGCGGCCCTCCAGCATATCGAGTGCCGACTGACCGGCGAGCAACCAGATCCGCACCGCATTCGTTTCGGCCCCCTCCGCGTCCCATCCGAACTCGCTGAGGATGGCACGCGCTTCGCGGTAGTTCGCGGCGGCCATCGCGATATACCCGAGCACCGCGCGGCACGACTGTCGGCGAAACCGGTCGCCGAGCCGCTCGAACAGCTTGGCGCCATCCTGCAGAAGCGTACGCGCCTCGTCCCAGTCACAAGTGTGCAGCGAGTAGACCGCGCCATAGAGACGGGCAAAACCCTGGTCCCGCAATTCTCCGACACGTTTGGATTCGTCGATTGCGCGTTGACGATAGTAGCGGCCCAGCGCATGCAGGCGCGTCGTTCCAAGTCCGATCGCGAGCGCCCCGTATCCGCCGATCGTCTCCGAGACCGCACCAACTTTTTCGGCCTGGTTCAACGCCGCGAGCGTATCGTGCTCCAGCTCGGTGGATTGGCACATGAAGTAGGCACGCTCGGCGAGGCGTGTATGCAGAAGGGCGGACAGCCGCTCCCGTTGGCGGGTAACTTCATCGCATGGCGTTCGCATCAAGCCGACTCGGTGCGCGGCTTGTCGAGCGAGCTGCCGAATCGTGGAGAGCCTCATCTGGAGGGGGGTCTCCGGCCTCTTGATCCTGTTCAGCCGCATGCATTCCCGGAAATAGCCCTCGGCGTCACCGAAGCGCGCCAAGGCGTGGAGCGCTTCTCCTCTCAGGAACGCGAAGGTCGAGCGCTGGGCGTCGGTCAGCGCCAGCCGTGCGGTCCTGGCCAGACGGTCGGCGCGCTCCACATGCATCAGCGCGTCATCATTGGCAGAGCGGAGCACGGCGAGGCTCGCCGCCGACAGGCGAAACTCGACCGCTCTCGCCGTCTCGCCCGCGTGCTCGCAATGATGGGCGAGCTCCGAATAGTGCGGCTCCAGCGCCTCCGCGCGCCGCCGCTCGATCTGCTCGACGAGATGAAGATGGATCGATCGTCGTTGCGCATAGCTCAGGAGCTCGTATGTCGCTTCCTGAATGATCACATGGCGGAAGGCATGCGCGGCGCTGTCTCCTCCGGATGCGGGCTCCAGAATGCCCGCGAGGGCCAGGCGCCGCACGCTCATCTCGAGGCTGCGCGCCTCGCTCGGAAGCGGATAGATCGCCCGCAATGTGTCCATGTCGAAAACGCGGCCGATGACGCTCGCAACCTTAGCCACGAGCTGATCGGCCTGACCAAGATGGTCGATGCGTCCGACGACCAGGTCACGGAGCTTTTGCGGCACCGCGGCGGCTCTGAGATCGGACGCATGCACGAGACATTTCCCCTCCCGTGCTTCGATCAACCCATGCTCCTGCAGCGAAAGCACGAGCTGCTCGATATGGATCGGCAAGCCTTGCGACTGTCCGTAGACGAAATCGACCAGCCGGCGTGGGACGGACATGACGTTCAGGAGATCGCAGATGATCTGCGTCGTGCCTTTCGAGTCAATCCGTGTAACCGGGATGCGGCGGGACGCACGCTGGATGACCCGTCCGCCGTGCGGCGCCTCCGTCGCATCGAACGGCCGCGACGTCACCACGATCAGCAGCCGGGGCAATCTGCGCGCCAGCGCCAGCAGAAGGTCCGCCGACAGCGCATCGATCCAGTGCAAATCGTCGAGCAGGATCAAAGGGGCCCGATCCGCCATTCTTCGGGCGGCGAGCGCAACGATGATATCCTCTATGCCCGCCTGTCGCGCCGCGCCCTTGATCTGGGCAGCAAGTTCGCTGCTCGGCAATCCGAGCGGCATCACGTCCTCGATCAAGGCCGCCTTCTCGATGAGGTCAGTTTCGGCAAGCGCCTCGTGAAGTCGTGTCCGCAGCAGAGGCGGGCTCACGGGTTCGCGGTCGCCGGGCTCGCGCAGCAATTGCTGCACGAAATTGCGGAAGACGTAGTAGGGCGTCGCGCGCTCGATCACGTGCGTGGCAGCGACGATCGTCGTGTGGCGACTGCGTTCGGCCGCCTCACGCAAGGCCTGGAGCAATCGGGATTTGCCAGCGCCTGGTTCGCCTTCCAGAACGACGAGGCCGCCTTCACCACTGCCGAGCCCTCGCGTCAATTCCGCATATTCGGCATCGCGCCCGACGAGCGCTTTCTGCCCGGCGGGCGAGTGCGCAGGTGCCGCGAATGCCTGCGAAAGGCGGTGTACGGCAAGCGGACGCCCGCGCCCCTTGACCGAGATTTCCTCGGCTGGCGAGAAGGCGAACCGCCCGCTCGCCGCGCGGGCCGTCTCGGCATCGTAGAGCACGTCGTCGTCGGCGGCCTGCATGAGCCGCGCGCCGTAGTTCATGACGGGTCCGTTCAAGACGTAGTCGCGTCGCGCCGCGTTGCCGACCAGGCCGCAGAATACGCGGCCCGTCGCCACGCCGAGCGAGTGCGGTATGCCGAGCTTCGAGGCGTCCTCACGAATGCGTTCGGCGATCCCGACCGCGTGAGCCGCATTGCTTTCCGAGCCGAAGGACGGCAAGCCGCAGACGATGAGTGCGATGACGCCTTTTTCGTTAGCGACCACCCGCAGAATTTCGACATCGAGCGCCTCCGCGGCTTTCGCGACGACCTCGAACATCGTTTGCAGCCGAGCCTGGGCGGAGCCGTCGGGAAGCTCCGGTGCGCTGAGCCGAACATAGATAAGGCTCACGGCCCGGAATTCGGTCAGCCAGGCTACGAGATCGGACTGGCCGCGCGCGACGACCACGCGCGGCAGGAACGATTTTGGCGTGGACCACGAGAGCGGAATCGGACCAGGCGCCGGGCCGCGATCCGCTGGCCCCGTGTCGACCAAGGCGTCGAGGCGTGCCGCGGCGTGCATCGCTTGGCCGTGAGAGCCAATCGGTTCGAGCTTCGCTGCGGCGCCGAGCATTTGCGCGACCGCATCGTCGACGATCACCTCGCCCGGCTCGACCTCGTGCGAGATCGCGCTGATCGTGCGCAACGGCTCGCCGGCGAGAACATGAAAGCGCCGCCCGCTGTTGCCGGAAAGAATGACCGAGGTGAATTTGCCGGCGACCAGCGTCACTCGGTGGCGAAGCGAGGCGGGCGGCTGGACCGGCCAATGGAGCTGGACCTCGCGCAGGCCAATTGCAGCCCGTGCGGCTGAGACGGCCGGGGTGCTCGTCGATCCGGCGGCGCGCCAAAGCGCGATCGCGGCGTCGCCATCAATGCCCACCACGTCGCCGCCATGCGCCAGCACAATGTTGATCACGCAGCGGAAATAGTCGTTGAGGACGTCCCCGAGCCGCTCGGCGCCATCGGGACCGGACGCGGCCACCAGATCGGTCATGGACGTGGAGTCGACGATGTCGACGAAGAGAACGATTCCGTCGATGTCGCGAAAGCGAAAGCCTTCGGCGTCATCTCCGTCCGCCAGCTCCTGATAGAGTAAGTTCGAGGCGAAGCCTTGGAGCCGCTGGTCCAAAAGGGGAGTAGACAAAACTGCCCTCCCGAGGTGCGGGATCATTCACTGTATCAATGCACTACCGAAGCGCGTCTGACCGTGAACGGCTTCACATATCGGCAAATTACGTCTGGTTGTTCCAATGCTAACCTTCAGCTTCGGCGGTGTAAACAAACAATTGGGCACCTCTCGGAATCACGTCATCGATGTCGCCGGAAGCGACTAATTCACTTGCTTTCGCAATGTCTTCGAAGCCGTCGGGTTGATGGGATCCTGTCGCGAATGGCGCGCCGTCATTTTGTCGCCCGCCTGCTCCTGCGCGTCGATCCCAGTTTCGCCTTGACGTGGTCCTTCGGCCAAAGCGCGCCTTCGGGCAGAACCCGGACGCGGCCGTCATCATCGTTGCTGACTAGAACCTGGTCGCTTACATCGCCATCGATGCGGGTCAGCCTGAGATCGGTCTCGGGCGTCCAGCCGAGGGTGATGTCGACGTCACCAGGGAACACCTGCCAGCGTGAGCCGTCGTCGAGCTCGACGATATGGCTTTCGGAATGGGATACGATCCTCAAGGCTCGATCTCCAGCTTTCACGACGATAGCGGGGCGTGATCTGGCGGAGCGCATCCCGAATGCCAAATACATTGAATACTCAAACGGAGGACATGCCTTCTGGTTCGGCGATGCCGAGGCACTTCTCGGCGATATCGAAGAATTCATCACGGGAGATCATGAGAATTTATCGAATGATTTCGAGCGAGTTTTGATCACGATTCTATTCACCGACATCGTCGATTCGACCCGCAGCGCAGCCAGGATGGGCGACCTAGCATGGCGTCGGTTGTTGGACCAACACCACCAAATGGCAAGCGGGATCGTAAAGAAGCATCGCGGTAATCTCGTTAAATCTATCGTCGACGGATTCTTGGCAACCTGGGCATCTTTTCTCAGGTTGATGGAGCGCTCTTCAGGGGGCGTAATACTGAGGCCGCGGTCAGGCTTATCCGCGAATCGGCCGCGGGTTTGGTTTATAGAATTGGAAAGCAACTCTAGACTCTGCAGCGCGACGTCCGAGGCAGCCAATCCCGAAATGCCCGGTGTCAGTCCGGCATGAGGCTACTCGGCTGTTTCCCAGCCAACTCGCGGCCGGCGAAGTTAAGCTCCAGGTCTCTAAGGTGTTCGATCAACTGCTCTATGATCTCGTGATAGTCGGATGGCGTCAATGAATGCACGCCGCGCAACGCCAATTCATCCTGAAGAATCGTCGACAACAAGCCTGTCAGTCGTCTGAGCGAGCATGGATAAATCTGAAGTCTCATTGTGAACCGACGAGACGTTTCTCTGCGTTCGGTTTACTCTTTGTCTTCTGTGACGAACTGAACTCCGACGTGAGAACCATCCACCCAAATTAGCTCGCAGCGCCGAAATGCCAGACCCGTGGAGGACAGAACCAAGAAGAATTCCTGTGCTTTCAGGGGATCTGTCGAGCCGTCAACCTCAAGCTTGGCACCCATTGCAGAGGCATCGACAAGGGTCAGCTTCGCCGCCACGTCCCGTGGACACCCATGATGCTGACCGTATGCTTGTGTTCAAAGCGAACACGGTGAGCTTTTCGGTTGTTTTCCATCATCTGCAATCCCTAATTTCAAATCAGTTTCTCCAAATAAATGCGCCGCCTTCCTGCGCGTCTCTGCAATAAGCAAACTCGATCTTCGCCGACTGAGCCAGTAGAGCCGTCTTCTGGCCGCTTCATTTAGTTGTGTCTGTCCCACCATCAATCGGATGCAGCTACTCGCAAGCTCATAAATCAAGACAGCCCGAGCGAATGTCATCTGTTGTTTGAATGTCGAGAGCTTGAACCTGCGACAACAGAGCGGCGACGTTCGGCCCAATGCCGGGCAGTCTCTGGCATGAGGGACTTGTCTCAGATTTCGCCTTGTATGGCTGCCGAAATATGAGCACTGAGGACATTGTCGCAATTCTCAATTCCGGATCGGCATGGCCTTGCCGAACATAAACAGGAGACGATGAAAAATAGAGCGATACGAATACACCCGACTTGTTTGCTGGGCCTTCTCCCAAGAATTCGGATCGAGCCATGAACGCCGCCCATTTCAATTCGCTCTCCCTTGACGAGCTCTGGAGATTTCATCAGCAGGTCACCGCCAGCCTTACTCAGAAAATGTTAGTGCAAAAAGCAAAATTGGAGGAACGGCTCCACAAGATTGGACTCGCTGACGAGGCCACAAGGTTCGATCGTAAGCGCCGTCCATACCCGCCCGTTCGTCCCAAATATCGCAATCCAAGGAACCCGGCGGAGACATGGTCGGGTCGCGGCAGGCTGCCTCGCTGGCTGCGGCCGCAGCTTCGAGGCGGCGGGAAGTTGGACGACTTCCTAATCGACCAGACTTCGGTTCAAAAGCGGCAGACCAATTGAGCGCTGCGGGCGCGACCGCGTTGGAAAGAAGGCCAACCCCACATCCTTTCCTTGTCTGGCATCCGTTTGGCTTCTCCGACTGAAAGAACACGAAGGCCAGCGCCGCAGCATCGAACAGCCCTATCGGGCAATCTTCATTCACCACGGCTTGCGTTGGCGGTGGAACGTCTCGCTCTAACGCCCGTGCGAGCCGGTAGGGTTTGCTTTCTGAGGTCATCGCCGAGACGCGAGCATACGCCGAACTGACATGTTGGCGCTCGTATGTATGTCCCCGCACTCCAGTAGCTTGGACGCGTGGACACCAATACACAGGCTCTAGACGCGAGCGGACGTTCTACGAAGCTGGAGACATCCGTCGAATGGCCCAAGGACTCGATCGCGGCACCCACAGTAAGTGATGAAGCGACTACACCAGCGCGACAACGCCGCGCATTTGTAGGTCGAACGAAAGTGCGCACTCGATCCGACTTACGATAAGTTCTGCTAGGATCGGGCGAGGGCACGCATCGTTAGCCACTGGCGCGACCGCGAGAAACTGCGCAACATCGACTTGGCTAGCGTGGGCAAGCGGCTATGGAGCTCCGGGATGGGGCCGCCGAAGTCGGAGCGATCAACGCGCTGATGCCGAGTTCGGAAGCGGACGCGCTTGCAAAACACAGTCCCACCGTCATTTGGTCGCTCCGGGGGCCGCCAGACATCACTCCTTTGGTCTTCTGCGTGTGATGCGCCGCTGATTTATTCGTGCCGAGATGCATCGGCTGTTAAGGGTTGATTTAGTTCCCGGCACGATCATTGGGGACCACAAGGGACCCGAGCATGCAACTGCATCATGCCAATACCTTGGAAAGGTTCGAGACTGTCGCGGATCAAGGCAGTTGCGAGGTCGCGACCCGGCCCGTCACTCTCGACCAATCAGATTTCTCGACCTCCAATCGAGATGAGGTCCTGGCGCTATTGGCGCCGAGCGGCCTTGCAAAACGCACTTTTTGGCTCGTCGTGGCCGCCTTGGCTGGGGGCTTCGGATTGGGATGGGCTGGTGCTTGGTACGGTCCTGCAACTATCTCGCCTCTCAACCCAATTGCTCAGGTAGAGACCGTTTCGCGCCGCATGCCGGACACAAAGTCAGGCGGCAGGATCGAAAGCGCTTGAAAGGTAGCATCAGCCTCGGACTCGCGAACACCGCCTGGTGTAGGTCAGCCCTCCACAACAAGCGCGAGCCTTGCTCCGAAGCCCTTGGCCAAAGCGTCGAGTGGGGCGCAATCGGCGGAAGCTTCGAACCAAGCTTCTTCGGCCGGCGAGGCGGACATGTCTGTGACCGGCTCGCTTGGGTCTGCGGGGCCGCTCATGTCGGTCCCCGAGACAAGACCAACGACTATTAGGGGGTGGGCAGTCCTTGACGTTCGCGGTGGAACGGCGGTGCTCGAAGGGCCCGATGGGATTCGAATGGCAGCACGGGGCGACGTGGTCCCCGGCATCGGGCGGATCGACTCTATCGTGCGTTGGGGCAACCGCTGGATAGTTGCAACGCCTGGTGGATTGATCTCGACGCCCTAGGCGTGAACGGCTGCGACGAAGAGGCATGCCATCCATTCGTGCGGCACACACTGCAGGGCGCGGGCCCGGGTTTTTGCAATTCAGTTTCACCCGATCTAGCCAGGACTGTTGAGCCATCGACCTCGAGCTCCGGCGGAATTCGAATGGGCGATCTTTGCCTTCGGAGGGCAGCGCTCATTCTTCGAACTCAGTATAGGCCGAAGCTTTCGCCAACCTGCTGTCCTGATAACGCACGCGCCTACCAGCGGACCGCAGCCCGCAAGTTTGCTTGCTCTACCGCCGCCAACACTACGACCGTACTTGTTCTTCCCTAGGCCTGGCCAGAGCGGCACGTTACTTTGCGGCCGAAGGAAACGGGATTGGTAAGGAGGATTCGAACTAGCGTGGTACTGCACGACCTCATCTAGTACAGCAATGCTGTACCGACCGGACGTGCCATGTTCCACGGGGCTACGAAGCCCTCTGAATAAGCACTTGAAACGAAAGGAGAATGCCTCAACTGTTAGCCTGAAAACTTTAGTCGGCCCGAACATCAGCTATACCAGACGAGACGATAAAGCGAAATAACATCAATCTGTTAGCGCATCGATTTTGCATTGCCCCCGTGATGGATTGGAGCGAGAGTTCGAGTGTTTCAATTGGTTAGAAGGCGGCGTGTGCACAACGTGTGCACCGGGAGATCAAGAAAAATCTTGCGACAGCCAATGAGGAGCAAGTTCTCTTAAGCGGACGAGCGGACTTCAGTGGTGCAAGTGCAACGCAAGATTTCGAGAGTGACGGCAGACTACGCGAGGCTGACGAGCAACCTCAGTTCTCGAATATGAAAATTGACACTCAATCGGAATGGCGTGGGCGTGCTGATCCACCCGAGATCAAACCGTTCCTGGGGTGTGGGTTGGTCGCGTTTCCCGCGACCAACGAGTAAGCAGGCAGATGCTCCTGTTCTCCCATCAGCGGCAGTAGGTCGATCATATGTGCGCTGCCACACATGAGATAGCGCGAGCTTGTCAATTCGTCGGCCCATCCCCGCGAATGGCGAACGTCGTGGCCTTCAGCTTGGTCATGCCGAACTTGTCGAACAGCTTGTCGTAGGTGCCGTCGGCTCGGATCGCGGTGAGCGCATCTGCTGCGGCTTGCGCCAGCAGCTTGTCGCGGAAGGCGAAGGTGATGTCGGTGCCGGCGATGTCGCGGACCCAGATCTTTGCGATGCCTTTCTGCTCGAGCGCGTTCGCGGTCTCGTTGATGTTGAGAGCGGCTTCGAGCTGGCCAGCACGCAGCGCGGCCGAGGTCGCGGTCACCGTGGCGAAGGTACGCAGTTCGACCGGCTTGAGGCCCTTGGCCTCCATCGCGGTGCTGAACTCGCGCGCCTTGCGCTCGGTATAGGTCGCCGATTCCACGCCGACGATGCGGCCGGCGAGATCCTCGAACTTCTCCAGCTTAAGGCTGGAGGAGGGATCGGTGTAGATGCTGATCGCCTGCTGCGCGTAAGGCACGAGATAGAGCATCTTCGAGCGCTCCTCGGTCCAGAACAGGCCGGTGTTGATGGCGTCGAAGCGGCCGGAGCGAAGCGCCGGGATCATCGGCGGGAAGTCCATGCGCAGGAAAACCGCCTCAACGCAGATGCGCTTGGCGATCTCGCGGGCGAGCTCGACATTGAGGCCCTGCAGCTCGCCCTTGTCGTCGACGAATTGCTGCGGCGGCAGCGTCGGGTTGATCGACATCTGCCATTTCGGCGCCTCGATCAGGCTCGACGCCGGCACCTTCGGCGTACAGGTTTGGGCTCCGGCCGCCTGGGACAGGCCGATGAGCAGAGCTAGGGCGGAGAGGGTTTTTCGATATCGCATCTCAATACTCCAATCAAAGCGTGGGTGCAGAGGAGCCGTCCTCCGGTCCGCGTTTTCTTCAATGTCTCGTCATGTTTCCACCGTCGCGTCGGCTTGCCGGGTCAGGATGAGCGAGATGTGGCGCGCCGCGGTCACCACCTCGTCGCGCTGGTTGAGGAGGTCGAGCGTCTCGACGACGATGCCGCGCTCCGGATTTTTGGTCGGCCGCTTCTCGACGAAGCGGAAGCGGACACGCAAGGTGTCGCCGGCGACGATGGGGCCCTTGAACTTCACCTCGTCCCAGCCGAGCGAGGCGACCGAGGTCTCCTCGTACAGTTTCAGCTCCGACTTGAGCCCCTCCATCAGCGACAGGCCGAACAGGCCATGGCCGATGACCGCTGGAAAGCCGCGCGAGCGCGCGTAACCTGAGTCGATATGAAGCGGATGATGGTCGCGCGTGACGTCGGCGAAGACCGCGATATCTGCCTCAGTCACGGTGTGCACGGCGGTCTCGAACTCCGCGCCGAGCGCGATGTCCTCGTAGCGGAGATTGATCGGAGCGCTCGCGTCCATGCTGATCCCTCAGGCGACCTTGCGCGGCCGCGCCGGCAGGGCTTTGAAGCTCTGCGCGATGCCCATTGGGCCCGAACGGAAGATGCGCGGATCCATGTCTTTCAGCTGCGGGCTGATGCGCGGCTTGAAATCCATACGGGCGAGGATGTCCTCCTCAAGCCGCGCGCCCGGCGCGATCTCGGTCAGGGTCACGCTGCCGTTCTCGAGCTCCAACATGGCGCGCTCGGTGACGTAGCTGACATGCTGGCCGCGCTGTGCCGCCAGCGACGCGCTGAAGCTGATCTGGCCCACTTGTGGCACGAATTTGCGGAAAGCGCCGTCGCGACGGATCGCCAGGCGGCCGTTCTCGACGCCGATGTCGAACTTGCCGCCGGTCATGGTGCCGCTGAAGATCAGCCGCTTGGCGTTCTGCGTGATGTCGATGAAGCCGCCGGAGCCGTCGCGGCGCTCGCCGAAGCGGGTGACGTTGACGTTGCCGGCTTCGTCCACCTCCGCGAAAGAGAGGAAGGCGCAAGAAAGGCCGCCGCCATCATAGAAGTCGAACTGATAGGCCTGATCGAGAATGACGCGTGGATTGATGGCGGTGCCGAATTCGCGGGCGTGACCGGGCACGCCGCCGACCACGCCGGATTCCACCGTTAGCGTGATCAGGTCCGAGATGCCTTCCTCGGCCGCGACATTGGGGATCATAGCGGAGATGCCGACGCCGAGATTGACGACGTCGCGAGGGCGCAGCTCGAAGGCGGCGCGGCGGGCGATCACCCGCCGTTCGGTGAGCGGATCGGGCGTGATCATCGCCACCGGGACGCGCGTCTCGCCACAGCGTGCGGGGTCGTAGGCGGTGCCGTAGGTCTGCATCTGCTCGGGCTCGAGCACGATGTGGTCGATCAGGAAGCCCGGGATCTTCACCATCTGCGGATGGATCGAGCCGCGCTTCACGATGCGCTTGACCTGGCAGATCACGGTGCCGCCGGCATTGTGCACGGCCTGTGCGATCGAGAGATCCTCGCGCGTGGTGCCCTCGTGCTCCATGCTGATATAGCCGTCCTCGTCCGCGGACGTGCCGCGGATGATGGCGACATCGGGCGGGGCGGGCACGCGGTAGAGCAGCCACGACTGGTCATGCAACTCGAGCAGGTCCACCAGCGGCGCTGTGGTGCGCTTGTTCATGCGGCCGCCATCCTGCCGCGGGTCCATGTAGGTGTTGAGACCGACATGGGTGAGCACGCCCGGATGCTTTGCCGCCATGGCGCGGCAGAGCTGGCTCATCACCCCTTGCGGGAAATTGTAGGCGTCGATCAGCTCGTCGCGGACGAGGCGCATGAACGGCACCTGGAGGCCGAAATTGCCGCCGATTACGCGCGCGATCAGGCCTTCATGGGCGAGATGGCAGAGACCCTTCTCGGTGACGGCGCCGACGCCGGTGATGTTGATGAGCGTCAGATTGTGCGGACCCTGGCCGCCGAGGAAGCGCTGCTCCAGCGCCTCAAGGATCGATTCGGCAGCGCCCGTGCCGCCATTTCCCCCGACGATCAGCGTGTCAGCATCGCGAATGAGACCGGCGGCCTCTGCCGCTGTGATGATGCTCAGCATGAGCGCGCTTCCCGCATCACGCGGCCTCCTTCTCGACCTGGCGGGCGATGATCAGCCGCTGGATCTGGTTGGTGCCTTCGTATATCTGGGCGAGGCGGACGTCGCGGAAGATGCGCTCGATGCGGTACTCGCGCGAATAGCCGTTGCCGCCGTGGATCTGCAGCGCGTTGGAAACGTGCTTCATCGCCATGTCAGTGGTGAACAGCTTTGCCTGCGCCGCCTCCTTGGCGATCGACTCGCCGGCATCGTGCAGGCGCGCGGCGTGGTGGATCAGCAGGCGCGCGGCGGCGATGTCGGTGGACATGTCCGCGAGCATGAACTGTACGGCCTGGAAGCCGATGATGGCCTGGCCGAACTGCTTGCGGTCCTTTGCGTAAGTCGTGGCGTCCTCGAACGCCGCCTGCGCCATGCCGAGCGCCATCGAGGCCATCATGAGCCGGCTGAAGTTGAAATTGCTCATGGCCATCTTGAAGGCCTGGTTCTCCGGCCCCATCACGCTGTCGGCGGGGAGGCGCACGTCTGAGAAGGTCATCTGGCAGTCGTCGAGGCCATGCATGCCGAGCAGCTCCTCGTTCTTGCCGCGGGCGATGCCGGGCAAGGTGCCGTCCACGAGAAGACAGGAAATGGCGCGATGGCCCGCATCTGCGCCGGTGCGCGCGAACACCATGATGCGGTCGGCGACGCCGCCGAGCGTCACCCAGGCCTTGGTGCCATTGAGCCGCCAGCCATTGCCATCGCGCACCGCGTTGGTGCGGATGCCCGCGACGTCGGAGCCGTGGTCGGGTTCCGAGACGGCGGTCGCGGGAATGATGTCGCCGTTGAGGATTTTGGGGATCAGCGCCTTGTGCGCCTCAGTGCCGTGATGGTCGAAGAACAGCACGGCCTCGACGGGAATTGCGAAGGCGTTAGCGACCGCGCCGGAGCAGCGCGCCAGCTCCTCCATCGCGATGCAGGCAGCAATCGCATCGAGACCCGCGCCACCGGCGCCTTCCCGCAGGCAGATGCCGAACAGGCCGAGATCGGCCATGCCCTTGTAGAGCGCGCGGTCGAACCGGTCCTCGCGGTCGATCGCGGCGGCGCGCGGCAGGATCTCCGCTTCGGCGAAGCGGCGGGCGGTCTCGCGCAGGGCTTTCTGGTCTTGGCTGTAGAAGCGGTCCATGGCGTGCTCCCGTCAGTCGCTGGCGAGCTTGGAATCGTGGGAGACTTCGCTGCGGGCGCGATCGAGGAAATAGATCGCGACGTCGTCGCCCGGCACGCCATAGGCGCTGCACACGCCGCGGGTTAGCGCGATGGCGGCGGCGCGACGCTCAGCCTCGCTGCGGCGGAAGGCGTGGACCTTGAGCAGGATGCGCTGGCCGGTAGCCTGCGCGCCGAACGTGCCGGCATGGGCGTAGTCGTCAGGCGCAATCGGCAGGAAATAGAGTGTGACTGTATCGGCGGCGACGCCGAACGCCGACATCAGGCCGTCGGTCACCGAGCGCGCCACCGCGGCCTTGCGCTGGGACGGGACTTGCGGGGCGAGCACTTCGACATACGGCATCGATCAGACCTTCGCGGATTTGGCCGCAGATGATTTGGATGAAGACGATTTGAACTTGCCGGATTTCGCAGGGGCCGGGGCTTCGATCTGGCGGCAGGAGTCGCGCTTGATCAGCCGGGCACCGACGCGATATTCGCGGACGCCGTCATTGCCGTTGCCCTTGCTATTTCCCTTGGCGTCCATGCGATGCAGCAGCCGGTCGACGGCGAGATTGGCAAGATCCCGCGCGCCGTTGTCGACGATGCTGATCGCCGGGCGATGCCATTCGAACCACGGCATGTCCTCGTAGCAGAGCAGCGACAGATCGTCGGGAATGACGATCTTCCGTTCCGCGGTGACACGCAGCACGCCGAGCGTTGCCTCGTGGTTGGCGACGAAGATCGCGCTGGGCGGGCGGGGAAGGTCGAGCAGCTTGCGGGCGGAGGTCGCGCCGGTCTCGGGCTCGAAATGGCCGGCATGGATCAATGTGTCGTCCCTGACGATGCCGGCCTCGCGCAGGGCGCGGACATAGCCGGACAACCGTTCGCGGCCGGACGTGGTGTCCTGGCGGCCGACGATCAGCCCGATGCGCTTGTGCCCGAGCTCGATCAGGTGACGCGTGCCGAGATATGCGCCTTGCGGATCGTCGGCGAGCACGGTCTCGAGATCGGTCGCGTCGTCGCGCCGCACCAGGCAGACGATGGGCACGTCCTTCGAGAGCGCCTTGAGCTGCGCGCCGTTCTTGCCGGTCGGCACCACGATCAGCCCGTCGATGCGGTGGTCGACCAGCGTGGTGAGGGTGTCGCTCTCCTGCTGCGGATCGTCGCCGCCGATGCACAGAAGCATCTGATAACCCAGCGCCTTCACGCGCGCCTGCACCACTTCGGCCATCACCTGGAACGAGGCGTTGGTGAGATTGTGGACGAGAAGCGCCACCAGCCGCGACTGTCCGGTCTTCAATCCGCGTGCGATCGGGTTCGGTCGATAGCCGAGCTCGCGCGCGATGCGCACCAGCCGCTGCTGCGTGCGTTCGCTGGTCAGGCCGGTTCCCGTCAGCGCTCGGGAAGCAGTGCTGACTGAAACGCGGGCCGCCTGTGCCACATCTTTGAGCGTGACGCTCATCAAACCTGCCGATAAACTGCAAACGATTGCAGAAACGCTAAGAGCTTATTCCACACCAATCAAGCTTAAAAAATGGATGGTGTTGCCCAATGCAGAAACATTTATGCAAACGATTGCATAAGGCGTGCGGTTATTCCGCAGGCGGCATCCATCGCCTGAATCCACCCGAGTACCCGGCAGTTCCCTGATGAAGACGTTCCGCGGCACCTACACCGTCATGATCACTCCGTTCACGGCAGCGGGCGAGGTCGATGTCGCGGCATTGCGCGCCTTCGTCGACTGGCAGATCGTGGAGGGCATTCACGGGTTGATCCCGCTCGGCTCGACCGGCGAGTTCCTGTCCATGGACGATGACGAGAAGGCGCTGGTTGCCGAGGTCGTCATTCGCCAGGCGGCGGGGCGCGTCCCCGTGCTGATCGGCACCGGCGCGGAGGATACGCGTGAGGTGGTTCGCCTCAGTCGCCGTGCCGAAAAACTGGGCGCTGACGGCGTGATGATCATTCCGCCGTTCTATTCGACGCCGACCGACGACGAGTTGGTCCATCACTACAAGACGGTGGCCGACGCGATCGCGCTGCCGATCATGGTCTACAACAATCCGGCAACCGCAAATGTCGATCTCAAGCCGCAGCTCGTGGCGCGCATCGCCGAGATCGACAACTGTCTCTATATCAAGGATTCGACGCTGGAGGTGACGCGCGTGCGCGACATCATCCGCCTCTGCGGTGACAGGATGACGGTGTTCGGCGGCATCCTCGGCTTCGAATCCTTCGTCGAGGGCGCGCAAGGCTGGGTGGCTGTGGCCTCCAACGTGGTCCCCGCGGAGATGGCTCGCATCTTCAGCTTCGTCGCCGACCACGGCGCGATCAAGGAAGCGCGCGAGCTCTATCTCAAATACCTGCCGGTGATCGAATTCGTCGGCGGCCAGGCCTACGTCGCCGGCAGCAAGGCGCTGCTCGGCCACATGGGTTTTGCAGCCGGCCATCCGCGGCCGCCGCGGCTGCCGTTGCCGGCTGCGCAGGATGCGGCCGCACGCGCCCTGGTCAAGACCTTCGATCTCGCATGGCGCGGTGCGCCGGTTGCGGCTGCTTAAACTGAGGTGAACGGATGAACCTGCTCGACGGCGTCAAGATCCTCAGCTTCAATCATTATCTCGCAGGCCCGCTGGCGGCGCAGACGCTGGCCGATCTTGGCGCCGACGTCATCGCGGTCGAACCGATCGAGGGCGCCTTTCAGCGCAACTGGGCGGTCGCCAATCATTTCATTGCGGGTGACAGCGTCAATCATCTGGCGACCGGGCGCAACAAGCGCAGCCTCGCGGTCAATCTCAAGCATCCCGACGGCGTTGCGGCGGTGAAGAAGCTGGTCGCCACCGCCGATGTCGTGATGGAGAACTTTCGGCCGGGCACCATGGCCAAGCTCGGCCTCGGCTACGACACGCTCAAGGAGATCAACCCCGGCCTGATCTATGCGGTTGCCACCGGCTTCGGATCGGAGGGGCCGTACAAGGATCGTCCGGGCCAGGATCTTTTGCTTCAAGCGATGTCGGGTCTTGCGATGCGGACCGGACGCGCCGACGGCGAGCCGACGGCGGTCGGTGCCGTCATCGTCGATCAGCATGCCGCCTCGCTCTACGCCATGAGCATCCTCGCGGCGCTGTTCGCCCGGACGAAGATGGGCAAGGGACAGCTCGTCGAGGTCAACCTCTATCAGGCCGCACTGGATCTCCAGGTCGAGCCGCTGACGGCATGGCTAAACGGCGCGCCGTCGCCGACGCCGCGCGGCCCGGCCGGCATCGCGGCGTGGTTCAGCCCCGGGCCTTACGGCGTTCACGCCACGGGGGATGGTCATATGGCGATCTCGATGGCCACGCCCAAAGCGCTCGCGGTCGCGTTGGATAGCGAAGAGCTGAAGCAATTCGGCGAGGGCGACAGTTTCTCGAAGCGCGAGGAGATCACGCGGATCGTTGCTATCAGGCTGAAGCAGAAGCCGACGGCGGAATGGCTGCCCGCGCTGGAAGCCGCGGGCATCTGGCACGCGCCGGTGCAGGATTATCGCGACCTCGAGACCGATCCCCAGCTTAAGCATCTCGGCGTGTTCAAGAGTGCCGAGAGTGCAGGCGGCGCGCCGATCCGGATGATCGCACATCCCGCGCGCTATGACGGCCGGACGCCGGAGGTGCGGCTGGTGCCGCAACGGCTCGGTGCGCAGACCCGCGAAGTGCTCGGCGAGATCGGTTACGGCGCAGCCGACATTGATGCGATGATCGCCGGCAAGGCCGTGGGAGTGGCGCGATGATCGACTTTTCCGTGCCCGAGGAGACACGTCTCCTGGTCGACACCGTTCGCCGTTTCGTCGAGACGGAGGTGCAGCCGCTCGAAGACGTCGTGGAGCAGACGGCCAAAGTGCCGGCCGACGCGCTGGCGGTCACCAAGTCCAAGGCGCAGAAGCTCGGCCTTTACGCCATGAACATGCCGACGGATGTGGGCGGCGGCGGGCTAACTTGCGTCGAACATTGCCTGGTCGAGGAAGAGTTCGGCAAGACGTCCGACGCGCTGATCCGCCGTGTGTTCGGCCAGGTCTATCCGATGCTGATGGCCTGCAAGGGCGACCAGATCGAGCGCTACCTGCTGCCGACGGTGAAGGGCGACAAGATCTGCGCCATGGCGATCACGGAGCCTGGCGCCGGTTCCGACGCCGCCTCAATCAGCACGACCGCCCAGCCCGATGGCGACCAGTGGGTCCTCAACGGCACCAAGCATTTCATCAGCGACGGCGACATCGCCGACTATGTGATTCTGATGGCGCTGACCGACAAGGAGAAGCGTGCCCGCGGCGGCATCACCCTGTTCCTGGTCGATCGCGGCACACCGGGCTTCAAGGTGGCGCGCACCCAGCCGATGATGGGCCATCGCGGCTATGGCCATGCCGAACTGAGCTTCGAGGATTGCCGCATTCCGAAAGCGGCCGTGCTCGGCGAGGTCGGCGGCGGCTTCAAGCTGATCATGCAAAGCGTGCTGCAGATCCGGCTCGCCCATATCGGCGCCCGCGCTGTCGGCATGGCGCAGCGTGCGCTGGAGATGATGCGCAAGCATGCCGGCGAGCGGCGCCAGTTCGGCCAGCTGATCGGCGATTTCCAGATGGTGCAGAAGCTGATCGCGGATTCCGCCACCGAGATCTTCGGCGTGAAGATGATGGTGATGAACGCCGCCTGGGACATCGATCAGGGCAAGGATGCGCGAGACAAGGTCTCGATGATCAAGGTTGCGGCCTCCGAGATGCAGGGCCGCGTGGTCGACCGCGCCATCCAGGTGTTCGGCGGCATGGGGTTCAGCAAGGATTTGCCGCTGGAGCGGATGTATCGCGATGCCCGAGTCACCCGCATCTATGACGGCACCTCCGAGATTCACCGCATGCTGGTCGCGCGCAGCACCATCAAGAACGGCCTGCAGCTTTAGGGAAACGATCGATGTCCCACGCACCTCTTGAGCCCGGCGCTGCCTTCGCCTTCCGCAAGACCATGACCGTGGCCGAGCAGGCGATGTTCACCGGCATTAGCGGCAATCTCGGCGCTCTCTATGTCGATGCCGTCCGCGCCAAGAAAGCTGGCGCGTCGAATATGATCGCCTTCGAACTCGCGGTCGGAGGTCTCGCTACGACGTGCCTCAGCCAGCTCGGTGGTCCCACGCGGCGGATCGGCAGCATCGCGCTGAATTTTGCCGCGCCCGTGATCGTCGGCGACTCCGTCGAGGCCAGGGCCGAGATCGTTTCGGTTGACGGCGACGACGCGGTCTGTCGCGTCACCTGCACGCTGTCGCCCTCAGGTGCCACCGTGGTGGACGGCACCGCGACGCTGGTTCCCTTTGCCAGGGCCTAAGCCATGTACGAGCCGAAATCCTTCGACGATCTCAAGGTGAATGACAGGGTCAGCCTGAGCAAGACCATCACCGAGGCCGATGGCGCGCTCTATATCGCCGCGACCGGCGATTTCGGTCCCGTTCATGTCGATGAGGTCTATGCCGGCGCGACGCGCTTTGGCCGCAGGCTGGCGCCGGGGATCATGGTTGCGGGACTCTGCACTAGCATCCTCACCAGCGAGCTGGTCGGCACTATCGGCGTGTCGGTGGAGGACCGGTTCTGGTTCACCGGTCCCGTGTTCTACGGCGATACGCTCACCTTCGACGTCTGGATCGCCGAGCAGCACGACGAGACCCGCACCATCATCTGGGAAGCGAGCGCGCGCAACGAAGGTGGCCTCGAAGTGCTGAAGGCGCGCGCGAGCCTGAAATTTCCGCGGCGGAAACCGTCATGAGCAAGGCGATGAAGAAACCGGATTTGCGTGGCGTCACGGTCGCGACCGTGCTGCCCTTCAGGGACGACAGCTCGATCGACTGGGACGGCTATGCCCGCGTGCTGGACTATTGCGCCTGCCCTGACAGCATCGCGGCGGTGTTCGTCAATGGACATGCCGGCGAGGGTGGATCGCTCTCGGATGACGAGCGTCAGGCGGTGATCGAGCGGACGCGCCGGCAGATCGGCGGCAAGCCGCTATTGGCCGGCATCATCGCGCATTCCACCGCGGAAGTGATCCATCAGGCACAGCTCGCGGAGGCTGCCGGTGCCGACTGCGCGGTGTTGTTCCCGCCCGCACCGCTCGGCGGCGGAGCGTCGGCGACCTCGCGCGCGCCAATGGCTTTCGTGCAGGCGGTCGCCTCCGCGATCGGAATTCCCGTGTCGATCTTCCAGTATCCGCTCGCATCGGGATTTGGCTACTCGCCGGAGACCTTGGCCAAGATCGCCGCGCTCGACAGGGTCATCGCCATTAAGGAGGGCAGCGACACCATGCTGGCCTATGACGAGAACCGGCGGGCGGTGAAGCTGGCCGATCCATCCGTGGCGATCCTGCCGTCGAACTTCAACTGGTTCCTGCCGCAGCTCGCCGTCGGCGGCGACGGCATTCTCTCCGGCCTCGTCAGCCTCGCGCCGCATCTGTTCGCAGCGCTCTGGCAGGCCTCGCTCGCCGACGACCTCAAGGCGATGCGCGCCGTCAACGAGCGGCTCTATCCGATCGTCCGCGCCATTTACGGGCCTGCGCCGATCATGGACATGCACACGCGCATGAAGGTCGGGCTCAAGGCGCTCGGCCTGATCCGCAATGCCGATCCGCGGCCGCCGCTGCTGCCGGTTCTACCTGCGCTGTGCGATGCCATTGTAACGACGGTCGGTGTGGCGCGCGCAGCCGGCGACATCCGTCCGGCATGAGGAACGAGACGATGCTGGACGAAGCCTTCATCCATATCGTGCGGGTCGACATCGACCCCGAGCACGAGGCTGCGTTCAACGCCTGGTACGAGCAGAGGCATTTCCCCGATCTGCTCGCCTGTCCCGGCTGGCTCTCGGCAAAGCGCTTCGTCTCCATCGGCGACGGGCCGAAATACGCCGCGATGTACGAAGTCGCGGGGCGATGGGCATTCGAGACGCCGGAATTCCTGAGGGTAAAGGGCTTCGGTCCGTTCGAATCCCTGGTGAAGAACTTCATGCGCATCCAGCTCAGGCCGATGTCGGGACCGGCTTGAGCAGATCGAAGACGACGCTGCCTGCCGTGTCGCGAGATCCGGCCGGCCGCATCCAAGAAACGTCGAGGGGAATTCCGGGCGAGGAACTGCATCAGTTATTGGCGTGTTACTGGAGGTATCCATGGTCTCGACACTGCTTCGCTTGGGTGCTGTTGCCGCACTCGTTCTCGCATCCACGGCGGTGCATGCCGCCTGTACGCCCACAATCACCGACGACAATCTGATCGCGCCCGGCAAGTTGCAGCTCTCCATCAACCCGACCAATCCGCCGCAGCAATTCGTCGACAAGGACGGCCAGCTGCAGGGCCTCAACGTCGAGCTCGCCGCCGAGCTCGGCAAGCGGTTGTGTCTTCCGGTCGAACTCGTCCGGATGGATTTTCCGGCAATGATTCCCGCCCTCAACGCGACCCGCATCGACGGCATCGATACCGGGATGTTCTGGACCGAGGAGCGTTCCAAGCTGATGTACATGGTGCCTTACGCGATCCAGGCGATCTCTGTCGTGGTGGCCCCCGACAGCGGCACAAAAATTGCTACCGAAAATGATCTGATCGGAAAATCATCCGCCGTCGAGGTCAGCAGTTACCAGATGAACTGGCTCAAGAAGCTCAGCGATGCCAGCGTGGCGAAAGGCGGAGCCGCCGTCGAGATGCGGACGTTTCCCACTGCCACCAACGTCGTCAGCGCGCTGCTGGCGGGACAGGTCGACAACGCCTTGCTCGTGGATAGCGTGGCGCGCGATCTCACCAGCCGGGGCCGCGTCAAGGAAGTGCTGAGCGGGCTCGGCACCGCGCGCACGACGCTCGGCTTCCGTAACAAGATGGTGGTCGATGCCGTCGTCAAGGCGCTGAACGCTATGCGGGCCGATGGCAGCTACCAGGCGCTGTTCGACAAGTTCGGCCTGACCAGCATGCCGGCCGACCAGCCGCTTGCGATCGCCGGCCCGGGTCCGGCCTGAGATCTACGGAGACGAGCCGATGAGCCATTTCAGTCCGACGGCCGCCGTCAGCTACTTCTTCAATTACTTCCTGATGAAGGGAGTGCTCGTTACCATCGGCTTGACGGTGGCGGCGGTCGTCGGCGGCTTGATCCTCGGCATGGGCGTCGCGTTGCTGCGCATGTCGTCCAATCCGGCGCTCGCGGGCGCTGCGCGCTTCTACATCTGGTTCTTCCGCGGCACGCCGCTGCTGATCCAGCTGGTGGTGATCTACAGCGGCTTGCCGCAGCTGGGCATCAAGTTCAGCGTGATCACCTGCGCACTCGTCGGCCTGATCCTCAATGAGGCGGCCTATCTCGCCGAGATCGTGCGCAGCGGCTTCATGGCGGTGTCGGCAGGACAGCGCGAGGCCGCCTGGGCGCTCAGCCTGTCGCCCTGGGTCACGTTCCGCCGCGTGACCTTGCCGCAGGCGTTCCGGTTGATGATCCCGCCGCTCGGCAACTCCATCAACTCGCTACTGAAGGCGACCTCGCTCGCCTCCGTGATCTCGGTGGAAGAGCTCATGCGCCGCAGCGACATGCTGATGCAGGAGCATTTCCAAATCCTCGAAGTCTATGCGGCGGCAACCGCCTATTACCTGATCCTCACCTCGGTCTGGGATGCGATTCAACGCCGGCTGGAGAAGCACTTTGGTCGGTCGAGTGCTGCGAAGTCGAGGCGCCTCGACGCGAGGGGGCCGGTTGTGCAGGCGAGCGTGGAGGCTCGCGCATGAGCGAGACATCGATGAATACCGCTATGGGGAGCGGCGTCGAAGGTGCAACAGCGCAACCGCAGCTCCGTGAGGTGCCTGCGGTCCGGATGGAGGCCGTCTACAAGCACTATGGCGACTTCACCGCGTTGAATGAGGTCGATCTCAAGGTCGCCAAAGGCGAGAAGATCGTGATCTGCGGTCCGTCCGGCTCGGGCAAGTCGACGCTCATCCGCTGCATCAATCACATCGAGAAGCACGACGAGGGCCTGATCTACGTCAACGGCGTCGAGCTCGATCGCCAGCGCAAAAACATCGATGTGGTCAGGCGCGACACCGGCATGGTGTTCCAGAGCTTCAACCTGTTCCCGCACATGACGGTGCTGGAGAATTGCATCCTGGCGCCGATGACCGTGAATGGCATGTCGGAAGCGGAGGCAAAGAACCTTGCCATGCATTTCCTCACCAAGGTCCGGATTCCGGACCAGGCCGAGAAATTCCCCGGCCAGCTGTCGGGCGGCCAGCAGCAGCGTGTCGCCATCGCACGCGCGCTGTGCATGCGTCCCAAGATCATGCTGTTCGACGAGCCGACCTCGGCGCTCGACCCTGAGATGGTCAAGGAAGTCCTGGAGACCATGAAAAAGCTCGCGGAGGAGGGCATGACCATGCTGTGCGTGACGCACGAGATGGGCTTTGCCCGCGAGGTCGCCGACCGCATCGTGTTCATGAACGAGGGCAAGGTCGTGGAGCAGGCTGCGCCGGTGGACTTCTTCAACCATCCGAAATCCGAGCGGGCGAAGACGTTCCTCGACCAGATCATTCACTAGACGGCGATGTCCGGCGGGATGACAATTTCGCGGTCGTTCGCAGATCGGCTGCGCGGCATTCATGCTGCGACGATCGTGCCGATGACGCCCGATTTCGAGATCGATGAGGCAAAGCTCGCCGCGCATCTCGCCTCGGTCGCGTCCACGCCCGGCATCAATGGACTCCTGGTCAACGGCCACGCCGGCGAGAATTTCGTGCTGTCCCTCGCTGAAAAGCAGCGCGTGGTGGAGCTGGCGAGCGAGCACGCTCCGAAGGACTGCCTGATCGTCTCTGGCGTCAATCATGAATCCAGCCCGGAGGCTGCGCGAGAGGCAGCCACGCTGGAGCAGGCGGGTGCGGACGGTCTGCTGGTTTTTCCGCCCAATAGCTGGGCGCTCGGTCACGCCGACGGCTGTGTTATCGAACATCACCGCCATATCCGCGATGCCACGACCGTGCCGCTGATGCTCTACGCCGCGCCGGTCGGTGCGGGTGCGATGACCTATGCATCGCCGCTGCTCGAGCAGCTCGTCGCCGATCCTCGCTTCGTCGCGATCAAGGAGGGCAGCTGGGAGGTCGCTGCCTACGAACAGAATCTGAGGCTGATCCGCAAGCTGCGGTCGGACTTCGTCGTGCTCGGCTCGGGAGATGAGCACCTGCTGACGAGTTATCTCGTCGGCTCGGCCGGCAGCCAAGTCAGTCTCGCCTGTGTCGTTCCGGAACTAGTGGTCAGCCTCTGGATCGCGGCGGAGGCTGGCGATTGGCCGCGGGCTCGCGCAGTGCACGAGAAGCTGTATCCCCTGGCAGGTGCGATCTACCGCGATCCGCCCGGAGGACGGGCAACGGTGCGGCTCAAAGCCTGCCTGAAGCTGCTCGGACGTCTGTCATGCGACGCGGTGCGGCCGCCGCAGCCGCCGGCGACGCCGGATGAGTTGCGGGCACTCGACCTTGCCTTGCGGATCGCCGGACACGGATGATGGCGGTACGTCAGAACGATTTCGCGCGTAGTCGGGCGGCCTGACCAGGTGCGACGTCGGCTTGTGCAGTCAGCAGTAAGATGCCCTCATCATTCAAGCTGCCGGCTTGCTCGGCGGACTTCATCGAGGAACACTCTTGCAAGACGCGAGATCGGCTCCGCTTCCGACCACAGCATGTATGCCAGCGCAGGTGTCTTGGGAAGGAAGGGGCGTATGACCAGCTCTTGATTTCCAGCCTGGTGCGGCGAGAATGGATCCACCACCGCCGCGCCGATGCCTGCCGCGGCGAGCACGCAGGCGGTGTTGCAGTATCGCACCTCGACGGTCGGCTGGAATGAAGCGCCGGCCGAAGCAAAACTCGCGCGCACGGCCTCACCCAACTGTGTTCCACGCTCGAGCCCGATGAAGGGTAGATCGACGAGATCGGACGCGGTGATCACCGCGCGGTCCGCCAGCGGATGCTGCGGCGGCATGACGCAGACCATCTCGCCGGCGCGGACCACTTCATGCGCGATGCCTGGATGATGCGAGAAGCCGAGCACGAAGCCGAGCTCGGCGACCCGGCTCAGCAGTCCGTCGATGATGCCCTCATAGCGGCGTACGTCGAAGAACATCCGCGTCTGCGGTCGCCGACGCAGGAAGACCGACAATGCGGGCGGGATGATGCTGTAGGCCAGCGGCGGCGTTGCGACGATCGACAGATGCCCAGTGCGACATTCCCTGAGGTCACGGACGCGGTTTTCCAGCTTGGCATGCAGCGCAAAAATCGTCTCGCTTTCCTTGTAGAGCGCCATCGCCTCCGCGGTCGGAAACAGGCGGTTGTTGACGCGCTCGAACAAGGCGAAGCCCGCCTGCGTCTCCATTGCCTTCAGCGCGTTGCTGATCGCTGGCTGTGAGAGCGACAGCTCCTCGGCTGCTGCGACCGTTGTCCGGTGTCGAACGACCGCACGCATAATTTCGAGTTGACGCAGGTTCATCTATTCGTGCCCGTTATAGTCTGGCCGAAAATATCATAGCACGAGTGATTGCCAATGCTGTCCAGCTTTCTTGTAATGCACTGCGGAAAGTGTGCTGCCGAACGTAAAATCGGTTCGCCTAACGAGGCAGCAGTCCGCTAGATTTGGAGGCAATGTTTGACCCGCGTCCTTCGTGCTGCCGCCGCCCAGATGGGGCCGACGCAAAGAGCAGACACCCGCGCGCATACGCTCGATCGCATGTTGAAACTGTTGGATGCGGCGGCTGAACAAGGCGCGCGCCTCGTGGTGTTTCCCGAACTGGCCTTCACGACGTTCTTTCCGCGCTGGCTGCTCGAAGGCGATGGGCTCGATCAGTATTTCGAGCGCGGCATGCCGAACCCGGCTGTCCAAGCGCTGTTCGACCGCGCCCGCGCGCTCGGCGTCGGCTTCTATGTCGGCTATGCCGAGCTGACAGCAGATGGCCGGCGCTACAATTGCGCGATCCTGGTCGACGACGTCGGCGAGATCATCGGCCGCTATCGCAAGGTGCATCTGCCGGGCTCGGTCGAGCCGCGGGCGGGCGCGCGCTATCAGCAACTCGAGAAACGCTATTTCGAGTATGGCGATCTCGGCTTTCCGGCCTTCCGCACGGGTTCGGCGTGGGGACACGCGATCATGGGCATGATGATCTGCAATGATCGCCGCTGGCCGGAATCCTGGCGGATGCTCGGCCTGCAGGGCGTTGAGCTCGTGTGCATCGGCTACAACTCCGCGGCCTACGATCCGAACGGCGGGACCAGCGAGGATGCCGCGCTGCGCACCTTCCATTCGACGCTCGTCGCACAGGCCAACGCCTACATGAACGCGACCTGGGCGATTGCGGTGGCGAAGGCGGGCGACGAGGATGGCTCCGGCCTGATCGGCGGCTCCTGCATCGTCGATCCGAATGGCAGGATCGTTGCACAGGCGAAGACCCTCGCCGACGAAGTCATCGTCGCCGACATCGATCTCGATCTCTGCCGTCAGGGCAAGGACAAGATGTTCAATTTTGCGGCCCACCGGCGGCCCGAGCAATACCGGGCGATCACCGAACGCGCCGGCGTCATCGAGCCGGCGCTTCTCGACATGGACTGATACGCGGCCGGTTGCAGCGTTGGCAAAGGAGCTGACATGATACGCCTCTCGCTTTTCCTCGGGCTCGCCGCATTCGCTGCTGCGGCCGTCGCCTCGGCAGCCGAACTGCCAGCAGAGATCAAGCAGGCCGGTACGCTGAAACTGACTGTTAATTCGACCTACGCGCCGATGGAGTATCGCGATCCCGCAACCAACGAGCTGGTCGGGCTCGATATCGATCTCGCCAACGAGCTTGCCAGGCGGCTTGGCGTGAAGATCGTCTGGAGCGAGACGCCGTTCGCCGAGCTCATTCCGTCGCTGCAGACCAAGCGCGCCGATTTCATCATCAGCGGCATTTCCGACCGCGCCTCACGGCGCGAGACCGCCGACTTCATCGACTATCTGACCACCGGACCGCAGTTCTTCGTGCTGGCCGACCATGAGGCGACCGCCGCCACCGACCTCTGCGGCAAGAAGGTCGGCACCACCCGCAGCACCAGCTTCCCGATCGAGATCGAGAAATGGAGCAAGCAGAATTGCGAGACCGCCGGCAAGCCGGCCATTCAGTATGTTCCGGGCGAGAACTCGATCGACGTGCGCAACCAGCTCAAGCAGGGCCGCATCGACGCTGCAGTTCAGGGCGGCGAGACGCTGCCCTTTGCGCAGGCGCAGGAGGCTGGCAAATACCGTGTCGTCGGCGAGCCCTTTGCAATCGGCTATCAGGGCATCATGTTCCGCAAGGACGATGTCGCACTGCGCGAAGTGGTGACGGAGCATCTGGCGGCGATGATCGCCGACGGCTCCTACAAGAAGATCCTCGAGAAATTCGGTTTGGGCGCGAACGCGGTTTCCAAGCCCTTGATGAATGCGGCGCCGCAATGAGGGCGGCGCCGACGCTGGCGGAAGGCTTTCCTGATCTCTCGCAGATGCAGATCGCGCGGGAGATCCACTGGCGGCGGTGGCTGGCTGCGGCCGCGATCGTCGTTGTGCTTGCGGCGATCGCTCGCGCCTTTGCCAATGGCCAGATCGAATGGTCCTATGTCAGCCGCTTCCTGACCGCGAAGGTGATCCTCCAGGGCATCGTCAACACCATGGTGATGGCGGTACTCGCGATGGCACTCGGCATCGTCCTCGGCGCGGTCGCGGCGATCATGCGGCTGTCACCCAATCCGGTGCTGAAGTCGGTTGCTGCAGGTTACACTTGGCTGTTCCGCGGCACGCCGCTGATCCTGCAACTCCTCCTGTGGTTCAACCTCGCGCTGGTGTTTCCGACCATCGGTATTCCCGGCCTGTGGACGGCGCGGGCCGTTGACGTCATGACGCCGTTCCTCGCAGCGCTGCTCGGGCTCGGCATCAACCAGGGTGCCTATACGTCGGAAGTGATGCGCGCCGGCATGCTGTCGGTCGACGCCGGGCAGTATGAGGCGGCGCAGGCGATCGGCCTGGGGCGGCTGCGGGCGCTGCGGCGGATTATCCTGCCTCAGGCGATGCGGGTGGTGATTCCACCGCTCGGCAACGAGTTCATCGGCATGGTGAAGGCGACCTCGCTCGCCAGCGTGATCCAGTATCCCGAGGTGCTGCACAACGCCGAGAATATCTACTATGCGAATTCGCGCGTCATCGAGCTTCTGATCGTCGCCGGCTGCTGGTATCTGCTGGTGGTATCGATCCTGACGCCTCTGCAGATGCTGCTCGAGCGCCATTTTGCGCGTGGAACGGCACGGATCAACCGATGACGAAACCGCTCGTCGCGATCCGCTCCGTCAGCAAGGCCTTTGGAGAGTTCCAGGCTCTCAGGAATGTCTCGCTCGACGTGTGGCCCGGCGAGGTTCTGTGTCTGATCGGTGCGTCAGGTTCTGGCAAGACAACGCTGCTTCGCTGCATCAACCAGCTTACCGTGATCGACAGCGGTGGTATCTGGCTGGATGGCGAGATGCTGGGCGTCCGCGAGGAGGGCGGCAAGCTGCGCCGCCTCACCGACCGGCAGATCGCGCGGCAGCGGCTGAAAACCGGCATGGTGTTCCAGCGCTTCAACCTGTTTCCGCACAAGACTGCGCTGGAGAACATCACGGAAGGACCGGTGCAGGTGCAGGGCCGCAACCCGGGCGAGGTGCGCGCCGAGGCAATCGAGCTCCTGCGGCGCGTCGGGCTTGCGACGAAAGCGGACTCCTATCCGTCGCAGCTTTCGGGCGGCCAGCAGCAGCGCGTGGCGATCGCCCGGGCGCTGGCGATGAAGCCGATGCTAATGCTGTTCGACGAGCCGACCAGCGCGCTCGATCCCGAGCTTGTGGGCGAGGTGCTGGCTGTCATGAAGGAGCTCGCGCAGAGCGGCATGACCATGATGGTGGTGACGCACGAGCTTGGCTTTGCCCGCGAGGTCGCTGATCGCGTCGTCTACATGGATCATGGCGCGATTGTGGAATCCGGGCGCGCCGCCGACGTTCTCGGGGCGCCGCGCGAGGCACGTACGCGGGCATTTCTGGCGGCAGTGATTTGATGGGGGCACTTTTGATGATCAGGCTGGTTGTTGCGGGCTTAGTTGGATTGATCATGGCCGGACCGGTCTTTGCGATCGAGCTGCCTGCGGAGATCACGAAACGGGGCACTATCAAGGTCGCAATCGTGCCGAACTATCCGCCGATGGAGTTCCGCGATCCCGTCACCAACGCGCTGGCCGGGTTCGACATCGACCTGGGCGAGGCGCTTGGCCGCAAGCTCGGCATCAAGCTGGAGTGGGAGGAGACCAGTTTTGCGCAGTTCATGCCGTCGATCTCGTCGGGGCGGGTGGACGCGATCCTGTCCGGCTTCACCGATTATGCCACGCGTCATGAGGCGGCAAGCTTCGTCGATTATCTGCGCAGCGGCCCGCAGTTCTTTGTGCAGCAATCCCGTGCAGCCGAGTTCAAGGACATGGCGGCGCTGTGTGGCAAGAAGGTCGGCGCCAGCCGCCGCACCATGTTCCCGGACCAGATCGCGGCGTGGAGCACGGCGCATTGCGGCGGCAATGCGATCGTGGTCGTCGGCACCGAAGGCTCCGCTGACGCGCGCACGCAGTTGAAGCAGGGTCGGATCGACGCGGCCGTCCAGGGCAGCGAGACGCTGCTCTACATCATGGACCAGGAGCCCGGCGCCTATGCGCCCGTCGGGCAGGCGATCGCGGCGCAGTTCACCGGGATCGCCTTGCCGGTCAAGGAGAAGGCGTTGCAGCAGGCCTTTGTGGAAGCGCTGGACGCGCTGATCGCCGACGGCACCTACCGCAGCCTGCTTGTGAAGTGGAAACTGAACGACAACGGCGTAGAGAAGGCGACCATCAATGCTGGACAGTAAGGCACTCCAGAGCATCCCGCTCGTCCCGGCGAACACCGCGGACCCGGCACCGAATTATCCCTGGCCGAAGCCTTGGGGGTCGGCGATGTTCCTGTCGTTCGATGTCGACGCTGAGAGCGCCTGGACCAGCAAGGACGCCGTGCACGCCCAGCGCCTGATCACCATGAGCTATGGCGGCTATGAGGCGCGGGTCGGCACACCGAAGTTGCTGGAGCTGCTCGATCAACTCGACCTGAAGGCGACGTTCTTCGTCACCGGCTGGTCGGTCGATGCGCATCCGGCAATGGCCGAATCCATCCTCAAGGCCGGTCATGAGATCGGCCACCACGGCTATCACCATCTGCTGCCCGACCCCGGAGATCCCTGGATCGAGGACGAGCTGGAGCGGGGCTTTGAAGCGCTGAAGCGGCGGCTCGGCGTCAAGCCGATCGGCTACCGCGCGCCCTATGGTGAGTTCACCGAGGAGCTGCGCACGGCGCTGGTACGCCATGGCATCGTCTATACGTCCTCGTTCCGCGATGACGTCCGGCCCTATCGCCACCGCCTCGCCGACGGCAACCCGGGCACGATCGAGCTTCCGGTCACGGCGAGCTATGATGACTGGATGCACGGCCTCTCGGCACGCTTCAGCCCGCGCTCGATCTTTCCGAAGGAGCATGTGCTCTCGATCTGGAAGGACGAACTCGACGAGGTCCGCGATTGGGGCGCGATGGTGACGACCGTGCTGCATCCGCAGTGCAGCGGCCGTCCGATGCGGCTGCGCCTGCTGCGCGAGTTTCTCACCTACGCCAAATCCTGCGCGGACGTGTGGATCACGACCGGGGAGGCGATCGCAGGCAACTTCCAGAAGCATGAAGCCGCGGGTCAGTCGCGCTGATGAGCATGGGCGCGTCTTCGATGCAGTTCTCCCGCCGCTCGCTGCTTCGCGCGGCCGCGATGGCGCCTGCCTTTTCCTTGCCGGGCATCGTGCGCGCGCAATCGCAAACCACGCTGCGCTTCATCCCGGTGATCGATCTGGCTTTCCTCGATCCGATCTATTCCACCGCGCAGGTGTCGCGCAACCACGGCTTCATGGTCTACGACACGCTCTATGGCATGAATGCGGCGCTGGAAGTCTCGCCGCAGATGGTGTCGGGCCATGTCGTCTCCAGTGACGCCAAGCAGTGGGACCTGACGCTGCGCGACGGGCTTTTCTGGCATGACGGCGAGCGGGTGCTGGCGCGTGACTGCGTCGCCAGCATTCGCCGCTGGGCCTCGCGCGACGGGTTCGGCGGCGAAGTGATGGCGGCGACAGAGGAACTGTCCGCGCCCGATGACCGCACCATCCGTTTTCGTTTGCGTCGGCCGTTTCCGCTGCTGCCACAGGCACTCGGCAAGGCCGCGGTGCATGCCGCGTTCATGATGCCCGAGCGGTTTGCGAACCAGGATCCGCTCAAGCCGATCACCGAAGTGATCGGCAGCGGACCGTTTCGTTTCATCGCGGATGAGCGCGTGCCGGGCGTGCGCAATGCCTATGCAAGATTCGAGCGCTATCAACCGCGCCAGGACGGCAAGCCCGACTGGACCGCCGGTCCCAAGATCGTGCATTACGATCGCGTGGTGTGGACGACGACGCCGGATCCGGGGACTGCCGTCGCAGCACTGCAGACCGGCGAGCAGGATTGGCAGGAAACCACGCCGCACGATCTGCTGCCGGTGCTGAAGCAGTCCGACGAGGTCGAGACGCGTGTGCTCGATCCCCGCGGCTATGCCTGCATGCTTCGCGTCAATCATCTGCAGCCGCCGTTCGACAATCCGGCGATCCGCCGTGCGCTGCTGGGCGCGATCGACCAGGCCGACTTCATGACCGCCGTCGCAGGCGTCGATCCGGCCTACCAGCTTTCGCCGATTGGCTATTTCGCCCCGGGAACGCCGATGGCCAATGACGTCGGCCTCGACGTCTTCCGCGGTCCGCGCGACATGGCTAAGGTGAAGGCCGAACTGGCTGCCGCCGGCTACAATGGCGAAAAGGTTGTGCTGCTGTCGCCGAGCAATTCGGCCGCGCAAAAGCCGCTTGGCCAGGTCGCCGCCGACATGCTGCGGAGAGCCGGGATGAACGTCGAACACCACGCGCTCGACTTTGCCGTCGTGCTGCAGCGCCAGTTGAAAAAGGACCCGATCGACAAGGGCGGCTGGAGTGCTGCGGTCGGCAACTGGCAGGGGATAGACTGGCTCAATCCGGCCGGCAACACCAATCTGCGCGGCGAAGGCAAGGTCGCCGGATGGTATAGCAGCGAGGAGATGGGCGGCCTGCGCAGCCAGTGGTTGGCCGCGTCCTCGCTGGAGGAGCAGCAGCGGATCTGCCACGATATCCAGGCGCTGGCGTTCGAGGAGATCCCGTATTTTCCGATCGGCCTGTACAAGCAACCGACCGCCTACCGCAAGAGCATCACCGGCATCCTCGACGGCACTGCGGTCTTCTGGAACGTGCGTCCATCATGAGCAGCATCGCGATCTTCGGCAGCTACGTTCTCTCTCGCCGCGACGGCGCGCAGGATGTGCTGCGCGATCACTGGGTGCTGATCGAAGGCAAGACGATCGCCGCGATCAGCAAGGACCGGCCATCCGCCGCCGAGGTCCGTGACCGTCCTGGACGTTTCATCCTGCCGGGCTTGATGAACCTGCATAATCATTGCTTCAGCGAGGCGGTAGCGCGCAGCCACACCGAGGACGGCAACGGCCGGCGCAACAATCAGAGCATCGTCTATACGGTGCTGCTGCCGCTGACCAAGCGCGGAGCCGACCTGCTCTCGCCTGAAGAGCGCCTTGCGGTGGCCCGGCTCGGCATCCTGCAACTGCTGAAGGGCGGCGCGACCACGGTGATGGAGCCGTTCCGCAACACGATTCCCGAGATGTTCGACGCCGCCGAGGAGATGGGCATCCGCTTCTACGGCGCGCCCTATCTGTTCTCGACGTCAGACGCCAAGGCTGGCCCGGACGGTGTTGTCAGGTACGCCGGCGACGATGGTGCGGCCGATCTCGCCACTTGGAACGCGCTCTATCAGCGTTGGAACGGTTGTGGCGGGGGCCGGATTGGCCTCGCGATGAGTCCGCATGCGACCGATACCTGCGGCCCGGATCTGCTCAAGGTGTGCGCGGAGCGCGCCCGCGAGCTCGGTGTGCCCATCACGACCCATCTGGCGCAAAGCCGGGCCGAGGTCGAAACCATCGGCAAGCGCTACGACGGCCGCACGCCGGCCGAATATCTCGACTGGCTCGGCCTGCTGGCGCCCGATCTGCTCGCAGCGCACTGCATCGCAAGCTCCGACAGGGATCTGAAGCTGATGGCGGCGCGCGGCGCGGCGGTGCTGAACTGCCCGCGGGTGTTCGCCCGATCCGGCGTGACCGCCGCATTCGGCCGGTTTGCCGAGCATGGCGTGCGGACGGTAGTCGGCACCGACGGCTACAACATGGACCTGCTCGGCGAGCTGAATGCGGCGTCGATGATCTCGAAGCTCGCGCTGCAGCGCGCCGAGGTCGCGAGCGCGCCCGACCTGATCGAATCGGTGACGGTGACCGCAGCTGCGCTGGTGAAGCGCCCTGATCTCGGCACGATCGCGCCCGGCGCGACGGCCGACCTGACCGTGATCGACATGACCCATCCGCATCTGCAGCCGCTGTTCGATCCGCGTCGTGCGCTGATCGCGCTCGGTAACCGCGCCAATATCGATCAGGTCATCGTCGATGGCCGTGTGCTGATTGACGCCGGCCGCTATGTTCACGGCGACGAGGCTGCAATCACCGCGGCAGGGGCTGTTGCAATTGGCAAGATCTGGGATTTGCCGGAAGCGCAGGCCGCGTTCGCCGGCTGAGTTTGCAAGGAGAACAACAACCATGCGCATGATCAACGTCGCCGCAGCTCAGATGGGTCCGATCCAGCGCGCTGACGGGCGCGATGTCGTCGTCAAGCGAATGATCGCGCTGATGGATGAGGCCAAGTCAAAGGGTGCTGATCTGATCGTCTATCCCGAACTCGCGCTGACCACGTTCTTCCCGCGCTGGTACCTGGAAAACCGCGCCGATGCCAATGGTTGGTTCGAGCAAGAGATGCCCAATGACGCTGTGCGGCCGCTGTTCGAGCGCGCGGCTCGCCACGAGATGGCGATGAGCTTTGGCTATGCCGAGCTGACGCCTGACGGACATCACTTCAACACTGCCATCCTGACCGACCGCAGCGGCAACATCGTCGGAAAATACCGCAAGATCCATTTGCCCGGGCATGCCGAGTTCGATCCGGAGCGCACGCATCAGCATCTTGAGAAGCGCTATTTCGAGCCGGGCGATCTCGGCTTCCCGGTCTGGCGCAATCTCGGCGGCATCATGGGCATGGCGGTCTGTAACGACCGCCGTTGGCCGGAAACCTATCGCGTGATGGGCTTGCAGGGCGTCGAGATGGTGCTGATCGGGTACAACACGCCGTCGGTCAACGCGCAGAAGGGCGACGAAGGGCCAGAGAAGCGGTTGTTCCATAACCGCCTGTCGGTGCAGGCCGGCGCCTATCAGAACTCCTGCTGGGTGATCGCGGTCGCCAAGGCCGGCAATGAGGACGGCCATCCCCTGATCGGCGGCAGCATCATCGTTAATCCCGACGGCGAGATTGTCGCCGAGGCCGGGACGGAGGACGACGAGCTTCTGATTCATCCCTGCGATCTCGATGCCACCGCATTCGGCAAGCAAACGATCTTCAATTTCGCCGCGCACCGCCGCACCGAGCATTACGGCCTGATCACTGGCCGCACCGGCGCGGTGCCGCCGCCATGAACTGCGGAGGACGCGCCCGATGATCGGCCTGTCGTTTCGCGACCTTGCGCCCCGCGACCGCTACAAGCTCTTGTGCGGTGTGGTGGTGCCGCGTCCGATCGCTTTTGTCACCACGGTAGACGACAACGGCGCGCTGAATGCGGCGCCGTTCAGCTTCTTCAACGTGTTCTCCGAGAACCCGCCGCTGATCGTGCTCGGCCTGCAGCATCATCCCGATGGCCGGTTCAAGGACACCACCCGCAACATCCACCGTACCGGCGAATTCGTCGTGCATATGGTGGACGAGACGCTGGCGAAAGCGATGAACGACTGCGCGGTGGATTTTCCCTCCGGCGAGAGCGAGGTCGCCGCCGTGGGCCTGGCGACGGAGGCGAGTGCCGAGGTCAAGGTCCCGCGGCTGGCTGCGGCGCCCTTCGCGCTGGAATGCCGGCGGCAGGTCTCGCTCGCGTTTGGCCCGGGGCGCGAGCTGCTGGTTGGCGAGGTCTTGCATCTGCATGCGCGCGAAGGGCTGCTCGATCCGGCGCGGATGTATGTCGACATGGCAACCTATCAGCCGATCGGCCGCCTGTTCGGCAATCTCTATTCGACCCAGCGCGACATGTTCGCGATGGACCGCGAGAGCTATGACGATTGGCAGGCGAGGCGGGCGCGTGAGGCACGCTAGCCCGTCAATCAGTGCCTCAGTGCGCGCCGAATTGCACGGCGCCGAGCGCCATGGTGACGGCGGCCTGGGTCGGATCGATCACGGGAATGCCGAGCGCCTCCTCAAGCGGCTTCCGGTGGCGCGCCATGCCGGCACAGCCCATCACGATGGCGCCGGCGCCGTCCTCCTCTTTCAGGGCGCGGCCGACCGCGATCATCTTGGCGAGCGTGCCTTCGCCCGATGCGGTTTCCGCCACGCTCATGTCGAGCGGGCGCTCGCCGGCCAGCCGCTCCAACAGGCCCATCTGACGCAGATAACGCATATGCCGGCGGATCGAGCGCTGCGCGATCGCGATCACGCCAAAGGTCTCGGCGCGGGTCAGCGCGGTCAGCACGCCGCATTCGGCAATGCCCAGCACCGGCCGCGTGGTGGCCTCGCGGCAGACATGCAGGCCGGGGTCGCTGTAGCAGGCGATCACGAAGGCCGCCGACTCCTTGTCGCCGGCGAGGGTCCGCCGCAGCGGCATCACCACGCTTTCGGCGTCGGCCTGGCTCTCGATGCCGTAGGGTCCTTCGACCAAGGTCTCGCACACGATCTCCGGACCGTCGGCAAAGGCCAGCGGCTTCAGCGCTTCGGCAAGGCCGGCCGTGACCACGCGGTTGGAATTCGGGTTGATGACCATGATGCGCGGTCGGGGCATGGGAGGTTCCTGCTTGGGCAGTGTTGACGGTGCGAAGCTTGACGATGCGAAACAAAGGCAATCACTATGCCATGGACAGCATGAAGCGGTCATGCGCAGGGCGCAAGGGCGCGCCGCAAAGCTGCGCAACGCCAATGGACTTCGAGAGTTACGCAAGGAGACACCGTTATGACCGAACCCGCCTATGACCTGATCATCCGCGGCGGGCGCGTCGCCACGACCACCGACGTGTTCGAGGCCGACGTGGCAATCACAGGTGAAGCCATTGCTGCGATCGGGCGCGGGCTCGGCCCGGCCAAGCGCGAGATCGACGCGCGCGGCAGGCTGGTGCTGCCGGGCGGTGTCGACAGCCATTGTCACATCGAGCAATTGTCTGCCGCCGGCATCATGAATGCCGACACCTTCGAGAGTGCCACGACGTCGGCGGCCTTCGGCGGCACCACCTCGGTCATTTCCTTTGCCGCGCAGCATGTCGGCATGCAGCTGCCGCAGGTGCTGGAGGATTATCATGCGCTGGCGCGCAAGGGCGCGGTAATCGACTACGCCTTCCATATGATTATCGCCGACCCGACGAAAGAGACGCTGGAGCGCGATCTGCCGACGCTGATTCGTCAGGGTCACGGCTCGATCAAGATTTTCATGACCTATGACCGGCTGAAGATCGACGACGAGCCGCTGCTCGACATTCTCGTTGCAGCGCGCGAGGGCGGCGCGATGCTGTGTGCGCACGCGGAAAATCACGGCATCATCTCCTGGATGGTGAAGCGGCTGCTCGCGCGCGGCTACACTCATCCGAAATATCACGCGATCAGCCATGCGCGCTTTTCGGAAGCAGAGGCGTTCAACCGCCTGATCGGCATGGCGGCCCTGGTCGACCAGCCGATCATGATCTTCCACGTCTCGACCGCCGAGGGCGCGCAGACGATCCGCGATGCCCGCGGACAGGGGTTGAAAGTGTTTGCCGAGACCTGCCCGCAATATCTGTTCCTCACCGCCGACGATCTCGACAAGCCGGGCGCGGAAGGCGCCAAATGGATGTGCAGCCCGCCACCGCGCCGCAAGGACGACCAGGAGGCGCTGTGGAAGGCGTTATCGCTCGGCGATCTGCAGACCATCTCCTCCGATCATGCGCCGTATCGGTTCGACGAGACCGGCAAGCTTCGCGCCGGGCCGAACCCGAACTTCAAGCAGGTGGCCAACGGCCTGCCGGGCCTCGAGATGCGGCTGCCGCTGCTGTTCGATGCGATGGTCTCCAAGGGACGGCTTGGCCTCGAGAAATTCGTCGAGCTGACTGCGACCGCGCCGGCCAAGATCTACAATCTGCATCCGCGCAAGGGCTCGATCGCCGTCGGCGCTGACGCCGATATCGCGATCTGGGATCCCGATCGCCGCGTGACCGTCACCGACACGATGATGCACGATCTGGCCGGCTACACCCCGTTCGCCGGCCGTTCGCTGCAGGGCTGGCCGGTGACGGTGCTCTCCCGCGGCCGCGTCATTGTCGAAAGCGGAAGGCTGAACGCCTCGCCGGGCTCCGGCCGCTTCCTGGCCCGCAGCGGCGGCGAGGCCGCGAAACCGACTGGTCGATTGGTCTCGGACATGAACCCGGAGCAGAATTTTGGCGCCAAGCTATTGTGAGCGGACCGCGAGATGAGCGTCGTGATCTTCGGTGGCGCAGGCTTTGTCGGGCTCAATATCGCGGAGCTGCTGCTTGCCCGCGGCCATGCGGTCACACTGTTCGATCAGGCCGAGTTGCCGGTGGAGGCGCGCTGCGCCTTTGCGCCCTACGGTGAACGCTTGCGGGTGCTGCGAGGGGACGTGACCGAACGCAGCGCGGTTGAGGCCGCAGTCGGACCGGGATGCAATGCCGTGGTGCTTGGCGCCGCGATCACGGCAGGCGCGGCGCGCGATGCCGCCGAGCCGGAGCGCATCCTGGCGGTCAATCTGCTGGCGCAGGTGTCGATCCTGACCGCTGCGCGCAAGGCAAAGGTGCAGCGTGTGATCAACCTGTCGTCCGCTGCAAGCTATGGCGCGAGCGGCCGGCATTATCCCCTGCTCGAAGAGACGACGCCCTGCGATCCGCAATCGCTGTATGCGATCACGAAATTCGGCTCTGAGCGTGTGGTGGCGCGGCTCTCCGACCTCTGGCAGGCCGATGTGATCAGCGTCCGGCTCTCGGGCGTTTTTGGCCCGTACGAGCGTGCAGGCGGTGTCCGCGACACGCCGTCGCCGCAGGCGCTGATTGTGGATTGCGTGCGGCGGGGCGCGCCGGCGTTGCTCAGCGAACCCGGTGCACGGGACTGGGTCTATGCCGCCGACGTCGCCGCCGCTGTCGCCGTGCTGCTCGATGCCGCCCGGCCCCGCCACATGCTTTACAATATCTCGAGCGGTGTGACGTTCACCGCCGAGGCCTGGGGCAAGGCTTTTGCTGATAAAGCTCTTGCCGACCCGGACAGCGGTTTCGTTTGCCGCGTGGCTGTCTCCGGCGAGACACCAACCGTGACGGTGCACGGCCCGACCCGGGCGCCGCTGTCGGTACAGCGCATGGCCGACGAATTCGGATGGCGCGCCAAATTTGGCTGTGAGGAGTCAGCGGAGCATATGCGGCGCTGGTTGCATGATCATGATCGAGGCGGCGCCTGAGATGAAGCTGGCGGGCAGGATGGCGATCATCACAGGCGGCGGCTCCGGGATCGGCCGGGCCAGCGCCGTTCTGTTCGCCCGCGAAGGCGCCTTCGTCGCGCTGGTCGATCGCGATGCTGACAGCGCAGCCGAAACACTGGCGATGCTTCGCGAACAGGGTGGCAGCGGCAGCGTCCATGTTGGCGATGTCGGCGACGCCGATTTTGCAAGGGCCACCGTCGAAAGTGTCGCAACAGGCGGCGGCAGGCTGGACGTGCTGATGACGTCTGCCGGCTTCTCCTGCGGTGGTACCGTGATCACGACCGCACCGGCGGATTGGGACGCGGTATTCCGTGCCAATGTCGGCGGCACCTGGTTGTGGGCGCGCGCGGTGGTGCCGATCATGCAGCGGCAAGGCAAGGGCGCCATCATCACGCTGGCGTCGCAGCTGGCAATCGCTGGCGGCAAGGGCAACAGCGCCTATATTGCGGCCAAGGGCGCCATCGTCAGCCTGACCCGCACCATGGCCATCGATTTCGCGACCGATGGCATCCGTGTCAACGCGTTGGCGCCCGGTGCGATCGACACGCCGCTGCTGCGCCGCAGTTTTGCGCGCCATGTCGATCCCGAGTCGGTGCGCGAGGCCTCGCGGCAGCGTCATGCCATGAAGCGATTCGGCCGCGCCGAGGAGGTGGCGGCGGCGGCGCTCTATCTCGCCAGTGACGATTCCTCCTTCGTCACCGGCACGGTGCTTCCAGTCGATGGCGGGTGGCTTGCGGCATGAGTGATGGCCTTGCAGCACTTGCAGTTCAGGTCCGCGCCGATCTTGCCAAGACGGCGCATCCGGGCATGCCCTGGCTGACGCCGATGACGGCTCCCGATGGCAGCCGCGCTCTGGACGTGCTCATTGTTGGGGCTGGTCAATCCGGACTTGCGACGGCTTTCGGCCTGCAGCGCTCGCAGGTCACCAACATCCTCGTGCTCGACAAGGCGGATGAGGGTTGCGAAGGCCCATGGCTGACCTATGCGCGGATGCCGACCCTGCGCAGTCCGAAGGACTACACCGGCCCTGATCTCGACCTGCCGAGCCTGACCTATCAGGCCTGGCACGAGGCCAAATTCGGAATGGAGAGCTGGCGCGATCTTGGTCTGATCCCGCGCGAATATTGGGCGGCCTATCTGTCGTGGTATCGGAAGGTGCTCGGTTTACCGGTGCACAATGGCTGCGAGGTGACCGATATCGCACCCGATGCTAACGGCCTACTGAGGGTAACAGTGAGGACTGCTCATAGCGAGGAGGTGCTTTACGCCCGCAAGATCGTGCTCGCGACGGGACAGGAAGGTATGGGCGATTGGAGCATTCCCGAACCATTGCGCCATCTGCCGGCGTCGCGATGCGTTACTTGCGCGGCGCCGACAGATTTTACCGCGCTACGCGACAAGCGCGTCGCGGTGATTGGCGCGGGCGCCTCGGCCTTCGATAACGCAGCGATGGCACTGGAGGCAGGTGCGGGCGCCGTGCATTTGCTGTGCCGGCGCGCTGCGATCCAGCTGGTGCAGCCCTATCGATGGCTGACCTTCCGCGGCTTCCTCAGGCATTTCTCCGAGCTCGACGATTCCTGGCGCTGGCGCTTCATGCGCGCGGTGCTCGAGCTGCGCGAGGGATTTCCGCAAGCCACCTATGATCGCTGCGCCCGGCACGCGACGTTCCATCTGCACGAGGGCGCACCTGTCGAGGGAGCGCGGGAGACTGTTGACAGCGTGCTGCTGCGCACGCCACGTGGCGAGATCGCGGTCGATTTCATCATCTGCGCCACCGGCGTCATGATGGACTTTGCCGGTCGCCCCGAGCTGAAGCGATGCGCCGATAACATCGCGCGCTGGGCCGACTGCTACACGCCGCCGGCGCAGGAACAGAGCCCGCGCCTTGGCGCCTTTCCTTATTTGTCGGACGACTATGCCTTCTGCGAGCGCGCGGTTGGACGAACACCGTGGATCTCCGGCATTCACCTGTTCGCCATCGCCTCGACCATGAGCTTTGGTCCGTCCGGCTCTTCGATCAATGCGATGACGACGGCGGTGCCGAAGCTGGTCCACGGCCTCACGCGCGACCTGTTCCGCGCCGATATCGACAAGCACTGGGCGGCATTCCAGGCCTATGATGTCCCTCAAGCTATGATCCGGCGCACCCCCGCGGCGGCGGAGGGGAGCGCGTGATGCCGGCGAGCGTGTATGCATTCCACTGCGACGAAGAAGCATGCCGAACTGCCGGTTTCTGGCACATGATTTGCTGCCATTTCGGGCGTGCGCGGCCTAACAAAGGACAGAGGCGATGTACCCCGTGATTTCCAGGCATCTGATTTCGGCGTCCGCCGTTCTTCTTTCGGCGACATTGATTGCGCCCGCGGCCCGTGCGCAGAGCCGCGCTGAGACCTTGCGCTACGTGACGGCGGCAACGGTCAACACGCTCGATCCCAACATTCCCGGCTCGACCCGCGAAGCCTTCGCGCTCAGCATGAGCAGCTATGACCGGCTGGTGTCGTTCGGCCGCAAACAGCTCAACGGCAAATGGGTGTTCGATCTCGATACCATCAATGGCGAGCTCGCGGAGTCCTTCAGCGTCAGCCCCGATGGCCTGAAGCTCACCTTCAAGCTTCGTCCCGACGCCAAGTTCCACGATGGCTCGCCGGTTACTGCAGAAGACGTGAAGTGGTCGCTCGACCGCTGCGTCACCGCGCCGGTACTCGGCAAGGCGCAATTGCTGACAGGATCGTTGACCAGCGCCGACCAGTTCAAGGTGATCGATCCACTGACCCTTGAAGTGACATTGCCGCGGCCCGACAAGCTGGCGCTGCCGAACCTTGCGACCGTCTATCCCATCATCATCAATTCCAAGCTTGCCAAATCGCATGCGACGCCTGAGGATCCTTGGGCGCTGAGCTGGCTGAAGGAGAACGAGGCGGGCAGCGGCGCCTATATCGTCGAAACCTTCAAGCCGGGCGAGCAGGCGATCGCCAAGCGCAACGAGGCCTGGAATCGCGGCTCGCCGGACAAGCCGGCGTTCTTCAAGCGGCTGATCATCCAGTCGGTACCGGAGCCGGCGACGCGCGCCAATCTGGTCGAGCGCGGCGACGCGGACCTCGTGATCGATCTGCAGGCCAGCGACGTCCAGGCGCTGGAGGCCAAAGGCAAGCTGAAGGTGATTTCGACGCCGCAATACAATGCGGTGACCTTCATCTCGATGAACAACAAGATCCCGCCGTTCGACAACGTCAACGTCCGCCGGGCTGTCGCCGCGGCGCTACCCTATGATGACATGTTCAAGGCGGCGCTGTTCGGCCGCGGCGCGCCGCTGTTCGGTGCCAGCTGGGCCGACGGGAGGCCGCCGAGCGGCGGCTATCCGATCCCGCAACCGGTCAAGCTCGATCTGGAGAAGGCGCGGGCCTATCTGAAGGAGGCTGGCGTGCCCGAAGGTTTCGCCACGACCTTCAGCTTCAACGTCGGTCAGGCCGCGACTGCCGAACCGATGGCCGCCCTGGTCAAGGAATCGCTGGAGAAGATCGGCATCAAGGTCGACATCCAGAAGCTGCCGGATGCGCAGATGTCGACCTCGATCAACGAGAAGAAGCTGCCCTTCTTCACCGAGGGCATCGTCGCCTGGCTGCCGTCGACCGATTATTTCTACCGCAACTTCTACACCGGCAATCAGCGCTGGAACTATTCGTCGACTGACAATGCCGAGTTGGAGGAGATCGCGCAGGCAGCGCGCTTCGAGCCGGACAAGGCGAAGTACGAGGCGGAGGGCAAGGAGCTCAACGCCATCCATTTCGAGCAGATGTTCCAGGTCCCGCTCTGGCAACCGGCGCAGGACGCGGTCATGGCCGCCAATCTCGACGGCTATGTCTATCAATTCACCCGCCAGGTGGATTATCGTAACCTGAGCCGCAAATAGCAGCGGAGCCGGGAGCGCGGCGAAGAGCATGGGCACCATCGGTGCGACTTTGATCCGGACCGGGCGGCGGTTTCTCTCGTCGCTGCCGGCGCTGTTCGGCGTGCTGGTCTTCACTTTCCTCTTGATGCGGGTGCTGCCAGGCGATCCCGCCGTGTTCTTTGCCTCCGGTCCCAGTGCCGGCAACGAGGAGATCGAAGTCGTCCGCAGGCAGCTCGGGCTCGACAGGTCGCTGCCGGAGCAACTCGGCATCTATCTCTACGATGTCGGCCGCGGCAATCTTGGCCGTTCCATGATGACGGGGCAGCCGGTTGCCAAGGACCTGCGGCAGCGGCTGCCGGCCTCGCTCGAGCTGACGCTAACCGCGCTCGTGATCGCGCTGATCGCGGCGGTGCCGCTCGGCGTGCTGGCCGCGCTGCGGCCGAACTCGCTGATCGATCACGGCGTACGGCTGTTCTGCTCGCTCGGCGTCTGCGTGCCGACCTTCGTCTCCGGACTGCTGCTGATCTACGTGTTCTACTATCTGCTGGGTCTTGCCCCCGATCCGACCGGACGGATCGACGTCTTCGCCTCGGTGCCGCCGGCGCGCACCGGCTTCCTGATGGTGGATTTCCTGCTCGCGGGTGACGTCGAGGGGTGGTGGGCCGCGGCGCGTCAGTTGATGCTGCCTGCCTTCACGATGGCGCTGTTCGTGATCGCGCCGCTCGCCCGCATCACCCGTGCCTCGATGCTGGTGTCGCTCGGAAGCGATTTCGTGCGTACCGCGCGCTCGATCGGCCTGTCGCGCTGGCAGATCGTGGTGACCTATGCGCTGCGGAATGCAATCCTGCCCGTGATCACCATCGCCGGCATCGTGTTCTCGACCATGCTCGGTGCCAACGTGCTGGTCGAGAAAGTGTTCTCCTGGCCGGGCGTTGCGTCCTACGCGCTCGATGCGCTGCTGGTCTCCGACTATGCGCCGGTGCAGGGCTTCGTGCTGCTGATGGCCAGCATCTTCGTCGCGGTCAATCTCCTGGTCGATGTGCTCTACGGCATCGCCGATCCCAGGGCGACGGTCGTATGAGCCTGACAGCAACATGGTCGGGGCTGCGTCACACCGTGTGGGTGCTGCGCGGTAACCTCGTTACCGCGATTGCCGCCGCGGCGGCGATATTGCTGGCGCTGGTCGCAATCTTCGGCCCCATGCTGGTGCCTTATGATCCCGTCGCTTCGGACGTGCCGCGTGCGCTGCAGCCGCCGAGCGCACTCCACTGGGCCGGCACCGACCAGCTCGGCCGCGATGTCTTCAGCCGATTGATCGTCGCCACGCGGCTCGATCTCGCCATCGCCGTGACGGCCGTCAGCGTGTCCTTCGTGATCGGCACGGTGATCGGCTCGCTCTGCGGCTATGTCGGCGGCAAGCTCGATCGCGCGGTCGGCCGGTTCGTCGACGTGCTGATGGCCTTTCCGCTCTTCGTGCTCGCCATGGCCATGGTCGCAGCGCTCGGCAACCGGGTCGAGAATATCGTCATCGCGACCGCGATCATCAATCTGCCGTTCTACATCCGCTTCGCGCGCGCGGAGGTCAACATCCGCCGCAATCTCGGTTGGGTGGAGGCGGCGCGCGCCTGCGGCGATGGGCATGTCTCCGTCGTGCTGCGCTTCCTGCTACCCAACGTGCTGCCGGCGATGGCGGTGCAGATGTCGCTCAATCTCGGCTGGGCGATCCTGAATGCCGCGGGCCTCTCCTTCATCGGCCTGGGCGTCAAGCCGCCGACGCCGGAATGGGGCATCATGGTCGCCGAGGGCGCGCGCTTCATCTCGACGGGCAGGTGGTGGTTGGTGTCGTTTCCGGGGCTGGCCCTGATGCTGGCCGTGCTCTGCTTCAACCTGCTCGGCGACGGGTTGCGCGATATCCTCGATCCGCGCATGCGCACATGATGTCGCCACTGCTCGAAATCGACAATCTCGGCGTGACGTTCTCGACGCGGCGCGGGCTCGTCGAGGCGCTGCGGGGAGTCTCGCTGTCGCTCCAGCCGGGTGAAATGCTGGGCCTCGTCGGCGAGAGCGGGTCCGGCAAATCAGTCACCGGCTTCGCGGTCACGGGCCTGCTCGACAAAGCGGGTCGCATCACCGCCGGTCGTGTCAAGTTCAGGGGCCAGGACATTACGCGCGCATCGGGGGCGGAGCTGCGCAACCTGCACGGCGCCAACATGGCGATGATCTTCCAGAATCCGCGCGCCGCGCTCAATCCGATCCGCACCGTCGGTGCCCAGATCGCCGACGCCGTCCTTTCGCATCGGCGGCTCTCGAAGCAGGAGGCGCGGGCCGAGGCGCTGAAGTTGCTGCGCGCGGTGCAGATCCGCGATCCCGACCGGCGGCTGGATGCCTATCCGCACGAGCTCTCCGGCGGTATGTGCCAGCGCGTGATGATCGCGATCGCGATCTCCTGCAACCCATCACTTCTGATTGCCGACGAGCCGACCACCGGCCTCGATGTGACGACACAAAAGGTGGTGATGGACCTCCTGGCGCGCATCGTCGCCGAACGGGGCATGACGACAATCCTCATCACCCACGACCTTGGTCTTGCGGCACATTATTGTCGGCGCGTGGTGGTGATGGAGCAGGGGCGGCTCGTGGAAGAAGGCGCGCCGCAGACATTGTTTCGGGCGCCGCAGCACGCCTATACCAAGCGACTGGTGGCATCGTCGCCGACCGCGACATCGCGTGTCGGCGACCTCGTGCCGGCCGACGAAGCTCTGCCGGTTGTCGAGGTGAAGGACCGGCCGACGCCCGCGCCGGGCACGCCGCCGCTGCTCGACGTCCAGCACGTCGTCAAGCGTTTTGACGATGGCGCCGCTGCGGTAGCGGATTTCTCGATGACCGTGGCGGCGGGCGAGAGCGTCGGCCTGGTCGGGGAGTCCGGCTCCGGCAAGAGCACCACCGCCCGCATGATCTGCCGGCTGATCGATCCGAGCGCAGGCGATATCCTGTTCGACGGCTATTCGATCGCAAAGCTGCCGGCGCGTGATTTTCATCGCTCGCCGCTACGCAAGGAAATCCAGATCGTCTTTCAGGATCCGCACGAGAGCCTCAATCCGCGCTTTACCGCGTTCGACTGCATTGCTCATCCGCTGCTGAGGCTCACCGGCCTGCGCCCCGGCGACGCGCTGCGGTCCCGGGTCGAGGAGTGCGCCGACCGCGTCGGCCTGCCGCGTGAGTTGTTGTCCCGCTTCCCGCATCAATTGTCGGGTGGCCAGAAGGCGCGCATCGGCATCGCCCGCGCCATTGCGTGTCGGCCGCGTTTGCTGGTGCTCGACGAGCCCACTGCGGCGCTCGATGTCTCGGTGCAGGCCGTAGTGCTGCAGCTGCTCGACCGGCTTCGGCGCGAGGACAATCTCGCCTTCCTGTTCGTCAGTCACGACCTCAACGTGGTACGCATGATGTGCAGCCGGACCATCGTGCTGCGCGCCGGTGGCATCGTCGAGCAGGGCGAGAGCCTCGCTCTGTTTGCCAATCCGCAGACGGATTACACGCGCGAGCTGGTCGAAGCTATCCCACACATTGGGTCGCCTGCTTCGCTTCTGCCCGCCTGATTTCCACTTCCAATTCATGGCTATATCGCCCGACAAGAGCCAGGCAGCGGATGCTTGATGGTGTAGGAGCGAGGAACTTTTTCGAAAGGCGGGCTCAGACTAGAATAATTCGCAAAAACGAAAGTCCGGAGAATCTTCTCTTCATTGCGATCGGTTCATAAGTCCTGCCGCCTTCCTGAGCCGCGTGCCGCCATGAAGTGCAGAGAGCTGAGCCATTAGGCCTGTTCCTGCTCTGCACCGTGCCGTTCTGGACCTCGAACATCATCAGGATGATTTCCTGGATTCCGCTGCTCGGCAAGGAAGGATTGAACATCGCGCCGCCGGGCTGCGAATCCCGCTTGTTTGCCTTCGGCCGTATCCTCGAGAACGAATTGGGGTTTTCGTATCGCCGGCCGAAGCTCCCCTAGCGGTCGCGATGCTCGAGCCGGGCGGCGAGCGCGTCGGCAAGGCCGATGGTCGGCTTGGCGGCGGGGCGGCGATACGTTCCCGCCGTTGCCTTGCGCAGGCGCAGCGCATGCAGCGCCTCGGCTTGTTTCACGGAGGCGATGACCTGATCGACCACCGGGACCGGAATCCGCTCGGCGACGCGCTCGGCAAGGCCCGAGAGCGGGGCGCCGGCGAAGATCAGCACATCGGCCTCGTCCTCGATGATGGCGCGCTGGGCGAGCTCGACCAGCACGTCTTCCTTCTCGGTGCCGACCTCGCAGATCGCCTGAAACGGCGCATCGAGCATGCGGATGCCGGCGCACCGCTGCCACAGCCCGTGGGCGCGGACGCATTCCTCGTACCAAGGGCCCAGGGCCTGGGCGAAGGTGACGATGGCAAAGCGGCGTCCGGCCATACAGGCGGTCAGCATGGCGGCTTCCGCCATGCCGATCACGGGGATGTCGAAGGTCTCGCGCGCCGCGAACAGGCCGGGATCGCCGAATGCCGCGATGATTGCGGCATCCACCTTCATGTGCTGCTCTGCCAGCATCTCCAGCGCAATGGCGCCGCCGATCTGCGCTTCGGTACGCGTGGCAATATAGGGCACCCCGCGGGTCGCGGTGCAGGGGATCAGCTCGGTGCCGGAGGAAGCGGCGCGCTGCCCGACTCCCAACATCAACTGAGTGACCTCGGTGCTGGTGTTCGGGTTGAGCAGCAGCAGCTTCATGATTATGCCGCCGTCCGTTTGGCCTGAGAGGCGGCGAGGACTTCGAGCAGCGCCGTGCCGGTGCGCGCGACGTGGGCGCCGAGCAGGCGGCCGGCCGCTTCGCTGTCGCGTGCCTCCAGCGCGGCCAGGATGTCCGCGTGCTCGTCGACCGAATTGCTCCAGCGCCTGTTCGCGCCGAGCGCGAGATAGCGCGCGCGCTCGGCGCGGGAGATCAGCGTCTCGTGGGCTTCGCGCAGCGGTGTGTTGCGGGCCATGCGGACGATGGTGTTGTGAATCTCGCCGTTGATGGTGAAATAATCGTCGAGCTTGCCGTTGCGGTGATGACCCTCCATGCGGGTCTGAAGCGTGCGCAGGCGGGCGAGGTCGCGCTCGGTGGCGCGCTCCGCGGCGAGCTCGGCGGCGAGCCGCTCGATGCCGGCGAGGGCCTCGAACAATTCCGAGATGCCGTCCACCGCGATATCGGCAATGCGCGGGCTGCGATTGGGACGAAGCTCGATCAAGCCTTCAGCCGCCAGCACCTTCATCGCCTCGCGCAAGGGGGTGCGCGACACGCCGAGCTCCTTCGACAGCTTCGTCTCCTGGGTTTGCGAACCCGGTGGCAGCTCGCCGCGAATGATCATCGCCCGCATCCGCGCCGCGGCACGCTCGTGCAGGCCCGTCCGCTTGAGTTTGGGCGACTTTCGTCCCTTTGGCGCTTCCGATTTTGGCTGCACGCGTGCCTCACTTCTCACGTTGATCTTAGCCGTTTCCGGCCCTTTGGCCTGCTCAAAATATCGACGCATCTCGCTGAAAACAATGGCATAGCGCGCAAATTGTATGCAGCATGCAGAAACTGGATTGCGTTGTGGCTAAGGGCGGCGGATGATCGTTTCTGACGCGCGAGATCCCGCGCATTCGAAACGGAGCAGGTGATGCGGACGAGTTTGCGACTGGGCCTCGTGGTGATGGCGGCAATGCTTGGCGGAAGCGATCTCGCCTCCGCGCAAGCCGCGAAGATCAAGCTCGGCTACGCCAAATGCGCGCACTGCCTGCCGATGTCGCTGATCCCGGGGATGGCGAAGGGCGTCGAGGTCGAGGCCACCGGCTTCAACTCCGGCAATGACGTGCTCACCGCCCTGGTCTCGAAGAGCATCGACGTCGCGCAGGTGACCTATCTCCATTACATCACAGCGCTCGACAAAGGTTTCGACGTCGTCGCCGTCTCAGGCCAGATCAATGGCGGCTCGGAATGCCTCTCCTCCGTGAAACTGAACCTTCCCCCTGAGGACTGGGCGACGTTCAAGACGACCGTTGCGAAGGCGAAGGGCGACGGTCAGCCGCTCAAGATCGCGGCGTCCCGCGGTAATGCCCAGGACATCCACATGCGCGGCGCATTCCTCAAGCAGGGCGTCGATCCCAACAAGGACATCCAGTTCATCAACATCCCCAATCCGTCAGATCATCTCGCCGCGCTCCAGCGCGGCGAGGTCGACATGATCTGCTCGGTCGAGCCGTTCGCCTCACAGATCCGGCTCGCCGGCGCCGGCAAGCATTTTGTGCTGCCGTATGAGCAGGCTGCGGGAAATCTCACGAATCTGATCGTCACGCGTTCGGATGTGATCGCGAGTCAGCGCGCCGGCGTCCAGGGCGTCGTCGGCGCCGTGGTCGAGCTCGACAACAAGCTGATCGCCGACAAGGCGCCATGGGTCGAGGCCATCAACAAGCTCACCGGCCTCGACAAGACTGTCGCGACTGAGGCGCTGAAGAATGCCTCGCCCGATCCCGCGATCCATCGCTCGCAAACGCTGGCGATTGCCGCGATGATGCGTGACCTCAAATACATTTCGAAGGACGTTTCCGCGGACGCGGAGAAGAACATGGACTATTCGTTCCTGGAGCAGGCCACCGGAAAAGCCAAGAATGACCTCGGTTACTGACGTCTCGCCGGTCAGGCCGGCGTTTCGGCTGACGCGGGCATTCCAGGGGCTCGAACGCCTCGTTGTGCCTGCGCTGCTGATCGCGGGCTGGGAGGCCTTTGCCCGCAGCGGCATGCTTCCGCCCGCGCTGCTGCCGGCGCCCAGCGCGGTGCTGCATGCGCTCGGCGATTGGGTGTTCGGCTTCGACGAGACCACGCAGACCTATTCCGGGCACTGGCTGCGCGACGCGCTTGCCAGCGCGCTTCGCGTGTTCGGCGGCTTTGCGCTGGCGAGCCTCCTCGGCATCCTCGCGGGCGTCGCGATCGGCTGGTCGCGCTTGTTCGAGAAGACGCTGGAGCCGACGCTGCAGATGCTCCGCCCGATCCCGCCGGTGTCCTGGATCCCGCTGGCCATCATCTGGTTCGGCATCGCCGACAAGCCCGCGATCTTCCTGGTCTTCCTCGGCGCCTTCTTCCCGGTGCTGATGAACAGCATCCATGGCGTGAAGACCGTGGATCACAATCTGGTCCGCGCCGGTGCGATGATGGGCGCCAATGGCCGGCAGATGCTGACCGACATCGTGCTGCCGGCGGCGCTGCCCTCGATCTTCGCAGGGCTACGTATCGCGGTCGGCTCGGCCTGGATGCTGACGGTCACGGCCGAGATGGTCGCGGTCAAGAGCGGCCTCGGCTACGTGCTCTGGGATTCCTACTACTTCCTGCGCTACGACATCGTGCTGGCTGCGATGATCTCGATCGGGCTGCTCGGCTATCTCTCCGACCTCGGGCTCAAGGCGATCATGGCGCGCACGCTGCGCTGGCAGCAGACGACCACCGTGCAGGGCAGGGCGCGCTGATGGCGGCAATCGAGCTTCGCAACATCGTCAAGGTGTTCTCGGACAAGCGGCGCGGTCGCGACCTGCTGACGCTGGACAACATCAATCTCGACATCGAGGCCAACGACTTCGTCTGCTTGCTCGGCCCTTCCGGCTGCGGCAAGTCGACCCTCCTCAACATCATCGCCGGATTCGAGCAGGCGACCTCCGGCCGCACGCTGGTCGACGGCAAGCAGGTGGAGCGCCCGGGCTCGGACCGCGGTGTCGTGTTCCAGCAGCCGACGCTGATGCCGTGGCTGACGGCGATCGACAACGTCGCCTTCCACCTCAAGCTGAAGGGCGTCGCCAAGACCGAGCGCCACGACCACGCCATGGAGTTCATCGATCTCGTCGGCCTGCGCGGCTTCGAGCATCATCATCCCTCCGAAATGTCGGGCGGCATGAACCAGCGGGTCGGCATCGCCCGCGCGCTGCTGATGAACCCGAGCGTGATCCTGATGGACGAGCCGTTCGCTGCGCTGGATGCCCAGACCAAGCTCGAAATGCAGGAGGAGCTGGTCGCGATCTGGCAGAAGCGCCGCTGCACCATCGTGTTCGTCACCCACAGCGTCGACGAGGCCCTGGTGCTCGGCAACAAGATCGTGGTGATGACCAGGCGGCCGGGCCGGATCCGCGAGGCCGTCAATTTCGATCTGCCGCGACCGCGTGACATCACCAGCCCCGAATTCAACGACGCCAAGCGCCACATCCTGGCTTTGATCCGGGAGGAGTCGACGCGGCTTGCGCAGGCGTCGTAAGGTATCGCCATGCGCAAGCGTCTCGGCATGATCACGCCGTCCTCCAACTCGGTGCTCGAGCCCGTCACCAGCGCCATGCTGCATGGCGTGGCTGATGTCACCGCACATTTCTCGCGCTTTCGCGTCACCGAGATTGCGCTCGACGCCGCTGCGCTGAGCCAGTTCGATGCCTCGGTGATGCTGCCGGCCGCGGACCTGCTGGCCGATGCCAAGGTCGACGCGATTGCCTGGAATGGCACTTCCGCAAGCTGGCTCGGCGTCGGCCGCGACCGGAGCCTGTGCGAGGCGATTACGGCTCGCACAGGCAAGCCGGCGACGACGTCGACGCTCGCCTGCATCGATGCCGCCCGCGCGCTCGGCGCCAAGCGCGTCGGCCTGGTCTCGCCATATACGGACGATGTGCAGCGGCGCATCGCCGACGTCTGGGCCGAGGAGGGGATCATCCCGCACGCCGAGCGGCACCTCGGCCTGCGCGACAATTTCTCCTTTGGCGAGGTCGCGCCGGCGACCATTGCGGACGTGATTCGCGCCGTGGCGGCGGAGGGGGCAGATGCGATCGTCATCCTCTGCACCAATCTCGATGGTGCGGCGCTTGCGGCCTCGCTCGAACGGGAATTGGATGTCGCTGTTCTCGACTCGGTCGCGGTCACGTTGTGGCGGACTCTCGGCCTCGCCGGCGGCGACATCAGGGCCCTTGCGGGGTGGGGCCGCATATTCCAGACATCAGCGGTCATCAAGTGACGGAGGCGCAAGTGATGCAGTTCGATCTCGCCATTCGCGGCGGCACCATCGTGACCGCCAGCGACGAGTTTCGCGCCGATATCGGCATTCGCGACGGCCGCATCGTCAGCATTGCCGATCGCATCGAGGGTGCCGCGCGCGAGATCGACGCGACGGGCCTGTTGGCACTGCCGGGCGGCATCGACAGCCACGTCCACATCTCGCAAGCCTCTGGCCCGGACGTGGTGATGGCCGACGACTTCGCCTCAGCGACGCGCGCGGCGGCTGCCGGCGGCAACACCATGGTGCTGCCCTTCGCGCTACAGGAGAAGGGCACCTCGCTGCGCACCTGCGTCGAGAACTACCGCAAGCTCGCCGAAGGCGAATGCTATATCGACACCGCGTTCCATCTCATCATCTCCGATCCGACCGCGGTGGTGCTCGGGCAGGAGCTGCCGGCCCTGGTCAAGGACGGCTACACCTCCTTCAAGGTGTTCATGACCTATGACGACCTCGTACTCAGCGACAAGCAGCTGCTCGAGGTCTTCGAGGTCGCCCGCCGCGAGCAGGCGCTAGTGATGGTCCATTGCGAGGGCTATGACGCCATCCGTTTCCTCACCAATAAGCTCGAGCGCGAGGGCCACATTGCCCCTTACTATCACGGCGCCTCGCGGCCTCAGGCCGTCGAGCGCGAGGCGACGCATCGCGCCATCAGCCATGCCGAGGTGATCGGCGTTCCCATCATGATCGTGCACGTCTCCGGCCGCGAGGCGATGGAGCAGGTGCGCTGGGCACAGCAGCGCGGATTGCCGGTGCATGCGGAGACCTGCCCGCAATACATCACGCTGACGGCTGATGACATGAAGGGCCTCAACATGGACATTACGGGCGCGAAATATGTCTGCTCGCCGCCGCCACGCGATGTCGAAAGCCAGCAGGCGATCTGGGAGGGCATCACATCAGGCGTGTTCCAGACCTTCTCGTCCGATCATTGCCCGTTCCGCTACGACGATCCCAAGGGCAAGCTGACGCCGAACGCTCGTACCTCGTTCCGCTGGGTCCCGAACGGCATTCCCGGCGTCGAGACCCGGCTGCCGATCCTGTTCTCGGAAGGTGTTTCGAAGGGCCGCATCACCTTGCAAAAATTCGTCGAGCTGACCGCAACCAACCACGCCCGCATCTACGGCCTCTATCCGCGCAAAGGCTCGATCGGCGTCGGCTTCGATGCCGATATCGTGCTGTGGGACCCCAAGCTCAAGAAGAAGATTCAGCAGGCCGATCTTCACCACGGCTCGGACTATACGCCCTGGGAAGGCTTTGATGTCACCGGTTGGCCCGTCACCACCATTGCCCGCGGCCGGATCGTGTACGACCAGGGCGAGATCGTCGGCGACAAAGGCTCGGGTGAGGTGCTGAGCCGCGGCAAGTCGAGCCTGATCTGACCAGGCGCGCTCTCGCGGCGCCTGGTCGAGCGAAGGACGCGGTCAGGGCATGCGGGATTTTGCCAGGACGCAGTGGCCGCCCTTGTTGCCGTCGACCATCTGCGTAACTCTGAGATCGGCGGCGATCGAACACAGCGTATAGGCGTCCTGCGCGCTGAGGCCGCTCCTCTCGCGGATCAGCGCGATCATGTCGCGCAGCGCCGCCTTGGCCGCATCCTCGAGGTCTTCATTGAACCCCATCGCGATCCAGTCGACTGCGGTTTCCGCGCGCGGGGAGGCGAGGCGAAGATCGCGCCGGACGTGGAATTCGACGGTGCCGGTGAGCGCGGCCTTGATCGCCGTCAGGCAGACCTCGCAATCGCCCTGGAGCGCATGGCCGTCGCTGGCGGAGAACAGCGCGCCCAGCACGAAGACGGGAAAGTAAAGCGTGCTGCCAGCGCCGAGCTCCTTGTTGTCCATGTTGCCGCCGAATGCCCGCGGCTCCTTCGAGGACATCCGGCCTCAGCCCGGCGGCGAGGCGACGCCGAAATTGCCGTGGATAGCGGCAGCTCCTCTCCCCAGGGTTACGCGCGCGGTCGTCCGTCCCAGAGCCCCCACTGGATGTTTCCGGGAATGGATCGCAGAACGTAGTCCATGAATCGACCGTCACTGCCGCTGCTATCTGCCTGCGCCGCTCGCAACGATGGAGGAGGGTGAGGTCGAGAGCTTGCCGAGCCCGAGATAGACGAAGCCCGAGACCCCGATGCCGAATAGCCAGCTCAGGTCGGCACCGCCGAGCAGGTTGATCGAGATTGGCCCCTGCAGCGCGCCGACGAGGCCGTCTTCAACCAGCCATCCGGCAACGAGGCCCGCAAGGAAGGCGATCATGCCGGCCCAGTTGATGTCGCCATAGGCGCTGGTCTCCGGCGAGCGATAGAGCTCGGCGATGTCGATCTTGCCCTTCCGCTTGATGAAGAAGTCGGCCAGCACCACCCCGGCCCACGGGCTCATCCATAAGAGCAGGCTGATCATCCAGTTGTCGAACGCTTTTGCGAAAGACGGCGCGAAGATGAAATACAGCGTAACCAGATAGCCGGCGATGCCGACGATGACGGTAAGCCAGAAGCGCGAGAACTTCAGCCCCGCGCTCAGCGCTGCCAATGTCGCCGAATAGACGTTGAGGATATTGGTGGCGATCGGGCCGTGCAGCACCATCAGCAGGACGAGGATGCTGACGGGCCCGCCGAACACCGCGCTGACCATTTTTGCAGGATCGGTGTCCAGCGTCGTCGAGGCGATGGTCGCGCCGAGGATGCCGAGCCAGACCGTCGGCACGAACATGCCGACATAGCTGTACCAGAACACGGCCTTCGACGACGTGCTGCGCGGCACGAAGCGCGAATAGTCGGAGGCCCAGGTCACCCAGGAAATGCCCCAGCCGACCCCGATCGCGGTCGTCAGCAGCGTCAGCATCGCCAGATGTGCACCCGGAGGCAGCGAGGTCGTCAAGTTCCAGTTGACGACACCCGGGCGCGTCCATGCCAACACGCTCATCAGCACCATGATGGCGATGGTCGGCGGTACCGTGTACTTTTCGAAGGTGCGTATCGCGTAGAAGCCGTAGATTCCGATCAGGACCTGCGCGGCCATGACCAGCGTGATGACGACGATCTCGACCGCCCAGGTGTCGGGAATGCCGAACTGCCCGAGGATGCCCATCGACACCTTCACCGGGAAATAGGTGTTTACCCCGATCCAGCCCAGCGTCATCAGGAACATCAGGATGCTCGGCAGATAGGCGGCGCGGACCCCGAACGCGGACCGGCTCAGCACCATCTGATTGACGCCGGTCTTGTGCCCCATCACCGTGAAGGTCGCGAAGATCGCGCAGCCGACGATGTTGCCGAGCACGATGACCGCGATCGTCTCCATCAGGCCAAGCTTGAGGATGATGCCGAGCGCGCCGAGCGCCCAGTTCACCGGCGCGATGTTGGCGCCGGCCCAGATCCACATCTGCTGCGGCCCGGTTGAGTCCCGGTCCGCATCGGGAATTGGCTCGATGCTGTGAAGATCAGCGCGAAGTTCGGAATCCGTCATGACATTCCCCAATACGAAGCACGCTTCGCATCCTCGCAGCATAAATCGTGCCATCGGTTGTGGCCGGCCGGAGCAGGGCCTGCATCGATGCCGGATGGAGCCTCGCTTGCGTCGGATTGCTGTTGGATTCTCAAGCGCGCCTCGACCTCACGTGTAAGTTGGCCGCCGGAACTACGAGGTGGCGATCCTCTGCGCGAGCCAGTGGGCGAGAGGCAAGGGACGTTGCATGGCTGAGCAGCGGGTACGATGATAAATTGAGCAGCCCAACTCAAAAGCGCAGCAACTGCGTCTAATCGAATAAGGCAGTGGCACTGTCGCGACTGGGGTGGCCGGCCACGATGCGCTGCATCATTTCGATGAACTGCGCCTGTTCCCGATCGCTGAGATCCCCCAGCGTTGCCCGATGCGCTCGTCGCGCCGCGCCCTCGATCTTGACCAGTAAGGCTGCGCCGGCCGGCGTCAATCGGCACAGGCGCGCCCGTCGATCGTCCTTGTTGACCGCGCGCTCGATCAGGTTTCGTGCCGCGAGACGTTTCAATGCGCCGGTCGTGGTGGTGCGGTCGAGGGCTATATCGGCCGCCAAAGTGGTCTGATCGGCGATTTCACGCACCGCCAATGCCGTGAGAAGGCTGTATTGCAGCGGCGTGACCTCGAACGCGCCGCAGGCCTCCTGAAACAGTGCTACGTGAATCTGGTGCAGCCGGCGGATCAGATATCCGGGTCGTTGCGACAAGGGCCAAGGGCGGTGCCTGCTCCCGCCGCGACGTGTCTTCGCCTGCCGCAATGCACGCTCTCCCAATCCAAATCCCTGCCGCGCTTAGCTCGATTCGAACCCGCTCGCCACCTCCGGATCATGGCACGGAGTTTGCTTCATCCAAAATGCGAAGCATGCTTCGTAATTGGGCGATGCTGTCGCTCGTTCAAGGAGAGGAGAGCGCCCATGTCCGTTACTGCCAGCTTCGACCTTCTGCTGCGAGGCGGTCGCGTGATCTGTCCGGCTTCCGGCGTTGATGGCATCAAGGACCTCGCTATCCGCAACGGCAGGATTGCAGCCGTCGCGTCCGACATTCTGCCGACCAGCGCCAAGGAGGTCGTCGACGTCGGCGGCAAGCTGGTGCTACCCGGGCTGATCGACACCCACGCCCATGTCTATCAATATGTCTCCGGCCGCTTCGGCATGAATCCCGACATGGTCGGCGTGCAGTCGGGCGTGACGACGCTGGTCGACCAGGGCGGCCCGTCCTGCATGACGCTGCCCGGTTTTCGTCACTTCATCGCGGAGCCCGCGGCCTCACGAGTTTATGCCTTTCTGTCCGCCTACCTCGTCGGCGGCCTCGAAGGGCACTTCTATCCGCAGCTCTACAGTCCCGATGGCGTCGACATTGACGCCGCGGTCAAGGCGGCGACGGCCAATCTCGACATTGTACGCGGCATTAAGGCGCATGCCGAGATCGGCGGTTTCGCGCGCTGGGGCATTCGCGTCATCGAGATGGCGGCGGAGATCGGCAGGCGCGCGGATCTTCCGGTCTACGTGCATTTCGGCCAGCTCTGGGGCCTGCCCGAAAGCGGCGCCAATGGCGAGGATGCCGACACGATTCTTACGCGCGTGATCCCGCTCTTGCGTGAAGGCGATGTTCTCGCTCATCCGTTCACGCGTCATCCCGGCGGCTTCGTCAACGCGAGGGTGAGGTGCATCCGGTGATTCAGGCCGCGCTCGACCGCGGCCTGAAGGTCGATGTCGGTCACGGTAGCCACTTCTCTTACCGGCTCGCCAAGAAGGCGATTGCCGCCGGCATCATTCCGACCACGCTCGGCGCCGATATTCACGGCTACAACACGCATGTGCCCGCGCCGGCCGGAACGCCCGACCAGCACGAGGACGAGGAGAACCATCCGTTCGCAGGACAGGCCAAGTTCAGTCTGGTGCAGGCAATGAGCTCGATGATGGCGCTCGGTCTGTCGCTGGAGCAGGTAGTGCCGATGGTCACCTCCAATCCCGCAAAGATGCTTGGCCGCAGCGAGGAGATCGGCGCGCTCAAGGTCGGCATGGGTGCCGACATCTCCGTGCTCACGGAGAAGAACGGCCGGTTCGTCCTGAAGGACAACGAGAAGAACGAGATCATCGCCGACCGCCTGCTGCAGCCGGCCTTCTGCCTGCGCGCCGGCACGCGCTTCGACGCGGTCGCACCGATCCTGCCGCAGGCCGTCGCGGCATAAGGCCGTTGGTGAGGGAGAACGCCGGCGTGCGCAACGAGCGAGAGTTTCCTTGCAAGTCCGGGCAGGGCGTTGGCGCACGGTTGCCGCGGAAGGAGGATGACCGCCTGATGCGCGGCCGCGGCCAATACGTCGCCGACATCAGGCTCGCGGGCCTTCAGGACGTCGCCTTCGTGCGCAGCCCGATGGCGCATGCGCGCATCTGCGGCATCCACGTGCCCGAGCGTTATCGCGGCAGCGTGTTCACGGCGGCCGATCTCGTCGGGATCAAGCCGATCCGCGCGGTATCGGGGCTGCCGGGCTTCAAGATATCCGAACAACCGGTGCTCGCCACCGGCAAGGTGCGCCAGGTCGGCGAGCTCGTTGCGATGTGCCTTGCGCCAACGCGCGCCGAGGCCGAGGATATCGCGGCCTCCGTGACGCTCGATCTGGAGGAGCTGTCCGCGGTCACCGACATGCTGAAGGCGCGCGAGCCCGGCTCGGCGCTGGTGCATGAGCATTGGGGCGACAACGTCTTCCTCGAGACTAATTACGAGGTCGACATCTCCGCCGCGCTCGATGCGCCGATCAAGGTGACACGCGAGATCTCGACGGCGCGGCAATGCATGTCGCCACTGGAGGGCCGCGGCGTGGTTGCGACCTTCGACCGACGGCTCGATCAGCTCACGCTGCATTCCGCGGCACAGATGCCACACATCACCCGCAGCGGCCTTGCCGAATCCCTCGGCATGGAGGAGGGCCAGATCCGCGTCATCTCGCCCGATGTTGGTGGCGGCTTTGGCCACAAGGGCATTCTGCTGCCGGAAGAGGTCTGCCTGTCCTGGCTGACCATGCGTAACGGCCATCCCGTGCGCTGGCTGGAAGATCGCCGCGAGCATCTCGTCGCCAGCTCCAATTGCCGCGAGCATCATTACAGGATCACGGTCTATGCGGACCGTGACGGCACGCTGCGCGGCATCGATTGCGAGGCGACCGTGGATTCCGGGGCCTACTCGTCCTATCCGTTCTCGGCCTGTCTCGAGGCCGCGCAGGTCGCGAGCATTTTGCCCGGCCCTTACAAGATGCCGGCCTATCGCTGCCGCACCTTCTCGGTTGCTACCAACAAATGCCCGATCCTGCCGTATCGCGGCGTCGCGCGCACCGGCGTCTGCTTCGCGCTGGAGCTGATGCTTGATCTCGTGGCGGCCGAAGCCGGGCTCGAGCCAGGCGAGGTGCGGCTGCGCAACCTGGTGCTGCCGGAACAGATGCCGTTCGACAACATCACCAGGAAGCACTTTGACAGCGGCGATTACCCCGAAGCGATGCGGCGCGCGCTCGCCGCCATCGACATCGACTCCATTCGTGCCAAACAGAGGCTGGGCGAGGTTGACGGACGCCGCATCGGCGTCGGCGTCTCCATCTATTGCGAGCAGGCGGCGCACGGCACGTCGGTCTATTCCGGCTGGGGCATCCCCATGGTGCCAGGTCACGAGCAGGCCTCGGCACGCTTGACGCCGGACGGCGGCCTCGAATTGCGCGTCGGTGTGCATTCGCATGGGCAGGGCATGGAAACGACGCTTGCCCAGGTCGCGCACGAGATCCTCGGCGTCGACGTTGCAAAGATCCGCATCGTCCTCGGCGACACCGCGATGACGCCCTATTCGACCGGAACCTGGGGCTCACGCTCTATGGTGATGGCCGGCGGCGCGGTGGCGACGGCTTGCCGCGAGCTCGGCGAACGCGCAAGGCGCATCGGCGCCAAGCTGTTGCAGCATGACCCCGCCTCGGTGGTGTTGCAGAACGGCGAGGTACGTGGCGTCAACGGCAGTGTCAGCCTGAGGGCGATCGCCCACGCCTGGTATCGCCGTCCGCAAGACTTGCCGGCCGACGTCGATGCCGGCGGGCTGGAGGTGACGCAAGGCTACAAGCCGGTGCGCGACAGCGGCACCTTCAGCTATGCCGCGCATGCGGCCGTCGTCGCAGTCGATCCTGATCTCGGCGTAGTCGAAATTCTGGATTATGTGATCGTCGAAGACGGCGGCGTGCTGGTCAATCCGCTCGTCGTTGACGGCCAGATCTATGGCGGTCTGGCGCAGGGCATCGGCACCGCGCTCTACGAGGAGATGCCATTTGATGCCTCCGGCCAGCCGCTGGCGACGACGCTCGCCGACTATCTGCTGCCGGGCCCGACCGAGGTTCCGGCGGCGCGCCTGGACCACATGGAGACGCCGTCGCCTTACACGCAGTTCGGCGTGAAGGGCATCGGCGAGGGCGGCGCGATTGCGCCGCCGGCCGCCATCGCCAACGCGGTCAACGACGCGCTGCGTCCGCTCGGCGTCGAGCTGATGCAGTCGCCGATCACGCCGCATCGCCTTGTCGAAGCCGTGCTGGCTGCACGCGCGGCCGAAAGGAGCGCGGCATGAAACCGGCACCCTTCAGTTATGAGCGTCCGCGCGATCTCGACGCCGCGCTGTCGATGCTGGCCGCAAGCCGCGGTTCGGCAAAGATCATCGCCGGCGGCCAGTCGCTCGGACCGATGCTCAATCTGCGGCTGGTGCAGCCGGAGCTGATCGTGGACATTTCCGGCCTGGCTGAGCTCAAGCGGGCCGTGGTCATCAGCGGCGGCAAGGGCTCGCTGGCCGGGCCCGTCGTCGGTGGTCTGATCTTCTGCGGGCTGGCCGAGCCCGCCATTGCGGCTCTACCCGGTGCGGATCACGGGTGAGCAGGTCTGGGTTGATACGGGGATGCGACAGTCAGAGCGATGATGGCATTGTGCCGGTGTTTTGCCCGACGTGTCAAATCCATGGGTGGTGCAAATTAGTCCTGAGAAAACAACGGCATTCTACTGTGCATGGGGTTGTTTTCGCAGTTTTAGTTCAGCAGCGCCTGCGCGGCCTCCACCAGAATGCCGTCAGGCCGCCGCAGCGCCTCCAGAATAGTGAAGTGATCGGCGCCTGCGACCTGGATGAGTTGTCCCGGCGCTTTCGCGGCCGCGCGCTTCTCATGGAAGTTGATCGAATCCAGCACCAGTGCCGGTAGCTCGCTGCTGCCATAGGCGATATCGAGCCGCTTGTTTGTTACGGGCAGGCGAAGCGGCGAGAGCCTGGCGATTTCCTCGTCCGTCAGCTTCAGTGCGTCGTTGAGCCAGGTGTCGCGGATCGGCGCGAGATCGTAGACGCCCGATAGCGCCAGCCCTGCATGGACGCGCGGATGATCCAGCGCCATCGCAACGAGCTGCGCGCCTGCCGACCAGCCCGACAGCACGACCGGTCCGGCAATGCCGTAGGAGGCACCGTGCGCCGCGATCCAGTCGAGCGTCCGCGGGATCTCGGCGACGATGTCGGTGAGGGACACCTCGGGCGCCAGCGAATAGCCGGGAATGGCGACCGACCAGCCATGGGCGGCGATGCCTTCGACGAGCATGGCGAACAATTCGCGCGAATTGCGCTGCCAATAGCCGCCATGCAGGAACACCAGGCAGGGCGCCTCAGGCCCGGCGGCCGGGTAGAGATCGATCTTGTTGTTCGCCCGCTGACCGTAAGCCAGATCGAGATGGGATTTCAGCGTGCTTCGCAGCCGGCTGGAGGTTTCGTTCCGTTCGGCGATCAGGGCCGTGCTGTTCTTGACGGCGGCGTTGTTGTCGTAGGCGGCGTCGCGTTCTGCCTGGGACAGCCCGGACCATGCGGAACGGGGATCGAGCGGTCGACCTGTCGAATGAGCATTCTCAATCATAATCACTCCGATACGGCCCTGGATGGCACCCTTGTCCAATTTGGGCCGGCTATTCACCGACAATTGAGGTGTTGGACCAGCCGTGTTCAGATTGGACGAGGCTGCCTCGGACTATGCCATGCGGGATCATTGTTGCCTTCTCTTGTCGGCCCCACGTTACTGTTGCGGTTGCATCAGACGCCCATTCAGGCGAAGGATACGCGCCACGCCACACAAAATGCTGGTTCGGGTGCGAGGGCACCTCCATGCTGTCGGTTCGATGAAAGAATAGCATTTGAATTCGCAAGACTATCGCTTTTCCGTGGCACCCATGATGGATTGGACTGACCGGCATTGCCGGGTGTTCCACCGTCATCTGACGCGGCGGGCGCTGCTTTATACGGAGATGCTGACCACCGGCGCCATTATCCATGGCAACCGGGAGCGGCTGCTTGGGTACGACGCGTGCGAGCATCCGGTGGCGCTTCAGCTTGGCGGGTCGGATCCGCACGACCTCGCGCTGGCCGCGCGGATCGGCGAAGGATTTGGTTATGACGAGATCAATCTCAATGTCGGCTGCCCGTCCGATCGCGTCAAGGACGGCCGGTTCGGCGCCTGCCTCATGGCGGAGCCGGAACTAGTGGCCCGGTGCGTTCAGGCCATGAAGCGCGCGGTCGCCGTTCCCGTCACGGTGAAGTGCCGTATCGGGATCGACGACCAGGACCCTGAAGTGGCGCTCGATACGATCGCGCGTGCGGTGGTGGCGTCCGGCTGCGATGCGCTGATCGTGCATGCCCGCAAAGCCTGGCTCACTGGCCTGTCGCCAAAGGAGAACCGCGACATCCCGCCGCTCGATTATGATCGCGTCTATCGGCTCAAGCGCACGATGCCTGCTGTGCCCGTCATCATCAATGGCGGCATCTCTGGGATCGACGAGGCCAAGGCGCATCTTGCCCACGTCAACGGTGCGATGCTCGGCCGCGCCGCCTATCAGGAGCCGTGGCGGTTGCTCAGCGTCGATACCGACATCTTCGGCGAGGCGGCGCCGCACGCGTCCATGCAGGACGCGCTCGAGGCGATGATGCCCTATATCGAAGAGCAGCTCGCGCGCGGCACCCGGCTGCACGCAATTACGCGGCATTTCGTCGGCGCGTTCCACGCCGTGCCCGGCGCGCGCGCCTTCCGCCGCCATCTTGCCGAGCAGGGGGTGAAGCCGGGCGCCGGTCTCGACGTGCTGCGCGAGGCGATCGCTCATGTCGGTGCACGCGCGCCAGCGGAGGCGGCGTAGAATTGTCTAGTCGGCCGCGATCCGGGAGCGTCGGGGGCTGCTCTGGAGCTCCGGAAAACCTGTCAGCATCAGCGTGTCCGCGCGCACGCCCCAGCTTTCCAGGCGGTCGAGGAAGCTCATGCCGAGCAGATTGGTCTTCATCTGGCCGCGTTGCACGACCAGGGCCGGCACCGACTTCTCGACCAGCTTGCCGACGGCGAGACGGTCTAGCGTGAGCCGTGCCGCCTTGGTGTGGCCGCCCGCGGTCTCCAGGTCGACGTCGTATTCGAGCATCTCGAGCGGCAGTCCGATCGCTTTCGCGGTTTCCCAGGTCAGCACCACGGAGGTTGCACCTGTATCGATTACCATCGGCGCAGTGACGCCGTTGATCTTCGCTCGCAGCGCAAATTCGCCACCCTGGCCGCGCGGGATATGCACGGCGGGGGCCGGGGCGGCGGTCTGCGCCCGGAAGATGTGGGAAACCTTGTGACTGGCACGCACGATCTGATCGGGATCGCCATAGGCGACGACGGCGCCTGCGGTGCCGGCGAGCATGAGGAGAACGAGCAGGAAGCGGATCATGGCGCGCCTCCAGAGGCGTTCGTGCCGATCAGGTACGCTTCGGCAATGCTGCGATCGGCGCGAGTCCTGCCTGATTCATGCGCGCGGGCAACAGCGCCATGATCGCCAGCCGTTCCGCGCTGTGCATGGCGTGCCAGCGCGCGATCTCCGGCAAGGTCCGGCCGCAGCCGAAGCAAAGCTTGGTCTTGGGATCGATCATGCAGACGGCGACGCACGGCGTTTCTTTGCTCATGCGGATATTGTGAGGGATCGTCGGGCATTTCTGCAAGCATCTCGTTAAGAGCCCGTGCCTGCGCTCATGATCGGCTTGTGGCGCGGCCGGCGCTTCTCGTCGGGAACGAGCGAATTCTCGGGCTGAAGCGGCGGAGAATCATCCGACAGCGGCGCCAGCGCGCTCATCACGCGCTCCGGCGGGAAGGTGACGATCACCTCGGTGCCGATGCGCAGCTTCGATTTCAGAGTGAACGTGCCGCCATGCAGGTCAATCAGATTCTTGGCGATGGGCAGGCCGAGGCCTGCGCCCTGTTCGGCCGACTTGATCGAGTTGGAGCCCTGGCCGAACGAGGCGAGCACGACCGGGATCTCGTCCTCGGGAATTCCGGAGCCGGAATCCCTCACCGAGAGATATTGTCCGCCCGAAGCAGTCCATCCCGCCTTGAGCCAGATCTCGCCACCCTGCGGCGTAAACTTGATCGAGTTAGAGAGCAGGTTGAGCACGACTTGGCGGATCGCGCGCTCGTCGGCCCAGAGCCGCGGCATGGCCTGCTCGAACACTTCGTGGATCGTGATGCCACGGCTCGAGGCGCGCAGCTTCATCAAATGATGGCAGTCGGCGACGATGCCGACCAACGACACTGCTTCCTCGTTCAGCTCGTAGCGGCCGGCTTCGATCCGCGATAGATCGAGGATCTCGTTGATAAGGTTGAGCAGGTGCACGCCGGAATTATGGATGTCCGCCGAGTACTCCTTGTAGACGGGCACCGCGTGTGCGCCAAAAATCTCACTCTTCATCACCTCGGAGAAGCCGAGGATGGCGTTCAGGGGCGTGCGCAGTTCGTGGCTCATCTGCGCAAGGAAGCGCGACTTGGCGACGTTGGCGGATTCGGCGCGGTGGCGCGCTTCGTCCGAGATGGCCTTGGCCTGTTCGAGTTCGCCGATCAGCGCGTCCTTCTCGGCGCGCGCCTCGAGCGTGGCGAAGGTCGAGGAGTGCAGGCGGTGAGCCAGCAGGACGAAATAGCCTTCGGCCGCCAGCGCGAGTGCCGCCAGGACGTAATTGTCCAGTGAGCCGGTCATCACGAAACTCAGCGCCATTGCGACCGCGACCGGCGCGGTGGCGGCAAGGGCAGCGATCGGCAGATTGGCGGCCAGCATGCTCGATACTGCGATCACCAGCAGCATCAGGAACATCATCAGCGTTTCCGTGACCATGTCGAGCACGGGGTGGATCAGGATCGCCATCCAGCACAGGCCATAGAGCAGGTCGAGCACGACGAAACGCGTTCGCCATGCGCGCGTCGCGGCCGGAGAGGTGGCCTCTGTCAGGAACCGCCGGCAACTGCGGATCATCGCACTGTGGATGCAGAGCATGCCCGCGGTCCAGGCCGCCGCCGGGATCGGCTGCATCCAGAGCCCGAACAGCACGCCGGTGGCGACCACCAGCAGCATCACGACATAGGAAGCCGACAGCCGCGTCTGGGCATATTGACGCAACATCTCGGCGTCGAACGCCGGCCGGGTTCCGCTGGTCGACGTTAACTTGTCGCGTGCCTCGCGTACCCGCTGCGCCGCAGCCCTGCGGCTGCTCGCCGATGGAGCGCTCACCGGCTCGGCCGGAAGCTGCACAACCTCGGGCTTTTCAGCGGGGTTACTCATCAAGCAACACGATTCCTGCCCACGCCGGACGCGGGCCTTCTGCATTGTCTATCTCTGGCAAGAAATCCTTAAGAGGTGCCTTAAGGAGCTAAAGAATTACGTTAACGCCTGATTAAGAAACGCCTTCCGTGATGGGAACCGGCGCTGGCGACGGGCGTCATGACGGGCAGATCAATGCAGCAGCGAGTGCTGCGCGATGTAGACCAGTGCACCCGCGAGGTAGCCCACGAGCGCGGGACCCGCGATGCGGCGGGCGTACCAGAAGAACTCGATCTTCTCGAGCCCCATCGCCGCGACCCCTGCGGCCGAGCCGATGATCAGGATCGAGCCGCCGGTGCCGGCGCAATAGGCGATGAATTCCCAGATGAAGCTGTCGGGCGGATATTGCGCCAGATTGTACATGCCCATCGTCGCCGCGACGAGCGGCACGTTGTCGATGATGGCGCTCAATAGGCCGAGTAGGATGACGATGATGTCGAGACGGCCGACTGTTGTGTCGAGCCATTTAGCCAGCACCTCCAGGACGTGGGCGTGCTCCAGGCACGCGACGGCTATGAGAATGCCGACGAAGAACACGATGGAGCTCATGTCGATGCGCGTTAGCGCATGGACGAGGGTGAGGGGGCGACGCGCATCCTCGTCCTTGTGGCGGTGAACGATCTCGCCCACCAGCCAGAGAATGCCCAGCCCGAACAGGATCCCCATGAAGGGTGCGAGGTGCGTCACGGCCTTGAACACAGGAACGGCGACCAGCGTACCGAGGCCGAGATAGAACATCAGATTGCGCTCGAACACCTCGACCTTGAGAGCCTGCGCTTCCCGCTGCGGCGGCGGGATGATGTCCTTCCCCTTGACGGAGTAGCCAACGATGAGCAGCGGGACCAGCAGATTGAGCAGGGACGGCAGGAACACCGATTGCATGATGCTGACGGGGGTGATCTGCCCTCCGATCCAGAGCATCGTCGTCGTGACGTCGCCGATGACGGTCCAGGCGCCGCCCGCATTGGCGGCGATGACGATGAGGGAGGCGAAGAGCAGGCGGTCGTTCTTGTGGCCGATCAGCTTCTGGATCAGCGAGATCATCACGATGGTTGTCGTGAGATTGTCGAGGATCGCGCTCAGGAAGAACGTCACGAAGCCGATGATCCACATCAACGTGGTCTGCTTCGTGGTGCGGATCACGGACGTGATGACCTCGAAGCCGTTGTGGGCGTCGATCACCTCGACGATCGTCATGGCGCCGATCAGGAAGAAGACGATTTGGGCGGTCGCGGAGACGGATTCGTCGAGCTGGCGGTTGACAAGGGATGCATCGCCGACGGACAGCGCATAGATGGTCCAGAGCAGGCCCGCTCCCAGGAGAGCCGAAGCGCTCTTGTTGATGCCGAGCGGGTGTTCGAGCGCGATGGCAGCATACGCAACGATGAAAACGGCGGCTATCACGCTCAGCAAGTCAGTCCCCCCGAACTTTGTACTTCAGCTCAATGTGCTTGCCAGACCTCGTCGCAGTGCCGGCGGCGTCGAGGTCTGGGACGGTCGCAGTGCCGCCCGGCAGCAAGCCGTCAAGATGATCCTCAGCGTTGCAGACGCGCGAGCAGGCTCGACGTGTCCCAGCGCTTGCCGCCCATTTTCTCCACCTCGGAGTAGAATTGGTCGACCAGCGCCGTGACAGGCAGGTTGGCGCCGTTGCGGCGAGCTTCAGCCAGCGAGATCGAGAGGTCCTTGCGCATCCATTCCACCGCGAACCCGAAATCGTACTTGCCCTCGTTCATGGTCTTGTAGCGATTTTCCATCTGCCAGGACTGCGCGGCCCCTTTCGAGATGGTCTCGATCACTGCGGCGACGTCGAGGCCACTCTTCTTGGCGAAGTGGATACCCTCGGAGAGACCCTGCACGAGGCCGGCGATGCAGATCTGGTTGACCATCTTCGTCAGTTGGCCGGAACCGGCGGGCCCGAGCAGTTTGCACATCCGCGCATAGGCCCCCGTGATGATCGGCTCGGCGCCGGCATAGGCGTCCTGAGCGCCGCCGCACATCACCGTCAGCACGCCATTCTCGGCGCCCGCCTGGCCGCCGGAGACCGGTGCATCGATGAACCTGAAACCGGCCTTGGTCGCGGCCGCATCGAGTTCGCGCGCGACTTCCGCCGAGGCGGTGGTGTGGTCGACGAAGGTCGCACCCTTCTTGATGCCGGCAAACGCGCCGTCGGGGCCGGTTGTGACCGCGCGCAGATCGTTGTCGTTGCCGACGCAGCACATCACGAAATCCTGGCCTTCAGCGGCGGCCTTCGGACTCGCTGCGGTCTTGCCGCCGAACTTGTCCGCCCACTCCTTCGCCTTGGCCGCGGTGCGGTTATAGACGGTGACCTCATGGCCCCCTTTTTTCACGAGGTGTCCGGCCATGGGGAAGCCCATGACGCCAAGACCGAGGAAAGCGACTTTTGCCATGTATGAGACCTTGTCCGTAGTTTGGGTTTTACGGTTCTTGCCGGGCGAGCAGGAGCCTGGTTCCGCCGTGAGGGCGGATTGGGGCGCACCATAAACCCTTGAGGCCTGAGGGCAACGGCTTCGTTTGGCGGTCCCCTGTGCTAGGATGGCGGACCTCAAGGACTTCAAAAAAGGGAGCGAAGGCATGGACATGGGTTTGGGCGGCGTGAGCGTGGGCGTGCTCGATCATTTCAACATCCGAACCCGGAAACTGGCCGAGACGGTCCGCTTCTACGAAGACGTGCTGGGCCTGGAAAATGGTGCCCGGCCGAATTTCGCCTTTCCGGGCGCCTGGATGTACAGCGAGGGCAAGCCGGTGGTGCACCTCGTCGATATTTCTCCGACCGCCGAGCCACAAAAGCCGGATTCCGGCGTTGTCCACCATGTCGCCTTCGTCAGCCGCGGCTTCGACGCTATGAAGCAGCGGCTCGCATCCAAGGGGATGAAGTTCGAGTCCCGCCAGGTGCCCGGCGGCGACCTCTGGCAGATCTTCGTCCACGATCCCAACGGGGTCATGATCGAGCTGAACTACGAGGCGGCCCGGGAGCAGGGAGCCGCGCCCGCGGAGATGGCTGACGATATCGGCAGGCAGTAGCCTTTTGGGCGTTTCCGCTCTAATGGGGCATCTTGAAATCAGGAGATGCGCTTTGAGCGTGACGCAGCAACAGGTTCTCGACAGCCTTGGCCGGATCAAGTCGCCGCGCGGGGTCGCGCTCACCAACGCCAATGTGCTGAGCGCAATCAGCGCCTCGGACGGCAAGGTGTTCTTCTCGATCAATGTCGATGCCGCCGAGGCGCGCGCCTGGGAGTCCATCCGGGCCGAAGCGGAAGCCGCTGTGCGCGCCATTCCCGGCGTCACCACCGTGATGGTGGCGCTGACCGCGGAGCGCAAGCCGGGCTCCGCGCCGCCGCCACCACCGCAGCCGAGCCGCGGCACGCCCGGCGTGCAGCCGGCCCACGCCCATAAGCCGCCGCAGGCCGGCCAATCGCCGATGGCGCGGCAGTCTGAGATCCCGGGCGTTGCCGCCGTGATCGCGGTGGCCTCCGGCAAGGGCGGGGTGGGAAAATCGACCACCGCGCTCAATCTGGCGCTCGGCCTGCGCGACCTCGGCCTCAAGGTCGGGCTGCTCGACGCCGACATCTACGGCCCCTCGGTGCCGCGGCTGACCGGCCTGCGCGACAAGCCGGAGCTGAACGACGAGCGCAAGATGATTCCGCTCCGGCGCTTCGGCCTCGCCATCATGTCGATCGGCTTTTTGGTGGAGGAGGAGACCGCGATGATCTGGCGCGGCCCCATGGTGATGTCGGCGGTGACGCAGATGCTGCGCGACGTCGAATGGGGCAAGCTCGACGTGCTGGTGGTCGACATGCCGCCTGGCACCGGCGATGCCCAGCTCACGCTGGCTCAGAACGTGCCGCTTAAGGGCGCCGTGATCGTCTCGACCCCGCAGGACCTGTCTCTGATCGATGCACGGCGGGGGCTTGCCATGTTCAAGAAGGTCAACGTGCCCGTGCTCGGCATCGTCGAGAACATGAGCTACTTCCAGTGCCCGCATTGCGGCACCAAGTCGGACATATTCGGCCATGGCGGGGCGCGGCACGAGGCGGAGAAGCTCGGAGTACCGTTCCTGGGCGAGATCCCCTTGCACATGGCGATTCGCGCCACCTCGGATGCCGGCAATCCTGTCGTCGACAGCGAGCCGGACGGACCTCATGCGGCGATCTACCGCGCCATTGCAGGCCAGGTCCGGGACCAGCTCAAGGGTGTCATCGCCGCGGCCTGAACCGGTCGTCGGCAAGCTCCTGGGACATGCGACTTTCGTAGAGTCCCGTCATGCCATTGTCGCGTTCCGCAAGCGGGGCTTCCGTGTTAAACGCCCACGGCAGTCAAGCCCCTTCGGTTCGACGCGGCCTTCACGCGTCGCCGGAATGAGCGGCGGCAAAAGAGAAGTTGAGGGGAAACGCCCCAGCAAGGAGAGAGATGAAGATGAAGCGTCGTGAATTTCTTAAAGTGTCGGCAGCGGGCGCGGCGGCAACCGCGGTGGCCTCGCCGGCGATCGCGCAATCCTCGCCTGAGGTGAAGTGGCGCCTGACTTCGAGCTTCCCGAAGTCGCTCGACACCATCTATGGCGGCGCCGAGCAGGTGGCCAAGTATGTCGCCGAGATGACCGACAACAAATTCCAGATCCAGGTGTTTGCGGCCGGCGAACTCGTCCCCGGCCTGCAGGCGCTCGATGCGACCTCCAGCGGCACGGTGGAGATGTGCCATACGGTGTCCTACTACTATGTCGGCAAGGATCCGACCTTCGCGATTTTCGCCTCGGTGCCGTTCGGCCTCAATGCGCGCCAGCAGAATTCGTGGCTCTATCAGGGCGGCGGCAACGAACTCGCCAACGAGTTCTTCAAGAAGTCGAACGTGGTCGGCTTCCCCTGCGGCAACACCGGCACCCAGATGGGCGGCTGGTTCCGCAAGGAGATCAAGACCGTTGCCGACCTCTCCGGCCTGAAGATGCGCATCGGCGGCATTGCCGGGCAGGTGCTCCAGAAGGTGGGCGTGGTGCCGCAGCAGCTCGCTGGCGGCGACATCTACCCGGCATTGGAGAAGGGCACCATCGACGCGGCCGAGTGGGTCGGTCCCTACGATGACGAGAAGCTCGGCTTCGCCAAGGTCGCCAAGTACTACTATTATCCAGGCTTCTGGGAAGGCGGTCCGACCGTCCACGCCTTCGCCAATCTGGAAAAGTGGAATGCGCTGCCGAAAAACTATCAGGCGATCCTCACCAACGCGACGGCCAACGCCAACACCTGGATGGCCGCGCGTTACGACATGCAGAACCCGGCGGCGCTGAAGCGTCTCGTCGCCGGCGGCACCCAGCTTCGTCCCTTCACCAACGAGGTGCTGGAAGCCTGCCTCAAGGCGACCAACGAGCTTTGGGCGGAAGTCTCGGCCAAGAACCCCGACTTCAAGAAGTCGATCGACGCCATGCAGGCCTATCGCTCCGACGAATATCTGTGGTGGCAGGTCGCCGAATATACCTACGACAGCTTCATGATCCGCTCCCGCACCCGCGGCTGATCTACGGCTTAAGTCGTAAGACGGATCGCCCGGCCTCGCTCGCGAGGCCGGGCTTTTTCTTTGCCGCAGTGCGATCGGGATGGCATTCGGCCCGGCGATGTTCCATGCTGTCCCCAAGCCTCGACAAGAAGGCCCACAATCAGATCCATCAGGGTAGGAAATCATGAAGAGAAGAGACTTCATCAAGGTCACGGGACTTGGTGCGGCCGGTGCCGCCACGCTCGCCGCGCCTGCGATCGCGCAGTCCATGCCGGAAATCAAATGGCGCATGCCGACGAGCTGGCCGAAATCGCTCGACACGCTGTTTGGCGGCGCCGAGATGATGTGCAAGATGGTCGCTGAAGCGACCGACAACAAATTCCAGATCCAGATCTTCGCCGCCGGCGAGATCGTGCCGGGTCTCCAGGTGCTCGATGCCGTGCAGAATGGCACCTGCGAGATCGGCCACACCGCGTCCTACTACTATTTCGGCAAGGACCCGACCTTCACCTTCGGCTCAGCCGTGCCGTTCGGTCCCAACATGCGCATCAACCAGGCCTGGTACATGCTGGGCGGCGGGCGCGACGTGCTCAACGAGTTCTACAAGGGCTACAACGTCGTCTCGCTGCTCGCGGGCAACACCGGCTGCCAGATGGGCGGCTGGTTCAGGAAAGAGGTCAACACGCCCGACGATCTCAAGGGCATGAAATTCCGCGTTGGCGGCTTCGCCGGCCGTGTGCTCCAGAAGCTCGGCGTCGTGCCGCAGCAACTCGCCGGCGGCGACATCTATCCGGCGCTGGAGAAGGGCACCATCGACGCCGCCGAATGGGTCGGTCCCTATGACGACGAGAAGCTCGGCTTCTACAAGATCGCGCCGCACTACTACTATCCCGGTTGGTGGGAAGGCGGGCCGATGCTGCTGGCCTTCGTCAACCTCGACAAGTGGAACGCGCTGCCGAAATATTACCAGAGCGTGTTGGAGCAGGCCGGCCACTACGCCAACAATTACATGATGGCGCGCTACGACAACGCCAATCCGCTGGCGCTGAAGAAGCTGCTCGCAGGCGGCACCAAGCTGCACGCCTTCTCGCCGTCGATCATGGATGCCTGCTACAAGGCGGCCAAGGAGCTGCACGCCGAGGTCGGCGCGACCAACGCCAACTTCAAGAAGGTCCACGATTCCCTCGCCAAGTTCACAAGCGACGGCTACGCCTGGTTCCAGGTCGCCGAGGTCGGCTACGACATCTTCATGGCCCGGCGCTCCCAGAGCTGATCACGCTGCGTGTTGCCTGCAACGCCTCGGAGCGAAGGCTCCGGGGCGTTGTCGTTGCGGCGTTCCGAAGCACGTCCAAACAAAAACAGCGAAAACAACCCCATGCACAGTAGACGAGGGGTGATAGCGGGATTGCCTGTCGGTGCTGCCAATACGCTGATATGTCGAGCTAATTAGCGGGATGAGACGATCGGCGGGCAGCTGGGTCCGCGCCGCGATTTTGGGAGCGAAACTAGCGTTAGGGACGCCGAGCGACGGATCCGGCTTCGCTGTTCCGATTCTGTGGATTACGGAGCCCGTTTGACTCGTCGGGCAAAACAGTGGCAAAAAGCGACAATCGTATAATCCGAAATTTGGGGTCGCGCCGATCTGCGGAAATGACCCATGAGCTTTGATCCCGATGAAATTCAAGACGCACTGCGAAAAGCATGGTCGTCGTCGACGGCCAGCCAATGGAGCGCGGACAATCCGGCGGCCGGGCAATGCAATGTCACTGCGCTGCTCATTCATGAACTGTTCGGCGGCCAGTTGCTGAAGACACCGCTGCCTGCCGCGGACCATTTTTACAACCGGATCGAAGGCGTGAGGTACGACTTCACGGCGAGCCAGTTCGATCGGCCGATCGTTTACCTGGATTTGCTGGCAAGTCGTGCGGAAGCGGAGCTTGGTGCAACAAACGACGAACTAGCGGAACTCAGAACAGCATTTCAGGAACATCACGCCAAGCGAGGCAAGGGTTCAATGCCTTAGTGAACAACGCCTGCCGCGTCCTCTGCGCTCGGCATGAGCCAATCGAGCCCGAGAAGGCCGGCTTCGAGGATAAGGCGACAATACCCCGAGGATTCTCGGGGGGAAGGCAAGCACGAGGCTCCCGTCCCGCAGGGGGAATTTCAGGGCCGCTGCAGCCAGTGATCTTAGCATCGAGGCTGCAAGCAAACTCAGGCGCGGAGTTCACCGACGCCGGGGATGTTCGGGTTCAAGAGCCGAACGATGGCGCCGGGCGCTCGCGCGGCGCCAGCATGAAGGATGAAGGCGTATCCGCCGGCATCAAGCTATCGACCTTGGTATTCACGCCAGCGTTCCACTTCATCCATGGCATCGACTCAAGATGAGGAATCGGTGGGAGCGCGATCTTCTTTTCGAACGCGTCGGCTGGAACGGGTTTGCCCGGCATACGATCCATTCCCCAAGCCGCCAGCGACGGCAGCAGGAGGATCGCAGCGATCGACGCCGCGAGTATCCGGCGGGCTAGGGGTTGCGCGAGCACTACCCGGGGTTTCTCCGCCCGAGCGGAGATATAATGATGTGATCGCTGACCATGTCATCCTCCTATCGTTCGAAAAAGACTGATCCAGGCGATCGTGGCGCAGCTGAGGGTGAACATCAGCCAGTGCACGGCCGCCGCTCCGTTTCTACGCAGCCTTTGCTGACGATCTCTGCTCATCTGACCGCTCCTCGTACGTCGATGTCTCCTTTCCTGATCGAGACGTGGGTCCGTTACTGCTAAGTTAGAAGTCCATCTGCGGCGCGGCTGGGGCTTCCGCCTTCTTCGGTTTCTCGGCGACGAGCGCTTCGGTGGTGATCAGAAGGGCGGCGATAGACGCAGCATCCTGCAAGGCTGTGCGAACCACCTTGGCCGGGTCGATCACGCCGGCCCGCACCAGATCCTGGTACTCGCCAGTCGCGGCGTTGAAGCCCCAATTGTAGTCGCCGTTCTCGATCAGCCTGCCGACCACCAGCGAACCGTCCTCGCCGGCATTCTCGACAATCTGGCGGGCTGGCATCTGGATTGCCCGGCGCACGATGTCGACGCCGGCCTTTTGGTCGGCGTTGGCGGTCTTGATGCGTTCAAGCGCCTTGAGCGCCCGCAACAGCGCCACTCCGCCGCCCGGCAGGATGCCTTCTTCCACCGCGGCGCGGGTCGCATGCATCGCGTCGTCGACGCGATCCTTGCGCTCCTTGACCTCGACTTCAGTGGCACCGCCGACCCGGATTACGGCCACGCCGCCCGCGAGCTTGGCAAGCCGCTCCTGCAACTTCTCGCGATCGTAGTCCGAGGTGGTCTGCTCGATCTGCAGCTTGATCTGGGCCACGCGCGCCTCGATGTCCTTCTTGGCGCCGGCGCCATTGACGATGGTCGTGTTCTCCTTGTCAATTACCACCTTCTTGGCCCGGCCGAGCATGTTGAGCGTGACGTTCTCGAGCTTGATGCCGAGATCTTCGGCGATCATCGTGCCGCCGGTGAGGATCGCGATGTCCTCGAGCATCGCCTTGCGGCGATCGCCGAAGCCCGGCGCCTTGACGGCTGCGATCTTCAGCCCGCCGCGCAGCCTGTTGACGACCAGCGTCGCCAGCGCTTCGCCTTCGATGTCTTCGGCGATGATCAGCAGGGGCTTGCTCGACTGCGCCACCGACTCGAGCAGCGGCAGCATCGATTGCAGTGCGGACAGCTTCTTCTCGTGGATCAGGATGTACGGGTCTTCGAGCTCCGCCCGCATCTTTTCGGCATTGGTGACGAAATAGGGCGACACATAGCCGCGATCGAACTGCATGCCCTCTACCACCTCCAACTCCGTGTTGAGGCTCTTAGCCTCCTCCACGGTGATGACGCCTTCGTTGCCGACCTTCTTCATGGCCTCGGCGAGGAAGCGACCGATCTCAGTGTCGCCATTCGCGGAGATCGTCGCGACCTGGGCGATCTCGTCGTTCGCCGTGACCTTCTTGGCGTGCGATTTGAGGTCCTTGACGATCGCCTCGACTGCGAGGTCGATGCCGCGCTTGAGGTCCATCGGGTTCATGCCCGCTGCAACCGACTTAGCGCCTTCCTTGACGATCGATTGCGCCAGCACGGTCGCAGTCGTCGTTCCGTCGCCAGCGACATCGCTGGTCTTCGACGCCACCTCGCGCACCATCTGCGCGCCCATGTTCTCGAACTTGTCTTCGAGCTCGATCTCCTTGGCCACGGTGACACCGTCCTTGGTGATGCGCGGCGCCCCGAACGATTTCTCCAGCACCACGTTGCGGCCTTTCGGTCCGAGCGTCACCTTGACGGCGTTTGCCAGCGTATCGACGCCGCGCAGCATGCGGTCGCGGGCTTCCGTCGAGAATTTGACGTCCTTGGCAGCCATGACGTTCTCTCCTTTGCCGTTCAATGAGTGTCAGCGCTTCACGCGGCCTTCTTCGTCGCGGCGGCCTTCTCGACCACGCCCAGCAGATCGCTCTCCTTCATGATGAGAAGCTCTTTGCCGTCGATCTTCACCTCCGTGCCGGACCATTTGCCGAACAGCACCCGGTCGCCGACCTTCACGTCGAGCGGCACCAGCTGGCCCTGTTCGTTGCGGCCACCCGGCCCGGCGGCGATCACCTCGCCTTCCTGCGGCTTTTCCTTCGCCGTGTCCGGAATGATGATGCCGCCGGCAGTCCTCTCCTCGGCATCGATGCGTCGCACCAGCACGCGATCATGCAATGGACGGAAATGCATGCACATCCTCCCCTACAATTCAGCGATGTCATAAAAATCGGGGCCGCAACCGGCCGTCCGGCAAAATCGACCTAGGCGCGGCAAAGATGAGGTCAAGAGGGGCTATGAAAAATTTTTCGACACCGCCGGCAGAAGTTTCCGCGACGACGTGTCGTGACACGGCGGGACGGAGCGGCGCCCTTGCCGGCTTTCCGCAGTGCCGCAGGTCCGTCCCTTCAAATATCTTTTTACGCGGCCGTGGGCGGCGCTCCCGGAGCGGTGTCCGTGGAGGTCGGCCGGACGCGCAGCGAGTGCCGATAGCCGGAGCTGGCGGTAAGGCTGCGAAGCATCCTCTGGTAGATCCGGGTATACTCCGTCGCCATGCGCGCGGACGAGAAACGTCCCTCGAACCGGGCGCGGATGGCTTTGCGGTCGAGCGCCAGCAATCCGGGAATGGCCCGCGCCGCCTCATCGACGTCGGACACGATACGGCCGGTTAGTCCGTCGTCGACGATTTCCGGGACCGATCCGCAACGGAAGGCGAGCACCGGCGTGGCGCAGGCCATGGCTTCGATCATGACCAGGCCGAAAGGCTCCGGCCAGTCGATCGGGAAGAGCAGCGCTGCCGCATTGCCGAGAAATTCGCTTTTGGCGCTCTCATTGATCTCGCCGATGAACTCGATTCCCGGCTCGTTCAGCATCGGCGCGATAACACCGCGAAAATAGGCTTCATCGGCCTTGTCGACCTTGGCAGCTATCTTGAGCGGAAGCCCCGCCGCCCGCGCAATTGCAATAGCGCGGTCGGGACGTTTCTCCGGTGAGATGCGGCCGAGAAACGCTAGATAGCCGCCTGTCGGGCTGAAGCTTGGGGTGTGCAGATCGAGCGGAAGGCCGTGGTACACCGTCGCCACGAAGTTCGCGCCTGAGAGCGGCGCCCGTTGCGCGTTCGAAATCGAAACCAGCGGCATGTCGGAAAATCGGCGGTAGAACGGCATATGGTCCAGCAGATCCTGCCGGCCGTGCAACGTTGTCAGCGTCCGGCCGCGCTCGGACCGGAACAGCGGAAAATGCAGATAGTCGGTGTGGAAGTGCAGGATGTCGAACTCATCCGCGCGCTCGCGCACCTTGTCGAGCATGACCATCGGATGGGGAATAGCATCTTGCACGTCGTGATCGAGGCGCAGCGCACGAGTGGTGCAGGGAACGAGCTCGGCCGAGGTAATGGAGTCCTGGCTGGCGAACAGCGTCACTTGGTGACCCTGTCGCACCAGCTCCTCGGTCAGCCACGAAACCACCCGCTCCGTTCCCCCATAAAGCCGGGGCGGGACGCTCTCGAACAGCGGGGCAATCTGCGCAATCTTCATCTTCTTCCCTCCGCGATTAACCGCTGCGCCAGCCCCGATCGGGACGATCGGGACGGCGCGCAGCTCCATGCAAACGGGAGCGCATCGCGCTCCGGATCTTTTGCAGTGCGCGCTCGCGCGATACGCCGGAAGTGCCGGCAAGCTCCTCCAGGGTCTTCGGCTGTTCGGCCAGGAATCGCGCCCCGACGATATGGCGCTCACGGAGGTCAAGGAGAGCGAGCGCGTCCCCCACTGCGCTTCTTACCCGGTTACGATCCTCCGCCTCCGACAGCAGCGTCTCCGGGTCGGGCGCCGGATCGATCAGCCGGTCCTCGATTTCCTCGGCCCCGTCCTCCCGCCTCGTGGGCAGGTTGAGCGAAGTATCACCCCGTATCCAGCCGTTCATCTCGACGACCTCAGGCGAGGCTACTTTCAGTTTGTCGGTGATATATTCGGCCTGCTCCGGCGACAGGTCGCGGGCAGATTCGATCGGACGGACAGGATGCTCATTTTCCAATTCCTCCTCAGAGCAAAGTGGGTGAGCTCCCCCAGCATGCGCCTGGGCCCAGAAGCGGCGCCCAAGCGCGTCATGCCGGCGGCGCTCACAAAATGTCGTATCTTCCGAATTGTTCCTTCGAGAAATAAGAGCTGCGGCCGGGCCCATGTGAGCAGCGAAGTGCAGGCGGTGAATCCGACAATGGCCTTGACGGCCTCGATTTAGGGAGCTCCCGTGGCGGCTCAAAAGGTGTGGGCCGGCCGAGCATGGGGCTGATTGCGCAGGGCGAAGGTGGCCGTCCGCAGCGGCGGTTGATGCGAAGCACACAATCTACCGAAGCCGGGGTCGGGACGGCAAAAATACAATTCGAGCGCGCATGGCGCCCTTGAAAACGACCCGCACCGTTCTAGCTCTTGGGTGCCACATGTGTGGCGCCGGACGCCGTCAGGGTCCGGTCAAGGCCGTCGGAAAACCGGCGTTGCTCCTATCCATGTTGCTCCAAGGAGGATGTGGTTATGAGAACTTACGAAATGCCCCCGTTCTGGCGCTCGAGCGTCGGCTTCGATCGTCTGTTCGACCTCGTCAACGACGCGGCGAATGCGGACGACGATTATCCGCCGTACGACATCGCGCGTACCGGTGAGAACCAGTACCGGATCACGCTGGCACTGGCGGGCTTCAGCCCGGAGGAGATCACCATCACCGCCGAGCAATCAATGCTTACGGTTGAGGGGCGCAAGCCCAGCAAAGGTGATCAAGACTACCTGTACCAGGGAATCTCCCTGCGGCCGTTCCGCCGCGTTTTCAACCTGGCGGACTATGTTCAGGTCAAGGATGCGACGTTCGAAAACGGCATGCTGAGGATCGCTCTGGTTCGGGAAATCCCGGAGGCGATGAAGCCACGCCGTATCGCGATCGAAGTCGCCGGCAACGACAACCAGCAAATCGAAGGGAAGCAGACCGCCTGACGGAGTTCCGTTCGGGGCCGTCGAACCGCCTGCGCGGCGTGGCCGCGCGCGGCTGAATTTTGTCAAATGAGCATGAAGAAACAGGAAGGAGGAAAGCTATGCCCCTACGCGATCTCGTTCCCCGGAATAACGGCTCCCGCGATCTGAGTCCGCACCGCAGCGAAGCCAATCCGTTCCTCGCGCTTCATCGCGAGATGAATCGGCTGTTCGATGATGCGTTCCGCACGTTCGACGTCACTCCGTTTGGCTCCCAGGCGACCGGATGGCCGAACATCGAAGTCAAAGAGACGGAGAAGGAAGTCAACGTCACCGCCGAGGTCCCCGGTCTCGAGGAGAAGGACGTCAACGTCGAACTGAGGGGCGGCCTGTTGACCATCAGCGGCGAAAAAAGGAGCGAGACCGAAGACAAGGAGCGCCGCTTCAGCGAGCGCTACTACGGACGCTTCGAGCGCTCCGTCCCGGTCGACGATGTCGATCAGGACAAGGTCGAGGCGTCTTTCAAGAATGGCGTGCTCACCGTGACGCTGCCGAAGTTACCGACCACGCAGCACAAGGTGAAACGGATCGCCATCAACGGCAAGTAACCGCGGGACGGGCGGGAGTTCGCTTTCGCCCGTCACCGGACTGGCCTGTGCAAAGAGAGTGAGGGAAAGGAGCGAATGTAAGGAGTTGCAACATGAACACCATCTGGAAAAAGGACATGATCGCCGATGGGGTCAACCTAGTGATCGGCCTCGGCTTGTTCATCTCGCCGTGGGCCTTCGGGTTCGCCGCTGAAAGTCCCACCAACTGGAATGCCTGGTTGAGCGGCATCCTGATCGCTGCGCTGGCCGTTGCGGCGCTGGCGATATTCGCCGAATGGCAGGAGTGGATAGCTCTGGCCGCCGGCGTTTGGGTCGCCGTATCACCCTGGGTGCTGCACTTCTCGGCCAAGGCAACGGTGACACCGCTCCACGTCATCGCCGGAATCCTCGTCGCCGCTGTTGCGGCTCTGCGAGTTTGGCAACTGCATCAGGGCCATCCACGTGTGACAGCGTGAATGCTCGGCGAGGGGAGGCTGCGGCAGCCTCCCTTCGCAACTGACCTGCGCGAGTGCGCCATTTTGCTGGCCAAGCTCGTTGCCGCGAGATGAACCATGATGGTGCTGAAGTGAAAGGGAACACGCCAATACTGTCTCCGTCGACCGTTGGGCCAAGCGGAGAGATCGTGCTGACCTCGCGTTTGTACACGCTCGACAAGAAGCGTCGCCGGGTCCTTGCAGGCCTTACCCCTGAGGAGACGACCGAATTCGAACTTTTGGATGCTCAGCTTCCGCTAGATGGCAAGCCGACTTGGCGACATTCCGAGCTACCGCTCTCTCCGAAAGAGCAGCGGTGGCTGGAGCTGTTCCGAAGAATGGAGGCCGCGCGGAAGCAGACCGCTGCCTGAAGACGATTGCGCGTGCTGATCATGGAGGGTTGGCCAAAATACGCGTCCTTCGCAGGAATGGTCTCTTGGGCAAGGAGCCTGTTCGCCGGCGGCTTGCGCGAGAAAAGCCGTTCACTCAGCACAGCGAACGAGGATGCGCTGCGGCAACCACGTCCGCCGATCGTCGCGCAGAAGGCGCCGCCCGGGGCCTCGGGACACGACGGTCCCCAGGATGATTATTCTCTTCCAGAAGGATTGAGAAGGCCGCGCAAAGGACCGCTCAATAAATATACCGGCCGCAGGCCCAATTGCGGATCTGAACTTCGTCGTTGAACATGTGCTGGCGAGACTTGCCGGCGTTGTCCTGGCGGCTCTTGCGGTCCAATTCATTTTCGACGGTATTCGAGGCGCTCGGCTCCTGGTGGCCGATTGAAACGCTGAGGAGTGAAAAGTGGCAAGATCTGGACCGATCGGCTCTGGACCTGCGTGCACCGGCGGCAGTGTTCTTCTACTCGCCCGACGTCGCCGTGCGCGTCCGGAGCAGCATCTGGCTGGTTATGCCGGACTGATGCAGGTCGACGCCTTAGACTAGCCAAAGCGCGAGGCCGGTCAGTTCTTCGGCTGGCCGAAATCGAGTGGCGGTGGCAGTTCGATGTCCGGGATCTCGATCTTGATCTTGTCCAAATCCACCTTCGTCGGCGCGTCCAGCAGCCCAGTCACCGTTATTGGAAAGGCGATGACAACGGCAACCATGATCGCCTGCAGGCCGATCCAAGGCATTGCACCCCAATAAATGTCTGAGCTCTTGACTTCTTTTGGCGCCACGCCCCGGAGGTAGAACAAAGCGAAGCCGAAGGGGGGATGCAGGAAGGAGGTCTGCATGTTGACGCAGAGCATGACGCCGAACCAGATCAAGGCAGCATCGGCACCGACGATGGGAGTCAGCAGCTTGTGTGCGATCGGCGCAATCATCGGGATGATGATGAAGGCGATCTCGAAGAAATCGAGGAAGAAGGCGATAAAGAAGATGAACAAATTGATGAAGATCAGGAAGCCCCACACGCCGCCCGGCAGTGATGTCAGCATGTGCTCCAGCCAGACACCACCGTTGCAACCCAAGAAAACGATCGAGAAGCAAGTCGATCCGATCAGGATGAAGGTCACCATGCAGGTGATGCGCATGGTGGTCTCATAACCCTGCTTAACCAGGGTGCGCAGGTCGGGAATCCTGATCGCCTCGATGCAGACCCAGGCCACTGCCAGATAGGCAATTGCGAAGGCAATCTTGAACGGCAGGTTAGGCGTGAAGTAGATGCCGATGATGGTGCCGACACCAGCAGCGGCGACGCCGACGAGCAAAACCCTGTGACCGGCCGAGCTGAAATCCTTGTGATGGATAACGGCAAGGACGATCGCGCCGACGGCGCCCATCGCGCCCGCCTCGGTCGGGGTGGCGAGGCCGAGCATCATGGTGCCGAGCACCACGAAGATCAGAACAGCGGATGGGATGATGCCCAGCAGGCATTTGCGCCAGAGCGCCCAACCTTTGAGCGTCCTCGCTTCCTTAGGCACGGCCGGGACATGGCCTGGCTTGATCAGGCTCAGAGCAAACGTGTAGCCCGCGAAGAGGGCGATCTGGAGGATCGAAGGCCCCCAGGCGCCCAGATACATATCGCCGACCGACTTCCCGAGTTGGTCGGCGAGCACGATCAGAACCAGCGAGGGAGGCACCAGCTGGGTAATGGTGCCGGACGCTGCAAGCACGCCGGTGATGTAGCGCATGTTGTAGCCGTAGCGGATCATGACCGGCATCGAGATCAGCGCCATTGCGATCACCTGCGCGGCCACCGTGCCGGTGATGGCACCGAGGATGAAGCCGACGATGATCACGGAATAGCCGAGACCGCCGCGAATGGGGCCGAACAACTGCCCCATCGAATCCAGCATATCTTCTGCGAGGCCGCATCGTTCGAGGATCGCGCCCATGAACGTGAAGAATGGAATTGCCAGCAGCAGCTCGTTGGCCAGCACGCTGCCGTAGATGCGCTCCGGGATTGCCTGGAGGAAGCTGAATCCGAAGAATCCTTCGTGGATCGCGAGAAATCCAAACGAAAGCCCGAGAGCGGCCAACGTGAAGGCGACAGGGAAGCCGATCAGCATCGCCAAGACCAGCCCGCCGAACATCAGCGGCGGCATCATCTCAATTGTGATCATTGGGTCGGCCGCTCGTATTTCGCATCGATGGTGACTTCGCCGCGCAGAGCCGCTGCTCGTTTGATGACTTCTGAGACACCTTGCAGAGCCAACATGAAGAATCCTGCCGGCAGCGCAAGCTTGATTGGCCATCGGAGGAGGCCGCCAGCATTATTGGACATTTCGCCGATGACGAGCGAGTTGTAGAACATCGACCATGACAGGTAACTGAGGAGCAGGCATGCCGGGACGAGGAAAACCAATGTCCCGATCAGGTCGAGCCATAACTGGCCGCGCTCGGAAAGCATGAGGTACATGATTTCGACACGCACATGCTCGTTACGTTTGAAGGTATAGGACGCGCCGAACATCACGACGACAGCGAACATATACCACTGCGTTTCGAGCCAGCTGTTGGAGCTGTAGCTGAAGGCGTACCGGATCATCGCATTTGCAGCGCTGACGAGACAGGCCGCGAGCACCAGAACGTTGCAGACGTTACCGATCTTCTCGTTCAGCCAGTCGATAGCTGCACTTATCGCCAACAATGGGCGCATCAATATCTTTTCCCCGCTCGCTGAGTGCTGACCCCAAACGAGCAGGATCATGGTGCTGCATCAGCAGCCTTCCACATCTGCGCCGGAGCTAGTTCACCCTCCTGATGCTTCCGCTCGTTCTTGTTGTTCGATTTCCAGCGAGACCTGTGCAGGTCGCGGGCGCGCGTGAAGCAGGGCACCTTTATCGTCGGCAGTTTTCCGGTCAACAGAAAAATAGACAATTTGCCGCAGCGGCCACTAAAAAAGTTCGCGGCCGGTCTGGTGATGGCGATCGAACAGGTGTTCTGAGATTCCCCTGCGCGTGTGTTCGAAACGTCGAGGTCCGTCTAGCGCTGGACGTCGTACTGCTTGCTGAGGTGATCGCCGATCTGGACAAGCATGGCAACGCATTCGGGGTAGCCGGGCCGATCTGAGGTGGCTCGGTCCGCACTGGCTCGAAACTCCCAGGACTTGCCATCGCGGAGGATCGAAATGGTCATTCCATCGGGACAGTCGGCATGAACCTTCAACTCGGCCTTCGCCATGGCGATGAGTTCGCTTTCGGTTTTCACAGGATTGCTCATTAAGTTCATCCTTTAGTCTGAGAGAAACTTGCTGGTATCTGTCAAATTAGCAAACAGCCTTCTCCTTGATGCAAGGACCGGTCATTGAAGCTTACGCGAACCTGACAGAAGGCCGACCCGCCGCCCCGGTGCTTTTTCGCTGGCCGCGGCGCCGCGAATGCTGGAAAAGAACGCAGATGCGGCGCGAGCCGTGCGGTGATACCGGAACAATCGGCGGGAATTTGATGCGCCTTCTGATCGTCGAGGACAATGCCGAGCTGTCGCGGCTCGTGGCCGGCGGGCTGGCGGCTGCCGGGTATGAGAGCGACATCGTCGGCAGCGCAGCCGAGGCGCGCGAAGCTGTGAGCAGCGTCAGCTATGCCGCGATGATCCTCGATCTCGGCCTGCCCGACGGCGACGGCCTGGCAGTGCTGCGCGAGCTGCGCCTCAAGATGGAGCCGCTGCCGGTCCTGGTGTTGACCGCGCGCGGGGGCGTGCAAGACCGCGTCACCGGACTGCGCAGCGGCGCCGACGACTATCTCACAAAGCCGTTCGCGATGGAGGAGCTGGTGGCGCGGCTGGAGGCAATCCTGCGCCGGCCGGGCCAGCTGCTCGGCCGCTCGCTCCGCCTTGCCAATCTCGTCTACGACACCGAGAGCCGCCAGATCTTCGTCGACGACCAGCCGCGGATCATCTCCGCGCGCGAGACGTCGGTGCTGGAGATCCTGTTGCGCCGGCAGGGCCGGGTGGTGCCGAAGAAGAACGTCGAGGATCACATCTTCGGGCTCGAAGGCGAGGTCGCCTCCAACGCGGTCGAGGTCTATGTCTCCAGGCTGCGCAAGCAGCTCACCGAACACGGCGCCAAGGTGGTGATCCACACCATCCGCGGCGTCGGCTATCTCATGGCCGAGGAAAAATAGCGTGGCTGCCGGAGGCCATGTCAGATCGCTCACGTTCAAATCGCTGATCTGGCGGATCGTCTTCCTGCACATCGTGGCGGTCGCGATGGTCGCGATCGTCCTGCCGCTCGTGCTGTTCTGGCTGCTCAATTCCGAGATCGACCAGTTGCACCACGACGGCATGCGCGCCCAGGCCGAGGTGCTGGCGGAGCGCATCGTCACCCAGCCGGACGGCTCGCTGACGTTCAACCTGCCCGACAGTCTGCGCGGGCTCTATTCGGACGCCTACGGCCGCTATCAATACGACATTCGCGATGGCGAAGGCCGGCTGCTGTTTTCCTCGCATCGGCGGGCCGCAGCCGCGGCTCTTCGGCCGCCCGAGACGATTTCCGGCGCTGGCGTCACCCGGGTCATCGACGGCAAGACGGTGCGCATCCAGGTCGCCGAGGATCTCGCGCATCGCGACGTCATCATCGACGACATCGTCTCGAACTTCTTCCGACGGGTCGGGTGGATCACCATCCCCATCCTTCTGGTCCTGCTCGCAACCGACATCATCATCTTCCGCCGCGCGATCGCGCCATTGTGGAAGGCCTCGGAGGAGGCCAGCAATATCGGCCCGGCGCGCACCGACATCCGCCTGCCGACGAAGCAGATCCCGCGCGAGATCATGCCGCTCGTCACGGCAGTGAACCAGGCGCTCGACCGCCTCGAGGACGGCTTTCGGGTGCAGCGGCAGTTCACGGCCGACGCGGCTCATCAACTGCGTACGCCGCTCACGATCCTGCGCACGCGGATCGAGACGCTTGGCGACGGCGCGGCGCGTCAGGCGCTGCATGCCGACATCGAAGCCATGAGCCGGATCGTCGCCCAGCTGCTGGAGATCGCCGAGCTCGACACGCTGGTGCTCGACCCCGGCGAGACCGCTGACTTGCGCGCCGTCTGTGCCGAGGTGGTCGGTTCGATCGCCCCGTTTGCGATCGCGCAGCATAAGGACATCGCCCTGCGGGGCAGCGACGCGCCCGTCATGATCCACGGCAATTCGGAGATGCTTCAGCGTGCAGTCTTCAACCTCGCCGAAAACGCGATCAAGTTCACGGCGAGGGACACCGCCGTCGAGGTCGAGGTGGGCGAGGACGGCTCAGTGCGGGTGCGCGATCGCGGTCCCGGCATCGCGGAGGCCGAGCGCGAGCTGATCTTCCAGCGCTTCTGGCGCCGTGACCGCCAGCGCAGCGACGGTGCAGGCCTGGGCCTCTCGATCGTGCGCGGCGTCGCGGACGATCACGCCGCGACGGTCGCGGTGGAGAATCTCCCCGGCGGCGGCGCGGAGTTCACGCTGCGATTCAGGTTGGCGGGCTGAACTGACGTTTCACCCTCCCCCTCAGGGGCAGGGGAATCGCATGTGAGCGTTCTCTGTAAGGCATTGCGAATTGGGCAGAAATCGATTCTGAAGGTGGCTCCTGAGTTGGAAGGAGCGGCCGATG
>NZ_JADPKH010000116.1:0-1314 GCF_023073835.1 Bradyrhizobium sp. 153 | reverse complement strand
GGCTCGTAGCATCGCCATAAAGCCGGATAGATAGCTGCAAACGATCGCTAGCCGGAACAAAGCAAATGGCCTTGCAAAGCGGGGACCGTCCATAGATAGGTCCAGAGCCGGCCAGTCCTGGTCTTGCCCTTGGCCAGGACCGGCACCGTGGTGTCATCTGCGTGGATGCGCTCCGCCGCGAAGACGTGGCTCCGGATCGCATCGACCAGAGGCATCAGGGTTGCCGCGGAGGCACCTACCCTTTCCGCGAGCGTCGATGCGTCGAGGTCGATGCCTTCACGCTGATAGACATCGCTCTGACGATGAAGCGGCAGGTGCAGGCCGTACTTGGCGAATAGACATGGGCCAGCAGCTTGGACCCTGCACGCCCGCGCGCAATCGGATGCGAGGGGGCCGGCGGTTGAGTGATCGCTTCGCAGGCCCGGCAGACGAGCTTCTCGCGGACGTGCTGGATCACCTTCCACTGGCGCGGAACGAGCTCCAGCGTCTCGGTTACGTCCTCGCCAATGTTGCGCAATCGACTGTCGCCGCAGCATGGGCAGGTGGCCGGCACGGGATAGACAATGCGCTCCCGCGGCAAATGCTCCGGCAGCGGCCGGCGGGCTGGATGCGGCGCTCGAACGATGGCACCGCAATCTTCTCGGCTGCCATCTGCGCCGCGGTCTCAGCTTGAGCCGCGTTCTCCTCCAGGTCGGCGAGCTGTAGCTCGAGCTGGTCCAGCAATGCGCCTCGCTCGGAGGACTGTCCGAACTGCTCGTGCCGGAGCTTCTTGATCGTGAGCTTGAGCTTCTCGATCAGCAATGTTCCCGCCTGGGCCTCGGCTTCCGCGGCCAACCGGGCCGCTCGCTCGGCGCGCAGCATCGCGTGCAGCGTGGTCACATCGTCGGGAAGAGAATCATCGGCGCTCATCGCCGACCAGAGAATCACAAGACGCGGTCTCTGTCCGAACCGCTGATCCTGTCACCGATTCAAATCCCAGCGATCAGCCAGCCGCCTGCGGTCGCCAGGTCTGTTGCGGCATCCGCCAGTCGATGCCCTCCAAGCCAAGCTGGGCTGGGGTGATTGTCACCACGCCATCAGCCGACGTCGGTGATCAGCTTCCAATCGATCTTCTTTCTGTTTTTCGGCGTCCCGCGCTCTTCGGCATGGATCACCGTCAGGGTCAGAGCGGGATAGCGCTTCTGCTTTCCGATCGGCGGCAGAATGCGAATCTTGCGATACCTGATCTCAAGAACGGCCTGGTCGGGATCGCCATTGCTGTCTCTGACTTCGATGCGATGGAGCCCTTGACGGCGACCTCGTCCATTTCGTCGG
>NZ_JADPKH010000142.1:0-1327 GCF_023073835.1 Bradyrhizobium sp. 153 | reverse complement strand
TCACCGGGCGAGATCAAATCGGAAAGGTGGGCGACATCGTCTCGGAATCCCCGAGCGACTTCATATCGGTACACCCGGGCGACTTCGTCGGAATCCGCAGAATGGACGCGATTTCCCCAATCGTCATCGGGGCGATCATTAAGAATCGCTTGTCCATCTCATCCGTCGAATTCATGTGCTTGCGGTGTGCCAGCGGCAGGCGGAAGTAGGTGACCGTCTCCTCGATGTTCTCTTCCACCCAGGCGGTGAGCTTGGCGTATTTGCCACCCCATTTGGCGAACCAGGCGGCAAGATCGCGCCGTACCTCCGAGAGGTCGCGCCGGTCGTACATCCATCTGAGCTCGAGCAGGCAATCGTCATCGACCTTGCGGGGGACATAGTCGAGCGCATTGCGCAGGAAGTGCACATAACAGCGCTGCCAGAACACGCCGGTGAGAACTTCGGGGATTGCCTTCTTCAAGCCCGGGTGATCATCGGAGACGACGAACTCGACGCCATGCAGGCCACGGGCCTTCAAGGCTTCCAAAAAATCCTTCCAGCTCGATCGGCTCTCTCGGTTGGCGAGTTCGACCGCGAGCACCTGGCGCCGGCTGAGAAGGCATGGCCCACCAGTTCCTCGGTGACCTGCTTCACCTTTCGCGTCGAGACGCACTGCACGTACATCTCGGCCAGGGCCGCAACCAGCGCCTTCTCCGAGCGTTGGTAGCGCTCGAACAACTCGGTCGAGAACCGCCCCTGCCGGTCCTGCGGCACCTTCAGCTCGATCTTGCCGATCCGGGTGATCAACGAGCGGGAATAGTAGCCGGAGCGGTAGCCAAGCCGCCCCTCGCTGCGCTCTCCTTTCTCCGCACCCAGCGTCTCCGTCATCTCGGCTTCCAGAATGTCCTGCACCGCCCCCTGGATCAGCGGCTTCAGGAACTCCTTGTCCGACCTCGACAACTCTTTGACTGCAGAGACATCCGTCCTAATCTTCGTCACGGTCATGGCGGGTCCAAGCTCCTCTACGAGCGGTGATCTTCGCAATCACCGGACTTACCATGACCGCTTCAGCCTCTCAGCTTTTTGCAGAACCTCCCGCACACTACCCAATTTAGGGCAGCGGGCTCTCTCTTGAGATCTGGGCTTGGGTGGACCAGCGCCTGTGAAGGTATGGTGCTGTATGGAAGCGACATCGCCCAAGCTGAAAAAGCGGCCTGACATGCGGGGCGTCACTTTTGCCGCGACATCGGCTAGAGCGTTAGCCGATCAGGTTGCAAGTAGCCTGCGGCAGTGAAGTAGTTTGTGGATTCTGCGGGCGTGTAGGTGTCGATGATGCGCCCGACAGCAT